>JBDSYA010000273.1:0-10086 GCA_039925865.1 Ignavibacteria bacterium
AAAAAAAAAGTTAGGAATTTGGATGGATCATTCAAACGCTCATTTAATGGAATACACATCTGATTCAATCGAGACAAAAACCTTGGAATCTAAATTTACTCATCAGGAAAAAGAAGAAACTTTAGTCAGGAGTGAGAAAACAATGCACAACAAAGAACAGCATGAGCATGCAGAATATTATAAAAAGCTGGCTGAAACCATTAAAGATTATGATGATGTAATTTTATTTGGTCCTACCAGTGCTAAGATGGAATTGCACAATATTTTAAAGACAGATCATCGTTTTGCAAAAATAAAAATTGAAACTAAACAAACTGACAAAATGACAGAGAATCAACTGCATTCATTTGTCAAAGATTATTTTTCAGAAAATTAAATTTCGGCTTTTTGTTAATTGAGTCAGTCGAAAAAAGAAAATGAAATCCTTATAACTGATTTGTTAATAAAAAATTGATTACTAAATAATGAATCAAAGTGAACATGCCGGCCATACTATGGAGCCGGGAAATGAAATGTCGTTTTGGAAAAAGTTCAAAGTCAGTATGACAATGAGCATGGGAATGGAGCATACGGGATTAGCCGGCAGAGAAATGGCAAAGATGATGGAGCTCGATATTAGAAATAAATTCTTTGTGGCGTTGATATTAACGATACCGATTATTCTTTATTCACCAATGGGCAAAATGATTTTTGGTATTTCATTACCTTCACCTATTGCTGTTGCATGGCTTTTATTTATTTTAACCACACCGGTATATTTTTATTCAGGATGGATTTTTCTTTATTCATCATATAAAGCATTACAGGCGAGAACGCTGAACATGGCAGTATTGATTGCAGTTGGAATTACTGCGGCTTATGGGTTCAGTGTATTTCTAACTTTACAGAATAACAGTGATTCATTTTACGAAGCAGCGGCTATGCTTGTCACTTTTGTATTATTCGGCCATTGGATGGAAATGAAATCAAGGAGAGGAACAACTGATGCGCTGCAGGCATTATTCGCACTGGTTCCGCCACAGGCAAGAGTAATTCGAAATGGTAAAGAAGAACTGGTGCCAACAGCAGACGTGAAGCTTGGTGAAATTTTGATATTAAAACCCGGAGATAAAGTACCTGTTGATGGCGAGATCACTGAAGGTGAAACATCAATTGACGAATCACTTGTAACGGGCGAATCGCTTCCGGTTTCGAGAAAGCCCGGAGATAAAGTTATCGGAGGATCAATCAATCAAGCAGGATCAGTCGAATTTAAAGCTACTAAAGTCGGTAAAGACACAGCGCTTGCACAAATTGTTAAAATGGTTGAAGAAGCGCAAAACTCCAAAGCTCCCGGACAAAAGCTTGCAGACAGATTTGCAAAATATTTAGTCATTGCTGCAGTTGGTGGAGGACTTATAACATTTATTGTATGGTTTTTTATTTTGAATCAATCTGCCATGATCTCATTAACATTTGCAATTTCTACAGTTGTGATTGCATGCCCTGATGCATTAGGACTTGCAACACCTACCGCGGTTGCAGTTGGAACAGGTCTCGGAGCAAAGCATAACATTTTAATCAAAGATGCTGCTACATTAGAAGAGGTTTCAAAGATCCAGGCAGTTGTCTTAGATAAAACCGGTACGTTGACAGAAGGAAAACCCAAAGTAACTGCTATTGAGACGGCTAATGAATTTAATAAAGATGAAGTATTAGAATTAATAGCCGCAGCTGAAGCTAAGTCTTCACATCCTCTTGCAAATGCTGTACTTGAAGAATTGAAAAATAAAAATCTTAATTTGCCGGATGATGTAGAAAAGTTTGAAAATTTGTCCGGGCTTGGAGTAAAAGCAATTGTGAAAGGAAAAAATATATTAGTAGGCACTGTTAAATTAATGAAAGAAAATAATGTTGACATCAAACCATTGCAAAACAAGATTAATGAACTGCTTGCAAATGGAAATACCATAATGATCTTATCTGTGAATGGTTTAGTCGCTGCGGTGTTAGGGGCTGCCGATCCGATTAAAGAAAATTCCAAACTTGCCATTGATAAATTAAATGAGATCGGTATAGAAACAGTAATGATCACAGGTGACAATCAGAAAACTGCTGAAGTTGTGGCAAATAAAATCGGAATAAAAAGAGTTTTTGCGGAAGTAATGCCTGAGGATAAAGCAAAGTTTGTGAAGAAACTTCAGGATGAGGGTAAGTTTGTCGCAATGGTGGGAGACGGTGTAAATGATGCTCCCGCGCTTGCAACAGCTGATATTGGTATTGCAATCGGAGCGGGGACTGACGTAGCAATTGAAACTGCAAAAGTTGTATTGATGAAATCCGATCCGGCAGATGTATTAAGAGCAATCCGATTAAGCAAGGCTACAGTACGAAAAATGAAACAGAATCTTTTTTGGGCTTCAATATATAATATACTTGCAATACCAATTGCGGCGGGTTTACTTTATCCGGGTTATGGTATTTTACTTCGCCCTGAAGTCGCGGCTCTGTTGATGAGTATATCTTCAATAATAGTTGCGACGAACGCAGTTTTGTTAAAACGTGCAGAGAAAGATTTGATAACAGTATAAAGTTTTTAGACCTCCCCCTTCCCCCTCCTTGGCAAGCCTGCCTGGCGCAGACAGGGAGGGGATTGAGGGGTTGGTTGAAAAGTAAAAAAGAATTATGCTTAATAAAATAATAAGCTTTTCATTAAAGAACCGATTATTTGTAATTGCTGCAGCAGCTTTCTTATTGGTGTATGGAGCTTATACAGCAATAAATTTACCCGTTGACGTTTTACCTGATCTTAACAGGCCAAGGGTAACTATTATGACTGAGGCAAGAGGATTATCACCTGAAGAAGTAGAAGTATTAATAACTTTGCCTATTGAGAATGTGCTTAATGGCGCAACAGGAGTAAAAGATATCAGGACTAATTCGGGAGTGGGATTATCAATTGTCTATATAGAGTTTGACTGGGGATCAGATGTGCTTCAGTCAAGGCAGCTTGTAACGGAAAAACTGCAGCTTGCAAAAGAAAAATTACCGGAAGGTGTAATACCAACTCTTGCGCCAATATCATCGATAATGGGTCAGATAATGATGATAGGAGTTTATTCACCTGATACGGTTTCGGCAACAGAGATCCGTACTGTCGCAGACTGGGTCATAAGACCAAGACTGCTGACTATACCCGGAGTTTCTCAGGTTATAAATATCGGTGGAGATGTAAAGCAATATCAGGTTCAAATTGATCCCAATAAGCTGAAGAATTATGAGATAACTCTTGATGAAGTAGAGATGTCTCTATCTTCATCAAATCAAAACAGTACCGGAGGATTTACAGAAAAATCCAATCAGGAATATCTGATCAGGAATATTGGCAGAGCAAAATCAATTGAGGATTTAAATAATACTATTGTTGCATCGAGGGATAACATTCCGGTTTATTTAAGAGAAATTGCAGAAGTGAAGATAGGTCCTCCTATTAAACGAGGTGATGGCGGTTTAAATGGTAAACCTGCTGTTATAATGTCCATTGAAAAACAACCGGGCGCTAATACAGTTGAGCTGACCCAACAGATAGATAAAGCGATTGAAGAGTTAGAGAAGACCCTTCCATCCGGAATAAAAATAAACAAAGATATTTTTAAGCAGTCACATTTTATAGAATCTTCTATTACAAATGTTGAACATGCGCTTCGTGATGGTGCAATACTTGTTTCTGTAGTATTGTTTTTATTCTTGTTGAATTTCAGAACGACACTAATTACACTTACAGCTATTCCTTTATCTCTCATCATTACTGCACTTGTTTTTAAATTTTTCGATATAACGATCAATACTATGACATTAGGCGGGCTTGCAATTGCTATCGGCGAGCTTGTTGATGATGCAATTGTAGATGTGGAAAATGTTTACAGAAGATTAAAGGAAAATAAACTTAAAGAAAATCCAGAGTCGGTGTTAACTGTAATTTATAAAGCATCCAGCGAGGTAAGAAATTCAATAGTGTATGCAACCATACTGGTTGTATTAGTATTCATTCCGTTATTTAACTTAAGTGGTATTGAAGGAAAAATATTTGCGCCTTTGGGTATAGCATATATCATTTCCATAATAGCTTCACTTTTGGTATCACTTACGGTTACGCCTGCATTGTGCGCTTATCTGTTGCCTAAAGCAAAACTGTTGGATAAAGGTGATGGGTTTTTAGTAAGATGGTTAAAAAGACAAGACACTAAACTACTTCATGGGACACTTAAACATCCGAAAACAATATTAATATCTGCTGCGGCTGTTGCAATCCTATCAATTGTGGCAATAGCATTTACAGGAACGGAATTTTTACCTCCATTCAATGAAGGTTCACTTACGATAAATCTTCTTTCTCCACCCGGCACATCGCTGACTGAATCGAATCGTATAGGTACGATTGCCGAAAATTTAATAAGAAAAGTACCGGAAGTTCAATCTACGGGCAGGAGAACCGGCAGAGCCGAATTAGACGAACATGCAGAAGGAGTTCACTCTACTGAAATTGATGTTACTCTGAAAGAAAGTGACCGGAATAGAAATGAAATTTCAAATGATATAAGAAAGCAGTTAAGTATTATTCCCGGTATCAATATAGGAATTGGTCAGCCGATCTCACACAGGATCGATCACCTTTTATCCGGAGTAAGAGCTCAAATCGCTGTGAAATTATTCGGAACAGATCTTTCAGAATTGAGAAGAAATGCAATTGAAATTGAAAAGGTTATGAAAGAAATAGAAGGTGTAGTTGATCTTCAAATTGAGAAACAGGTGCTCATTCCACAGCTTACAATTAAAATAAAAAGGGATGAAGCAGCGAGATACGGATTTACGGCAGGAGATATCACAAAAGCAATTGAGACATCTTATAACGGAGAAGTTGTATCACAGATACTTGAAGATCAGAAAACTTTCGACCTTGTAATAAAAATTGATGACCGATTCAGGAAGGATACCGAGAAGATTAGATCAACATTAATAGATGCACCTAATGGTTCAAAGATTCCACTATCTGCAGTAGCTGATATTTCAGAAGACATGGGACCGAATATTATTAACAGGGAAAATCTGCAAAGAAGGATTGTCATACAGGCAAATGTTTCAGGTAAAGATATTGGCACAGTTGTAAATGAAATGCAAAATAAAATTAATGAAAAAATAAAACTTCCTCCCGGTTATTTTATAACTTATGGCGGACAGTTTCAGGCGCAGGAAGAGGCTTCAAGACTAATTCTTTTTCTGAGCATCTTCTCATTTCTGGCAATGTTTATAGTTCTCTATGCTCACTTCAGATCAGCAGTAATTGTGTTACAGATTTTATTAAATATACCTCTTGCATTAATTGGAAGTGTTGTTGCAATATATTTGACGGGAGGAGTAATATCAATTGCTTCGATGGTTGGCTTTATAACATTGACAGGTATTGCTTCAAGAAACGGGATCATGATGATATCACATTATTTGCATCTTATAAAGGAAGAGGGAGAAAAGTTCAGTAAAGAAATGATCATTCGCGGTTCATTGGAAAGATTAGTTCCTGTTTTAATGACGGCAGCTGTAGCCGGATTGGGGATGGTACCATTAATACTTGCCGCTGATCAACCGGGAAAGGAGATATTATATCCGGTTGCAACTGTAATATTCGGAGGACTTATCAGCTCTACGTTATTAGATATAATTGTAACTCCCGCGGTGTTTTATCTTTTCGGTGAGAAGGCAGTAAAAAAATATTTAAAACAGGAGGAACAAATTGATGTGAATGAAGAATTAGCAATAGTCAAATAAATAATTTATAAAACTTAAATAAAATAAAATGAAAACATTAACGTCAGGGCTTTTTGTAACAGTGGTATTATTTAATTTTATGTTTACCGGTTGTGGTAAAGAGGACAATGCAACCGTTCAAAAAGATACTAAAGATAATACACAGACACAGGAAACTCCTCCTCCAACCAATACAAGTGCACCAAAGATCGGCACAATATGGAATCAGATCGAAAAGAAGACTGATGCTTTAGGCCAGATAATTAAAGACAAAAAAGCTTCTCATTTAGATGAGCCAATTGCTGAGGTGCTTAATCTTTTAAAAACACTCCCCGGCAAATCACTTGGTATAGCCACATCAAAACTGGATGTTGTAAACTTGAAGATTAAAGAATTAGAAACAATTGGAAACACTATGGATCAGCTCATGCATAATAAAAAAGAGTCAGAAGTAATAAAAGAATATGAAAAATTTAAACAATCCATTGATGAAATCAAAAGCCAGTATCCCGCTGAAAGTTTTAATTAAATTAATAACTTAAGTTGACCGCTTATAACTTGAGTGTTAAATCCTGACACGAATTTCACTAATTTTGTCGAATTTCAAAAAACATATTTTTACAAATTCGTGACAATTCGTGTAATTCGTGGCTGAATAACACTTTTAAAAGTAAAGCGGTCAACTTGAGTTAATAAATAATATTTCATAAACCTAAAAAAATATAATTATGCATGAAAAAAATAAACACCTAATACAAGCGCTTAGAGATTGCAGCGCAGAATGTAATCATTGCTATTCTGCATGTTTGCAGGAAGATGATGTGAAAATGATGGCGAAATGTATTCAGCTTGACAGAAATTGTGCCGACATTTGTGATATGACATCATCATGGCTGGAAAGCGGTTCAGATCTTTCGGACAGCATAAAAAAGTTTTGCAGCGAAATTTGTGATGCATGTGCCGATGAGTGCGGAAAGCATTCCCACGAACATTGCAAACGCTGCGCGGAGATGTGCAGAAAATGTTCCGAATCATGTAAGAGCTAGCACATTAAATGTTTGCATTTGCCGAAATTGATAAATGGCAAGTGATATAGAAAAGAATAACCGTAGAAAACTAGAAAACATATTTCCAAAAAAATTAAAACTAAAAATTATGAAAACGAAAAAAATAATTTTATTGATCATTGCATGCTTTGTAACATCTTTAATCAGTATCAGCAGCATTAGCGCCGGGACGACTGAAATCCAGCATAACAAGACTGTGAAGATCAAATTAAAAACTATGCAATGTAATATGTGCGAAAAAACAATTACCGAAGCAATAAATAGTGTGAGCGGCGTTGTTAAGACAACTGTTAGTTTTAAGAAAAAATCAGCTACTGTAGTATACAATGCTGATGTAACAAGTAAAGAAGCAATTGAAAAAGCAATTACATCTGCCGGATATGATGCGAATAATAAGTCTGCAGATAAAGATGCTTACGAAAAATTAAGTTCCTGCTGTAAAAAGCCATAAGGGATTTTTTAAATTCTATTGTTTATTAAAGCAATCTTTTCCTTGCATACACTAAGTTCAAATAGGTTTTGTGAGGGAAAGGATTGTTATGGAGTAACAACATTAAATGTTTTATTAATTTAATTTCCGTAAATTAAAAAATTATAGTAAAATGAAAAAATTAAATTTATTCAAACCTTCTTTCATTTCTTTATCATTTATATTCATCGTATTTCTATCCGTATCATTTGTCTCTTCCTGTAATAAAAACGCCGAAATGAAAGATACATCGATGAAAGACAGTTTAATGAAAAATAAATCCATGGATGATATGGAAAAGAAAATGGATAAAAATATGGACAATAATATGATGGATAAAAGCATGAGTAATATGATGAATAAGATGAAGGGAATGAAAATGACAGGAAATACCGATGTTGATTTTGTAAATATGATGATAATGCATCATCAGGGAGCAATAGAAATGGCTACGACTGAAATTGCATCCGGGAAAAAGGAGAATGTAAAATCATTAGCCAACAATATCATAAAGGATCAGCAAAAGGAAATTGCAACAATGCAAAACTGGTTGGAGAAAAACAAAGATAAAAAGAGTACTTCAGGTGACAACAGCAAGAAATTAATGGAATCTATGGATGATATGATGGATGACAATATGAAAATGACCGGAGACCACGATAATGATTTTTTATCAATGATGATTATGCACCATGAGGGGGCAGTTGATATGGCCGATGTTGAAGTTGATAATGGAACAGATCCGGAAATAAAGAAAATGGCTCAGGAGATGATAAATAAACAGAAAGCAGAAATTGACCAAATGAAAAATATGAAGTAATAGTGTGCTTTTAAAATTTCACTATGATAAAAATTTGGTTCAACTAACAAAACAAAAATTACTTAACCCAACACAAAAAAGGAGATGCAAATGAAAACTTTTTTAATATTTTCCATTTTATCAGTTTTTCTATTTAGTAATAACACGTTACATGCCCAAGTACCTTCTGCTCCATCACATTTAATTGCAACTGCAGTGTCTTCATCGCAGATAAATCTGCACTGGACAGATAATTCGCACAATGAAAATAATTTTAACATCGAAATGAATTCTTCAAATCATAATGATTCACTGTTCATGCAGGTTGGACATGTTTCTGAGAATATTACAACTTTTAATATGCTTCATTTAAGTGCAAACACAACCTATCATTTCAGGGTAAATGCTGTGAATCATACAGGCGTATCTCATTACTCAAATATTGCGAGCACTACGACATTTCATGATACGAGCCATCATTCGATACCAAACGCACCATCGCAACTCGTTGCTCACGCGACCTCATCGTCAATGATAAATCTTACATGGCACGATAACTCACACAATGAAGGAAGTTTTGTAATAGAAAAAAAAGGTCCTCACGATAGTTCATTTCATAATGCGGGTCATGTAGGTTCAAATGCTACATCATTCACCGCAACAGGTCTTCATCAGCATACAACTTATTCATTCAGAGTTTATGCAACTAACAAAGTAGGCTCATCACATTATTCAAATATTGTTTCAGCTACAACACATAGTCATTCCGCGGTTAGTAGTTATGATTTTATCCTGCATACAAACTATCCTAACCCTTTCAACCCCGTTACTAAAATTGCTTTTGAAATACCTGTTGCCGGGATGACAAAATTGGAGATCTATGATATAAATGGAAAATTAATTTCATCTCTGATTGATGAAAACAAAGCTGCCGGATCGTATGGAGTAACATTTGACGGATCACAATTATCATCGGGTATATACTTTTATAAACTGGAGTCAAATAATTTTTCAATAACTAAAAAAATGTTTTTAATAAAATAGATTGGAATATATAATAAGTATAATTTTTCTTGCAGTTATATCTTTCATCGCTTACAAGAAGTTTAAAAAGGTAAGTAATGATAAAGATTGCTGTAATTAATTTTATATATTCAGAGAGAAAATTAATTGTAAGAATTTGAATAATTAAATCAATAAAAGAATATAAATGACACACACATACAAAATATCAGGCATGACCTGCAGCAGCTGTGCCGCTAAAGTGAAAGAAGAACTGCAGAAGCTGCCTGAAGTTATAAATGCAGATATAAATTTGAGTTCAAATACAGCTGCAATTGAAATGAACAAGCATATATCAACAGCTGAATTTCAGAAAGCTCTGGATCCTTTGAACAAATATAAAATTTCAGAAGACATTGCAGACTCCAGTCACGAAATGATGCATGAAGAAACTAAAACATGGCTTGAGACTTATAAACCTCTTATTGTAATTTTTATTTATATCACGGGAATTTCAATTTTGACATTGTACTCAGAAAATAATTTTAGCCTGCACAACTTCATGAATAAGTTCATGGCGGGATTTTTTCTTGTATTTTCATTTTTCAAATTTCTGGATCTGAAAGGTTTTGCAGAAAGTTATTCAACATATGATCTTCTTGCAAAAAATGTAAACACTTACGGTTATGTTTATCCTTTCATTGAGCTGGCACTGGGTGTGGCTTACCTAACTTCATTCAATCCATTGGTTACTAATATAGCAACAATAATTGTAATGGGTTTCAGCAGCATTGGTGTTATTCAAACAGTTCTGGACAAAAAGGTAATAAGATGTGCTTGTCTTGGATCAGTATTTAATCTGCCTATGACAACTGTCACAATTGTAGAGGATCTACTGATGGTTCTGATGGCAGTGATGGCTTTGATAATCTGATCATGTGTGTAAAGGTGTTTTTGCTGAACTTAAA
>JBDSYA010000274.1:0-4305 GCA_039925865.1 Ignavibacteria bacterium
TTCCAAAAAATATTCAGAATAAAAAAATGGTAATGGTGCAGGAAGGCATGACAGATCCGGAAAATGTCGTTTTTCATATAGTAAAAAAAATCAGGAAAATTCCGAGATATTTTGCCGGAACAGCTTCGACAGGCCTGTCTGATTACTATACATACTTTTGTGTTGCCTCGGAAGGATACAAAGATGTATTCATTCGCAAAGGTATAAAAACTGAAAAGCTGATCGTTACCGGAATTCCGAATTTCGATAATTGCCATGAATATTTAAATAATGATTTTCCTTATAAAAATTATTCACTGGTTTGTACATCTGATTCACGTGAAACATTTAAATTCGAAAACAGAAAAGAATTTATTCTTAATGCTTTGAATTTATCTGAAAAAAAGCAAATGATTTTCAAGCTTCACCCTAATGAAAACGTTCCGAGGGCAACACGAGAGATCAATAAATGGGCTCCGGGTTCTTTAATATATTCTTCCGGAAATGCATACGAAATGATTGCCAACTGTGATATACTAATAACAATGTATTCCTCAGTTGTTTATGTCGGACTCGCTTTAGGAAAAAAAGTTTACTCTGCTTTCGAATTAAAAGATCTTACTAAACAACTTCCGATTCAAAATGGCGGCTCTTCAGCTAAAAATATTGCAACTGTTTGCGAAACACTTATTGAAGGGTCTCAAAAAAAAAGTGAATTAGATCCGTCGAATACAGACAGTAAGTTTGATGTTTCTTATCAGACTGCATAACAGCTTCAGACATTTAATATCAAATGGACAATTTAAAAATTTTGATTATAATTCAGGCGCGAAGAGGATCTTCACGCCTTCCTGATAAGATATTGCTTCCACTTAAAGGTAAGCCACTGTTAGTCAGAATGTTTGAAAGAGTTGTAGCTTCAAAAACTCTTAAGGAGATCGTAGTTGCAACTACAACCGGAAAAGAAGACGATATTATTGTGGAGATTTGTGAACAGAACAATTTTAATTGTTTCAGAGGACACCCTTCTGATCTGCTTGACAGGCATTATAAAGCCGGAAGAAAATTCAAAGCTGATGTTGTAGTTAAAATTCCATCTGATTGTCCATTAATATGTCCGGATGTAATTGATAATGTTCTACAGTTTTATATTCATAATAAAGATAAATTTGATTATGTAAGTAATCTGCATCCGGCAACTTATCCTGACGGAAATGATGTCGAGATCATTCCAATGAAAGTTCTGGAACAAGCCTGGACTGAGGCTGACAAAGGCTTTGAGCGCGAGCACACTACACCGTTTATATGGGAAAGACCGGATAGATATAGGATAGGAAATCAGGAATGGGAAACAGGTCTTGATCTTTCAATGAGTCACCGCATGACTATTGACTATGTCGAAGACTATGAATTTATAAAGCAAATATTCGATGAGTTGTTTGATGAGAAAAAAACTTTTAAGCTTTGTGACATAATGATGCTGCTTGACAGAAAGCCGGAAATAAAAAAAATCAACGAAATGCATGCGGGTGTTAACTGGTACCGAAATCATTTGGATGAATTGAAAACGATCTCTTCGAATGAAACTTCAAACGCTAGACGCGAGACGTGAGACGCGAGACGCTAGACGCGAGACGTGAGACGCGAGACGTGAGACGCTAGACGTGAGACGCTAGACGTCGTAAAAACGTGGGATGCGAGACTTTGACCATTCACCATTGACCATTAACCATTAACCATTGACTAAAAAATGAATAACCAAAAATTAACAGAACTTCAGGAAACGGCTTTTAAAGTTCGTGAGCACATCATAAGAATGTCGACTGACGGAGGATGCTTTATAGGCGCATCTTTGTCTTGTGCTGATCTGATAGTTTATCTTTATAAAGATTTTTTGAACATAAACTTAAATAATCTTAACGATCCCAACAGAGATTATTTATTTTTATCTAAAGGTCACGATGTGCCGGCTCTTTACGGAACGTTTGCTGAGATCGGCTTCATAGAAAAAGAAAGATTAAAGAATCATCTTAAGACAAATGATTTCATTTACTGGCACCCTAACCGGCAAATTCCCGGAATTGAATTTCATTCCGGTTCATTGGGACATTTGCCGAGTGTTGCGATAGGAGTTGCAATAGATTGCAAGATGAGAAATCAGACAAACAAAATTGTTGTAATACTTGGTGATGGTGAGCTGGATGAAGGTTCGATCTGGGAAGCTGCGCTTGTTGCAGCAGCAAAAAAACTTGACAACTTAATTGCGATAGTTGACAGAAATCATTTTCAGGCAAATATTGAAACCGAAAAACTTATTCCGTTGAATCCTATTTCGGATAAGTTTGAAGCGTTTGGATGGAAAGTAAAATCAACTGACGGTCATAATTTCAAAGAAATGGAAAAAGCATTTTCGAAATTTCCAATTGAAGAAGGTAAGCCAAGCGTTATAATTGCTGATACTGCACGTGGTAAAGGTTTGCCGAGTATTGAAGCGAGAGCTGACAGATGGTTTGTTAATTTTACTAATGAAGAAGTAGAAATGCTGTTGAAAGAATTGCATGGAGGAAAGATAACAGAACTTACATCAGAGACAATTGTAGCGAGATAAATGACACAACCATTGAGATTTTATCTACTCGGAATATATTTTCAAATATCATTTAAAATTTGCGGATTAAATTTTAAACTATTTTAAGTTCGCAATTATCAGCCGCAATGCTCCAGTAAATTCCGGCATTTTACGGTGCTCACCGAATTTTTTATCCCACTCTCCTGACTTGAGTTCATCTGAAAGTAATTTGATATATTTATTTTCAAGTTCAGGTGAAAGGAAACTCCATGCAGATTGTGACATGCGAATTTCCTTTTTCAAAAACTCTTCCGGTCTTCCGTAAAATGCTTCCTGAAACGCATCAGTGCAATCAAAGGGAACAGGAATTTTTCGGACTTCACAATCCACTCCGAGAATTTTAGTTATGTTATCTATTTTGGGATAACGGCTTCTTTCTATTTCGATGAGTTCCGGAAAATAATTTACATTCCAAAAATCATCCAGCGCTTCGGGATCGAAGGTCATTATTACTATTGTATGTTTAGTGACTCGCTTCATTTCCTGAAGACCTTTCGCCATGTTTTTCCAGTGATGGACAGTAAGTATTGCCATTGAAGCATCGAATGATTTATCATCAAAGGGAAGAGCGTCTGAACTTCCGATAACCGCGGGGTTTTTATTATTCGCCTCTCGCTGTGAACGCATTGAGAACGAAGGTTCAACTGAAATTACATAGCGATCAGAGGGTTCATAAGAACCTGCCCCCGCTCCGACATTCAAAACTGCTTTAGCATAACCTAGGGCTTCATAAACTCTCACGGCTATTCTATCGTCGGTCTTTCTGAATCCCGAATATTTATGCTCAGATCTTTCACCGTCATAATTAAAAGCCGGGTTTTTTATCATGAGTATAAAGTGTTTTAATAAGATTGTAAATATTTGGGAAAATAGTTGTCAAATAAAACTAACATACAATTGAATTGATTTATTTTACAATATCATAACTCCCAAATATTAATTTTGAAATTGTAAGATAAAATGGAAATTTATAGTTTGAAAGAGAAAATTAAAAAACTCTGCTGACCAGCGAATCAACAAATGAAAATTCTAAATTTAATTATGTTAACGTTTTATAAATGACATACGAAGAATTATTAAAAAAACTTATTGACAAAGATGAAAGGTTTATGGTCCTGACTGCTGAGAACAGGGCGGCGATCAGAAATCTTCCGGATCAGATCGGTGATAAATTTCTCGATACTGGAATAACTGAAATGACCATGGTCGGTACGGCTGCAGGACTTGCTCTGAGAGGAAGAATTCCAATTGCCCATGCACTAGCATCATTTCTTACGATGAGAGCTTTTGAATTTATAAGAACGGATGTCGGGATCAGCGGGCTTCCCGTGAAACTTGTCGGAGGATTTTCAGGGTTTCTTTCAGAAGCGAACGGGCCGACACATCAGGCAATTGAAGACGTTTCAATTATGAGGGGTATTCCTAACGTTAATGTATTTTGCCCGGCTGACGAAGAAGATATGCTGATCGGTTTAAGTAAAGTTTTGGAAAGTGATTCGCCGTTTTATATTAGATATAATAATCTGAAACCTGCGATCAGCCATTCCAAAGAATTTGAAATAGGAAAAGCAGAAATTATTTCTGAAGGTAAAGATGTTACGATATTAGTTTATGGAATTTTATTTAAACAGGCAATTGAAGCCAAAGAGATTTTGGAAAAGTATGGTAAGTCTGTGGGGCTGATCAATTTACGAACT
>JBDSYA010000275.1:0-10169 GCA_039925865.1 Ignavibacteria bacterium
CCAAATCTATTGCTGACGTTCTGGAAATGACAGTTGAGGAAGCGACGAAATTTTTCGAGGCTGTCCCTTCATTGAAAAGAAAACTTCAGACATTGTTTGATGTCGGACTCGGGTACATCAGGCTTGGACAGCAGGCAACAACTTTATCGGGAGGAGAGGCTCAGCGTGTAAAACTTTCTACGGAGCTTTCAAAAGTTCAGACAGGCCGGACACTGTATATACTTGATGAACCGACTACGGGTCTTCACTTTGAAGATATAAATATGCTGCTGGATGTTTTAAATAAACTGGTTGACAAAGGAAATACCGTGATTGTCATCGAGCATAATATGGATGTGATCAAATCCGCCGACTGGATCATAGATATGGGGCCTGAAGGAGGTTATAAAGGTGGAAATATTATTGCTGCGGGTACACCGGAAGAAATTGTAAAAAAATATATTGATGTAAGCTATACTGCTCAGTACCTCAAAGAAGAATTATTTTAAATTTTAATTTTTAAGTCCATCAATTTTTGGCCTGAGTTCTTTTTCCCAGATCTTATCAAGCCTTATAGCTTCTTCAAAATCTAGGGCCGCTTTCTCTTTTTTATCTAACTGCATATAAAGCAATCCCCTGTAATAATAAGCTATGTCATCCTCCGGATCCAGCTTTACGATCATTGTATAATCCTTAATTGCGTTATCGTATTGCTTCAACATCTCAAAATCAGTAGCTCTCTGATTATATGCGTCTTTGAATTTTTTGTTTTTCTTAATTGCGGCAGTATAATCTGATATTGCCTCCGGATATTTTTCCTGTTTATCATAGACCAATGCCCTGTTATAATAAGCTTCACCCTGACTTCCGTCTAAATTAATGGCGCTAGTTAATTCTTTAATGGACTTATCATAATCAAAGTAGATATTATAGATCAACCCTTTGTAATAATAAACTTCATAATCCTCGGAGTTCATGTTAAGTATTTCAGCCAATAGTTTGTTTGCATTTTCAAAATCATCAGAATAGAATGCTTTTCGTCCTTCTTCATAAGTTTCTTTTATAGACTGGGAACTGACAGGACCCGATAACAAAATTCCTGTTAACAAGAATAGTATTAGAATTTTTAAATTTTTCATTAATATATTTTTAAATAAAATTTTTTAAATACCTGCCTGTATAAGATTTTTGTTCTTTAACAATTTCTTCTGGAGTGCCTTCAGCAACAATGTATCCTCCGTCATCACCGCTTTCAGGACCAAGATCAATAATATAATCAGCACATTTAATTACTTCAAGATTGTGTTCTATTACTAAAACAGAGTTTCCTTTTTTTATAAGCTCCTCAAAACATCCCAATAATTTTGCAACGTCGTAAAAGTGAAGACCCGTTGTAGGTTCATCAAACATGAATAAGGTTTTTTTTCCGTCTTCTTGAAATGTCAGATGGTATGCAAGTTTTACCCGCTGCGATTCTCCTCCGGATAAAGTCGTGGATGACTGGCCGACTCTCAAATATCCAAGCCCGACATTATCAAGCACTTTAAGTTTTTTTGAAATTCTCGGGAAGGTTTTAAAAAAGTTTATAGCTTCAATAACTGTCATCTCAAGTACTTCGCTGATGTTTTTGTGCATGCCTTCATTACCCCTGAGCTTAATCTCAAGTATATCCTGCTTATATCTTTTTCCTTTACATGCTTCACATTCAAGAATTATATCTGCCATGAACTGCATCTCGATCTTGATAACGCCCGTTCCTTCACAGGTTTCACATCTGCCGCCAGGCACATTAAAAGAAAAATATCCTGAATAAAGATTTCTTTTTTTTGATTCCGGCGATTCTGCAAATGTTTCCCGGATCACGTCAAAAGCTTTTATATATGTTACCGGATTACTTCGCGGGGTTTTACCAATAGGATTCTGATTAACCATTTCGATCGAATCAATGTTTTCATGTCCTTCGACTGCATCATGCTCGCCGATCTTTTCATTATAGCTTCCTTCAAGTTTTCTTTTGAGATTTCCATACAGGATATTATTTATCAGTGTTGACTTGCCTGATCCGCTAACACCAGTCACGCATACATGCATTCCTAACGGGATCTTGACCTCAATATCCTTTAAATTATTTTCCCGCGCTCCTTTTATTTTCAGAAATTTTATTCCTTTAATAAAAGGCCGTCTTGATTTCGGAACTTCGATCTTGATCTTTCCACTTAAAAATTTTCCTGTAAGAGATTTAGATTCCTTTAATATCTGAGAGTATGTTCCCTGAAAAATAATCTCACCTCCTTTTTCTCCGGCAAAAGGTCCCATATCTACAATTTCATCAGCTTCCTTCATCATATCACTGTCATGCTCCACTACCAATACAGAATTTCCCAGATCTCTCAAAGATTTCATTATATTGATCAGTTTATAATTGTCCCGCGGGTGCAATCCGATCGATGGTTCATCAAGGACATATATTGAACCGACCAAAGATGAACCCAGTGATGTTGATAAATTTATTCTTTGAGATTCACCACCGGAAAGTGTATTTGAAAGCCTGTCCAGTGTCAGATAAGTAAGACCTACTTCAACTAGATATCTGAGTCTTGATATAATTTCTTCCAGAATTCTTTCAGAAATTTTTCTGTCATAATCGCTAAGTTTAATATTTAAAAAGAAATTATATGCTTCATCAATTTTCATTTTAACAATTTCAAAAATGGTCTTATCATTAATCATTATATACAATGCTTCTTTTCTCAGTCGTGAACCTGAACATTCACTGCATGTTGTAAACGCCCGGTACCTGTTGAGCAGCACTCTGTAATGAAGTTTGTATGCCGCTTCTTTTTCTATTATTTTAAAAAATTTATTCAGTCCGATATAATTTTTTCCTCCCTTATAAATAAATTCTTTCTGCCTGTCGCTCAATTTATTATAAGGTATATGAATATCAACTCCATTATCATCAGCTTCAGTAAGAAGCTGTGTAAGGTGAGTAGAATGTTTAGGAGTTGAAAAGACATTTATTGCACCGTTAAAAATTGATTTTCTTTTGTCTGAAATGACAAGGTCCATATCAACTCCCATTGTTCTGCTAAAGCCCTGGCATTTTTCGCATGCGCCGAAAGGATTATTAAATGAGAATAGCCGTGGCTCGGGCTCTTCAAATCTAATTCCGTCTTCTTCAAGAAATTTATTAAAGTGATGGTCTGTGTATTTATCATCATCAAATATTCTTATAATTACATAACCGTCGCTTTCTCTGAATGCAAGTTCTATTGAATCATTTACTCTTGAAATTATTTCATTATTCTCAGGATAAAAATTCAGCCTGTCAATCAGCACGGTTAAACTCATTTGGCTGTCCTGGCCCGGACCATTGTTATTTTCAACAGAATTGAAAACTTCATCATCGGAAACTTCAATAAGATCAGCGATCTCATCATGGATCAGTAGCCGATAAAACCCTTTTGATTTGAGATCGGCGATTAATTTACTAAACTCAATTTCATCTTTGAAAACTAATTTCGTCAGTATGTATATTTTTAAAAATTCGTTTTTGTTATGAGAAGTAATTTTTTCGATAATACTTTCAGGCGAATCCTTCCTTACAAGATTTCCACTGACAGGTGAATACGTTTTTCCTATTCTTGCAAATAATAATCTGAGGTAATCATAAATCTCAGTTGTAGTACCCACGGTTGATCGGGGATTCTTGATCTGGGTTTTTTGTTCGATCGCCATTGACGGAGCAAGGCCTGACATGAAATCAACATCAGGTTTATTGAGTCTTTCTAAAAACTGACGGGCATATGAGGACAGGCTTTCTACATACCTTCTCTGGCCTTCTGCATAAACCGTATCAAATACCAGTGAAGATTTTCCTGAACCGCTCACACCCGTAAAAACTATTAATTTATATTTTGGAATATCGATATTGACATTTTTCAGATTATGAACCCGCGCACCTTTGATTACAATGAATTTCTTCGGATCAGATAATTGTTTTTCAATTCCCTTATTTAACTTTTCTTTATTTACCTTTTCTGTGACTTTAGCCAAATTTATTTGATTTTAACAAACAGGAAACATAAAACTTTATAATCTTAGATACAGTTCAATTCGAAGTAAAAGTAATCGATGATGTTCACTTCCGTCAAAACGTTTTTCAAAGTAAGTGAATATTATTCTTAAAAAGATTTTACTGAGCAATATTTTGCAGAAAACTTATGGAATACCCCTCCCAATCCCAATGCCATTGTTAAGTAGCAAAAACTTCAGAAGTCTTATTTTCTGCGCTCCAATATATTTGAGATTTGAATTGAGACTTCGGAAGTTTCTCCGCTTTACCAATCATATTTTCTTAACTTAATGGCATTCTGATAGAATATTTTTAATGTATTACTTTAAATATTTTTGTTAGTTAATTTTAGAAAAATCACATATGTCACTTTTACGGATACTCTTTACCACTGCACTTTTATTACTGGCTAATTATTCTTTTGGACAGGAATTATACATAGTATCACACCCTGCGGCAAACTTATCAAAAAACAGGATTGAGTTTAGAAATAATGTAGTGAGTTATGATAACTTCAAATATTTTCATAACTCCTTCGAATTAAATTATGGCCTGCTGGGAAATCTTACACTTTATAACAGTGTATTTTATTCTCTGGATAACGGCTATAAGTTTATTGGCAATTATGAAGGTACCGTCAGATACCGTCTCCATGACATTGACAAAAAAAATTATCATCTGAGATTTGCAGCACAATCAGGGATTTTAATTCCTGTTAATTCTAAACCAATTGTAAGCAATGCTGTTGAATACGAACTTCATCCCGGGCACAAAGTTAAATTTTTCAATTTTATAAATGACATAACTGTTCCTTCCGTTGATTTTCATACCACTGACAATTATACAATTAAGAATGATCTTATAGTTACAAATCTGATAAAGAGATTTTCTATAACCGGTGAAATGGGTTTTAATGTAAATGTTCCTAAAAATGATTTTAAATTTGGTAACTATTTCGACGGATCTTTGGCAATGGGTTATCTCCTTCTTCCTAAGAAATATAATAATTATAATGACATTAACGTGAATCTTTATTCCGAGTCAAAAGCATTTTATTTTTTAAAAAATAAATTTCTTGGAAATGAAATAACAAACTCGGGCGGCTTCAGACTGGATACTTATATCGGCATTCAGGCAATTTTCTTTTCGTCCCTGATGGCGGAGTTATCCTACAAAATCCCCATACATTCTAATGAGTTTGCCGAGATTAATACCGGTAGGAGATCTACAGCATTACTGATGAGCCTGAGGTATTTGTTTTTTCTATAAGAAGTGAATGGTGAATGGTGAATAGAATTTAAAATTAAAAAACATATCTCTTTAATGTATCTAAAAATTAATCTTATCAATTATGAAATCAAAGTTACGAAATCAAATTACACATGCAATCGGATTTTTTCTGTTGATAATAGTTTCCATTCTACTGTTTCAGGGTCAGTATAATGGCAGAGTTTTTAATGATGATGACCCATCTATTGAACAGCCAACTCTGGAATCTTATCTTACCTTTAGAAATAGTATTCCTCACGCGCCAAGTGTTGTTACTGTAAATGATTTTGATAATTTCGACATAGGTATTGATTTTTGGGAACAAAATGCTACAAGCAATCCTAATAATCCCTTATGGATGTTTTTCGGAACGAATGCAACAACTGCTCAAACTGCAAGAGGATCAACTAATGGAGGACTTAACTGGTATTTGAATAATCCAAACTATCACTCATCTACTTGCTGTGATCCCTGGAGTACTTATACAGGCAATGGAGTTTTAATTTATGCGTCCGGCGTCAATGGACAATATATTTACAGATCAACCAATAACGGATTAAACTGGGGTTCTCCTATCTTATCTGTTTCGGGAAATGACAGGAATCACGTTTCTGCTGAATATACAGGCCTGGGACCCTATGCAAATTATGTTTATGCAGCAATGACACCGGGAAATTTTGCAAGGAGCACAAATGCAGGATTAAACTGGACAACAACTTTCACTCCAAGCAATTCATTGCCGGGATGTTATATTGCAGTTGGTCCGAATGGTGCAGTAGATGGTGGTTGTGTTGCATATGTTACTAACACCGGTTCCGACTTATCCAGAACTTATAATTTTTACAGATCGACAAACGGCGGTGCAAATTTTACTTTAGCTTCAAGCCAAAACTTTGCTAACATAGTTGGATTCCATACGGGAAGCAGACACACAATTAATAATGTAAGAACAGCACCTCATCCAAAAATTGCAATGGACAATAGTAACGGTCCATATAGAGGCAGATTATATTTGGTTCATGCTTCTAACGATCCTCCGGGTAATGGAAACAAACCTGATATATGGCTTCGCTATTCAACCAACCAGGGAGTTACATGGTCCGGTGCCGTAAGAGTTAATGATAATCCGTCCCCGACTGCAAGTGATCAGTGGTTTCCGGAAATCTCTTGTGAAGCGGCAACAGGTAAACTTTATATTCATTGGTATGACGACAGAAGCAATCCTGCAACATTCGAGACCGCTATTTACGCGACATATACAACTGACGGAGGACAAACATTTGCACCAAATCAGCGTGTGACTAATACAACTTTCACTTTTCCCAATCCACCCTGTTCACCGAATTGTTACAGAGGCGATTACACGAGCATTACCGGAAATCTTAACTCTGCATTTAGTGTGTGGGGAGATCACCGAAACGCAACAGCTCAAAATATGGGAGGATACTTTCCCGATTTTGCTATGAGAGTTACTCCAAATGCTAATACTCTTACCAATCTTAGTGACAGTTCATTCCATTACGTTTCAATTCCTGCTGTAAAGCTCTGGGATAAGTCAACAAAATTTTCCTTTACCGTGAGTCCTGCGCCGGTTGCAGGATTAATCTCTGTAGACTTTTTAAATCGAATGAATGACAATCTGCTTGATTCTCTTATAACATTTCCCGATTCACTAAGAGCGAGAATAAAAACCTCCGGAGGAGTTCCGGGTGGAAATTATGTTGTAACGATAAAAGGTAACGGAACAAATGGAACACCTGTTCATGTCAGAAATATCAATATTACTGTTATTCCGGCTCCAACAATAAAAGTTAATCTGAAAGTGTTAATGGAAGGATTATACTTTCAGTCATCAGACCAGCTCAATCGAAGAGATACTGTGAAACTTTATTTGAGGGATGCATTATCTCCCTTCACAATGCGTGATTCTGCAAAAGCTGTCATCGATACTCTTACCTTTTCCGGACTTTATACATTTTTAAATTCACCCACAGGAACATATTACTTAGTTGTCCGTCATCACAACTCAATCGAGACCTGGAGTAAAAAGGGAGGTGAATCTCTTGTTGGAGATACTTCTGTTTATAACTATGATTTCACTTCAGCAGCAACACAGGCTTTTGGAAGTAATCTGAAGCTCAAAGGAACGAGGTTTTGTGTTTATAGTGCTGATGTAAATCAGGATGGAATCGTTGATGGTACCGATGGTGCATTAGTAGATAATGATGCATCTAATATTGTAACAGGATATGTTGTAACCGATCTGAACGGAGATTACATAGTTGATGGAAGTGATTATTTGATTGCAGATAATAATTCATTTTCACTTGTTGGGGTAATAAGGCCTTGAGTTTCATTGACGATTGGCTTGCCCGCCTGTTGCGGGTGAATAGTTGATTGGTAAGTTCAATTTACAATGAACAACTCTAGATATCAATCAACTTTTAAATTTTAAATTTTAACTTTTTGCTTTTTAAAATCATGAAAATATTTTTCACAATCATTTCAATTCTTTTATTCGTTTCAAATATTTTGTATTCTCAAACCTGGGTACAGCATTTAAACGGCAGAAGCGTATGGTCGCTTGCAAACGATAATCTGGGAAATGTTTATGCAGGAGGACTTACATCAAGCAATTCGAGGATTTGGAAGTCAGTCAATGGAGGTGAAACCTGGGATACAATCTTTGTTGGAGCCGGTCAGACTATGTGGGATTTCGGTTTTGATGTTGCTAATAATATTTATGTCGCAAATTTTTCAAATGGATTATTGAAATCAACTAATAACGGTCTGAACTTTTCTTTAACACCGATCTCTGCATTTAATAATAAAAATCTTCAGGGAGTCGAATGCGGGAGCGCGGGTCATGTTTTTGTTACAACGTCAATGGGTTTTTTCAGAAGCGCTGATAATGGACAGAATTTTATTGAAACTGCTTTGACAGGTTTCAATTGCCTTCCCGTACTTGTTGATAAAGACAGTTCAAATATTGTCTATGTTGGTGTTTCATCCGCAGGCGGATCGGGTATTGGATTTTACAGGTCCACTGATAATGGCATGACTTTCAGCGCAAATCTTAATCCGGGCAAAAATGGCTACAATTTATTTCAAAATAATAATGGCGATGTTTACATGATCACTACGACTTCTCCGTATAATTTTGACAGATCAACAAACAAAGGCTTGTCCTGGACTACCGTCAGCAATACTGCACCTTCTCAGCGGGGTATTACAAGAAGCGGGTTGGGAAATTTTTATACTGCAGGTAATGGAGGAGTTTTCAGATCGACTAATGGCGGATTAAATTTTACAAATCATAATTTTACACTATCCTCTACTCCAGTATTATTTAACAATTATAACAACGTTTTAAAAATATTAACTGGTACAAGCGGTACTACTAACGGAGGTGTCTGGTCTTTTATTGAAGGGATCGTACAATATGTTTCCTCTCAAAACAATAGTGGTTTGAGTTTTGAACTTTCTCAAAATTATCCAAATCCTTTTAATCCTTTCACAACTATAACTTACAAATTGGAGATATCAGAATTTGTATCGCTCAAAGTTTATGATGCACTTGGAATTGAAGTTGCCGATCTGGTGAACGAAAAACAAAGTCCTGGAAAATATCAGGTTAACTGGCATGCAGATCATTTCAACAGTGGAGTTTACTTTTACACCTTAAAGGTAAAAAATTTTATCGAAACGAAGAAGATGCTTATAATTAAATAATCAGAACTATGTTCTTAAAATTTCAATGCTATGCATGCCTTCTGGTTCTTGTTTACTCTGCTAATGGACTCTCACAAACTTTCGACAAGCCCATATTTGAAATTGAAAAAGAAAACTACTCGCAACATTATAACAGCATAAATTACGACTACAAAAGTGATACAAATATAGATGTGACTTATTACAAGCTAGATCTGAATATTACATATCAGCCAAATTTTCTAATCGGGAATGTAAATATAAAATGTAAAAGTCTTGTTAATAATCTTTCGTCAGTATTTTATGATCTGAGTGACAATCTATCCGTTGACTCTGTCTTAAGTGCAAAGACTTCTTTATCTTTTAACCACTCTCAAAATAAAATTTTGATCACTTTAAAAAATTCTGTTAATCAGGATCAGGATTTATCAATTAATATATTTTATCACGGAGTACCTGTTCCCACAGGATACGGCAGCTTTGCGTTTGGTTCTCATAACGGTAATCAGCCTGCTATATGGACTCTCAGCGAACCATTTGGATCAATCGATTGGTTTCCCTGTAAAAATGTTCCATCTGATAAATGTGATTCTTCGGATGTCTGGCTAAGGTGTTCAAATGAACTTACAGGAGTTTCAAACGGAACATTAGAAGAGATACAAAATAATGGCGACGGCTCACATACTTTTAAATGGCATAACTCTTATCCGATTGTGAATTATGTAATCTCACTGGCAATTTCAAATTACACTCAGTACAATTCATATTATAAATATTCTGCTTCCGACTCGATGCCAGTTTATAATTTTATTTATCCGGAAAATCTTGAAAACTTAAAATCCCAGCTGGATAAAACAAAAACAATGCTTGAGTTATTTTCTTCTAAGTTCGGTCTTTATCCTTTTATAAAAGAAAAATACGGTCATGTAGAATTTGGCAGGATCGCCGGAATGGAAAACCAGACAATTTCTTCTTTGGGAGTTTTTAATGATAACATCATGGCTCACGAGCTTACACATCAATGGTTCGGTGATAAGATAACATGCAGGAACTGGGAAAATATCTGGCTCAATGAAGGCTTTGCTACATTTGGCGAAGCTATTTATAATGAAGCAGTAAATGGTAAAACCGGATA
>JBDSYA010000276.1:0-4216 GCA_039925865.1 Ignavibacteria bacterium
TTAAATCCCGGCATAAATTTCAAAAGTTATGATTTGAAAAATGTGTACGGATCAATTGTCATCACGCCGTGGTCATCAAAAATTTTATTTGCAAATTCAGATATCAGCAAACTTCCGGTTATAAATATCTTTGGAGGTCCTTTGGATTTTGGGCGTATAGAAGAAGGTGAGTCGTCAGTTTCAAAATGGTATACTGTTAACGTTGAGAATTTAACAGAACCGTTAATTATTACTTCGCCGGAAGGATTTGAAATAAGCACAGATGTTGATGGAGTTTATTCGCGAAGTATTTCTCTGAAATATGTAAATGGAATATCTGATGAAATTATTTTTGTGAAGTTCGTACCGGAAGATGAAAAAAATTATTACGGCTATATTTCCAACAAGTCAGGAAATGTTGAAATGAAGATAAAGATCGTGGGCACTTCCCGATAATTTAAATTTTATTAAACTTTTCAAGACAGTATTCATAGATCAGATAATCCAGTTTATTTTCTTTTTTAAAATTTTCGATGAAATCACTTCCTAGCCCGGAGATCTGAGAATCTTTTTGCGATGTATTTGTGACGGGCAATGTGATCTTTCTTCTGTTTAAAAGAACCGCAAGCTTATCAAAAGACTCCTGCATTTTTTCAACAATTCCAATAAAAAAATATCTGTCTAAAATTTGTTTGTAATTGGATTCATTACAGTTAAATAAAGTAGCAAGAAAATTAATCGAAAAATATTTTAACGCATTAGCAAGACTCATATTTTCGATGCCTAAATTATTCTTATTGTAATAATATAATGAAATTCTTATCTGCAGAGGATCTCTTACAAATGTAAATAGTTTAAAGTTTTCAGCATCATCCAGTATTTCAGGATATCTTTGTTCAAGATAGATCCCTTCATACTGAAAGTGTCCTGAAACACATGTATCGGCATTTATATTTTTAATGTTTAATTTGAATTTCAGAAAATGATTTTTGTTTTCCGATTCTTCTACGTAATCATATTCGGTATGAAACCAGTTTTGCAAAACTTCCTTAACTGAAGTACCTCCGCATTTGAGAATATGATGAAAAATAAATGAAGGATATTTTGAATAGTAGTTCTTTATATCTGATCTCGTTACTTCAGGCATCTCCAGCATTTTTTTTCTCCACAGGAAATTGTATGAAACCGTATTCAGTGAAGGTTCTGTACGGGCATCTTCGGCCCACGGAAAGGGTTCATAAACAAAATGCAGATCATTGTCACCAATCATCTTTGCTGTTACCGGAAATCTGATAAACCTTTGTACATTTTTAAATACAGGTGCAATGTTATTATTCATATAACTCAAAAACGGGTGGTAATAAAAATATTTTTCTTGTACAATAACTGCAGGGAAGCATTGTAAAGAGTATCCGCCCGGTTTAACCATTTTGTCAATATTGTCAAGAGTGATTTTGAATAAACTTTCATCATCGCTTATACTGTAAAATCCTGTAGTGGAAAAAACAAAATCAAAATGTCCTTTTGGGATTTCAGAATGATAATTCCCCTTATTATCCTGCAGCATATTTACCTGATTGTTCGAGATCACTTCAGCATCATTTATCAGGTTTGATGCATCTTCTATTCTCCAGAATTCATACAGATATTGAAAATGGTTTTTTATATAATCATCACCATTGCCAATTTCGAGAACTCGCGAACCTTCAGGAATATTTTGAGTAATAAATGAAAATACAAGAAGGTTTTGATATGTTTTAATATAAAATCCTTCAGTCCCGATTTCTTCTCCATAAAAAAGTTTATCATAGCCATTATGTTTGAAAACATCAAAGTGGGTTTTTTTGGAATAAGAATAATCGTTAAAATTGGCGGGAGAAATAGGAATTATATTTTTATCCTCGGTCAAAGGTATTTCATAATCTGATATGTTTGGATCGATTGCTATTTCTGTTTCCATTTCTAATTTGTCTTCGGACATAATTTCGGGCTGTGATTACATTTAGATCTTGAGTCAGCTTAAGATTTCAATTTTAAGTATTGATAAATAAAAAGTCTATATTATCATTCCTGCTGCTACTGTTTCTTTGGTAGATTCATCTATAAGGATCAAACTTCCGGTACTCCTGTTTTTGCTGTAGCTGTCAAAAAATAAAGGCTGTGTTGTTCTTAATTTTATTCTTGCAATATCATTCATATTGATATCTTTATTGTTTTCATTTCTGTGAAGCGTATTAATATCGATCTTATAATTAACTTCTTTAATAATTGCCTTCACCTCTTTAGTTGTATGCATAAGAATATATTTTACATTCGGGTTAAGAGGTTTATTATTAAGCCAGCAGATTATCAGATCAATGTCCTGACCAACCTGTGATGAATTGTTAACCCTGACCAGCATATCACCACGACTTATGTCAATGTCATCTTCAAGGATAATGGTAACAGACATTGGTGCATAAGCTTCACTTATCTCCTTATCAAATATATTTATTGATTTTATTTTAGAGGTAAAACCTGAAGGTAAAACCATGATGTCGTCATTAGGTTTGAATACACCGCTGCTGATCTTACCCGCATATCCTCTGAAATCATGAAACTCTTCTGACTGCGGGCGGATAACATACTGCACAGGGAATCTGCAGTCGATGAGATTATTATCACTTCCAATATGAATGTTTTCGAGTAAGTACAAAAGTGTAGGACCTTCGTACCACTCCATTCTGGAAGAACGCTCTACCACATTATCTCCTGCCAACGCGCTGATCGGGAGAAAATGAATATCTTTTACTTCAAGCTTGCTTGCAAATGTTTTATATTCGGAAACTATTTTTTCATAAACATCCATATCATAATTAACAAGATCCATTTTATTAATGCACAACACTATATGATTTATTTTTAGAAGTGAGGCTATCAGGGAATGCCGGCATGTCTGCTCTGCAACACCATTTCTTGCATCGACAAGTATCACTGCAAGATTTGCGGTTGAAGCGCCCGTGATCATATTTCTTGTATATTGAATATGACCCGGAGTGTCAGCGATTATAAATTTTCTTTTCGGAGTGGAAAAATATCTGTAAGCAACATCGATAGTAATACTTTGCTCCCGCTCGGCGCGCAAGCCATCAGTGAACAGTGAAAGGTCAACATAGTCCAGTCCTCTGAATTCACTGGTTTTTCTCACTGCTTCAAGCTGATCCTCAAAAATTGCTTTGGAATCATAAAGAAGTCTTCCGATTAATGTGCTCTTGCCATCATCCACACTTCCCGCAGTTGTAAATCTCAGCAATTCATTTGATTTGTAATCTATCATTATACTGTAAGCGGTTAATATCTATAACAAATTTTAAAATTTCTATTAAACAGGGGGATTGATTTCTATAAATTTTCAGAGGAAGTAATAAAATAAATTAATACTTGAATCTGATAAGTTAAATTAAAAATATCCTTCACGTTTCCTGTCTTCCATTGCTGTCTCAGACCTTTTATCATCAGATCTTGTACCTCTTTCTGTTTGTCTCGAAACAGATACTTCATTAATAATATCTTCCACACTATCAGCTTCCGAGATAACGGCTCCTGTACATGTCATATCACCAATTGTCCTGAACCTTATACGGATCATCTCAGGTTTTTCGGAATCTCTTAAATTCAGATAATTTGAATGGGCAAGTATAGTACCATTCCTTTTTACACACAATCTCTTATGAGTAAAGTATAAGCTTGGTAATTTTATTTTTTCAAGATGAATATATTGCCATACATCCATTTCTGTCCAGTTGCTGATTGGAAAGATCCTGAAGTGTTCACCCGGGTTTTTCTTTCCGTTGAATAAATTCCAGAGTTCAGGCCTTTGATTTTTTGGATCCCACTGGCCAAACTCGTCTCTGTGAGAAAAAAATCTTTCCTTAGCTCTCGCTTTTTCTTCATCCCTTCTTGCTCCGCCCATGGCTGCATCAATTTTATATTTTTCCAGGGTATCAAGCAGTGTAACAGTCTGAAGCAGATTTCTGCTCGCATCAAAACCTTTTTCTTCTTCAGCCCTGCTGTTGTCAATGGAATCCTGTACAGATCCAATGATAAGATTTGCATTAAGATCTTTAACCAGTTCATCTCTGAAAGTTAAAGTTTCATCAAAATTATGTCCCGTGTCAATGTGAATTAAAGGAAAAGGAATTTTAGCTGGATAGAAAGCTTTCTGAGCGAGCCGTGTAATTATTATTGAATCTTTTCC
>JBDSYA010000277.1:0-9262 GCA_039925865.1 Ignavibacteria bacterium
GGAACATGTGTAGTGTCTGAATTTTGCAAGATCCAGTTTGTACCGCCATTAGTAGTTTTCAAAATCCTTCCTGCATAATTTACTTCGTATCCTCCATCTCCTACAACCCAACCCGTATTTTCGTTTACAAAATATACCGAAAGAAAAATATCGTATAGTGGCCGTGGAAAATTTCCCTGCTGAATAAAATTGATTCCGCCATTCGTAGTCTTTAGAATTAATGCAGATTGCGGATAATTTATTCCAACTACCCAGCCTGTGTTTTCATTTACGAAAGATAAAGAATTAAACCAAGTATTTTCACCGCCAATATGAGTTTCACCCCAGTTTGTACCTCCATTGGTAGTTCGTAATACAACCCCGAATCCATTTACAAAAGCATCGACTCCGCTACCGGCACACCATCCCACGTTAGTATTAGCAAATTGACAACAGTATAAGTTGTAATAATTTGTATTCGCCAAAAGTGAAACCCAGTTCGCCCCTCCGTTTGTGGTTTTTACAATACTTACTTCATTAGATTCTATGGTCAATGCACCGAAGCCGGTATTTTGATCCAGGAAGCTAATAGAGCTGACTTGTGGTGTAAAATATAATTTCCATTGATAACCTCCGTCTGTTGTTTTTAGCATTCTGGAATTTCCATCACATACCCATCCTGTATATTCATTAATAAAACTTGCCGATGTTAAATAATTTGTTTCTAAAGTGTCATTTTGATTTAACCAATTATTACCTCCATTTGTAGTCTTAAGTAAAGCTCCACCCGATCCTACACTGTACCCGGTTTGCGAATTTGTGAAATGGATTGAATTTATTTCGTAATACCATCTTCCATAATTTTGTGCAGTCCAGTTAATTCCACCATTAGTTGTATGCATTAACTTTCCAAAACTACCTGTTACCCATCCATTTAATGTATCTGAAAAATGTATGGAGTAAATTTTATTAGAAGATGACACAGAATAAAGAATCCAATTATTTCCACCGTTAGTTGTTCTTAACATGTTATTAAGTTTACTGCCACTCCAGCCATGTAAATTATCTGCAAAATAAATTGAGTAAAGTTGATTGGTTGTATTAGATAATTGATTATTCCAGTTAACTCCCCCATCTGTGGTAGCCAATATTAATCCGTGAGTTCCTGAAATCCATCCATGGTCTTGATCATTGAAATAAATGCAGTTAAGGTTTTCGGAAGTAATTCCATTTCTGATTACCCAGCTTTCTCCACTATTTGTTGTTTTTAAAATTGTTCCCGTATCACCAACTGCCCACCCAGTAAATTCATTTGTAAAGATTACTGATTTTAATTTTCTCTTTATATTTGTTGGTTTGATAAACCATTGATTACCGGAGTTTACTGTTTTTAATATTGTTCCGTTGTCACCTGCGCTATACCCGGTATTATTATCCAAAAAAAACACAGAGTTCAAATCGAAAATGTTAGAATCGAATTGATTTATCCAATTGACGCCGCTATTAGTTGTTTTAAAGATTGCACCTGCTCCTCCTACTGCAAAACCTGTGGAAGAAGTTGGAAAACAAACTGAGTTCAAAACTATACTTGTTTTTTGCACAAACCACCCGCTTTGGCTATAAGCTTTAGTGAAATTTAAACTTAATAATATCAGTACAAATTTTAACGATCTCATTTCTGCTAATTCTTATTTTTTTTACCAAATGAATATCTGGTTTGTGTATTGTCATTCTTCTTAAAATCTTTTTTTTCAAATTTTTTATCATCTCGTTTTTCAAACTTCTTAAATCCCGGCTTTGAATCTTTTCTATCGTCACTTCTACCAAACTTTTTAAATCCCGGCTTATCATCACGTTTTTCAAACTTCTTATAGCCCGGCTTTGTATCTTTTCTATCATCTCTTCTGTCAAACTTTTTAAAACCACTCTTCACATCATTCTTATCATCACGTTTTTCAAACTTCTTATATCCCGGCTTTGAATCTTTTCTATCATCTCTTCTGTCAAATTTTTTAAAGTCCTTTTTTTCAAATTTTTTATCATCACGTTTTTCAAACTTCTTATAGCCCGGCCTTGTATCTTTATCGCTTCTGTCGAATTTCTTAAAATCTTTCTTTACAAATTTCTTATCATCACGTTCATCAAATTTTTTAAATCCTCTATTGTCACTTTTCCTTTCATCACTTCTGTCAGATCTTTTAATATCACTCTTGTAATCTCTTCGTTCTTCACTATTCTCATTCTTGGCAGGATCACTTTTCAGCTCAGGATCCTGATTCTTTCTGAATCCAAGATTTACACCTCTCTCTTCTATCCGCTTTTTATTGTAGCTAAGTTTTTTTTCAGGGCTTCCTTCTTTTCTGTCAGATCTTTTGTAATCTTTCTTATCATCCTTTTTGTCAAACCCCACCCTGTACTTATCAGGTATTTTTCTGAAAGGCTTCTTACCCGTATGAGCAGGTTTGGGATGATTTGCAGGTGTATCCTTGACTATGGAATTCAGTAATGCCAATTCTTCGGGAGTAAGGTAACTCCATTCACTTTCTCTTAAAGAACCCAGCTTCATGCCCGCATATTCAGTGCGCTGCAGCTCCCTTACAAAATATCCGTAATGCTCGAACATGTTTCTTACCTGATGATTTTTCCCTTCATGTATCGAAATAAACAGACTCTGATAATCAGTTTTTTTCGGAAATCTGATTATTGCAGGAGCTGTTCGGATACCTTCAAGCTTGATACCTTCAGACAATTTAATTCTGTGCTTCTCTTCTAAAGGTTTTGACAGCTGTACAAAATATGTTTTATAAACTTTGCTGACGGGGCTCATTAGTTTATTTGCAAGTTCACCGTCATTGGTCAAAAGTAAAAGTCCCGAAGTGTGATAATCAAGACGCCCGACCGGAAAGATCTTTTGATTTATTTTTATAAGGTCGATAACGGTTGTTCTGTGTTTATCATCAGAGACCGATGTAATTATTCCTTTCGGTTTATTAAGAATAACGTAGATCTTTTTTGTATCAGTTCGGATCGCCTCACCGTCCAGTGCCACTTTATCATGGGCAGGATCGATCTTAAAACCTAGTTCGATCACTGTATTCCCGTTGACAGTTACTCTGCCTTGTTCTATGAGTTCGTCAACTTTTCTCCTGGAAGAGATTCCATTTGACGCAATAAATTTATTTAAACGTACTGTACTTTCCATTAATTATTTATTCTCGCTTTCAGATTCATCAGTGTTAATACTATCTTCTTCATTTAATTCAGTTTTGCTGATTGCTTCAGTTTCATCACCTGAATTTTCTTTTATTAATTCTTCTGTAATTGTTCCATCAGATAAACTATTTTCTATAATTTCTTCAGTCTGTTCTGCTGAATTTTCTTTTATAAAATCTTCCACAATTGTTGCATCAGTGGATTTATCTCCCATAATTTCTTCAGTCTCCTCATTTATATTTTCAGCACTAAGTAATTCGAGCTGATGGCCTGCTGCATTTTCCTTGTAAATCTCAGGACTATTGACTGAATTGAATAGCTCTATATCAGCTTCTGTAATTCCTTCGATCTCTTCATTTTTAAGAATATCATTTATCTCTTTGAGTTTCGGAAGATCTTCAAGCGAATTTAATCCGAGAACTTTCAAAAATGTTTTGGTTGTACCGTAAAGTATTGGCCTGCCGGGTGTTTCTGCTCTCCCGGTAATTGTAATAAGTTCTTTTTCTAAAAGTGAATTTACAATATAATCAACATTGACGCCGCGGATGAATTCAATTTCCGACCTGATGATCGGCTGCTTATATGCAATTATTGAAAGGGTTTCAAGTGCTGATGCTGAAAGTTTTTTTCGCTGCTTATCTTCAAAAAGCCGTCCAATAAATCTTCCGTATTCTTTTTTAGTAGCAAAGGCATAACCTCCGGCTAATTTCAGAATTTCAAACGGTTTGCTGTGGTGTTTGTATTCTTCATTCAATGCATTAACGGATTCTTCGATTTCATTGACAGTCACTCTTAAACCACTTTTATCGACAATATCTTTCATCTGCCGCGCTGTAACTTCTTCTTCAGATGCAAAGATCATTGACTCAACAATATTTTTTATCTCAGTGCTGATTGACAGGTTCCTCCGTCCTTCTTCGAATTATGAATTTAGACATATCATTACTATCAACAGTAATTTCAAGTATGCCGTCAAGTGCAAGCTGAAGAATTGCCAGGAAAATACAAATGATCCTCAATTTAATATCAATGCTCATTATTAGTTCATCAAAATCGATTTCAGTTTTCTCGTCAATTTTATTCAGTAAAAATTCTCTTTGATTTTCAGGGGTTATGTCAAGAAGTTCGATCGGGTGGACAACTTCTTTACGGATGCTGAATAAAACTCTCTTATATGCTTTTATCAAATTGAATATTGTAACGTTCTTCAGGCTCGGATCAACTTCAAAATTTTTTTCAAGTTCTTTGTTATCATTTTCAAAATTATTTCTGAAAACTCTTTTCCTCTGCTGATCTTCAAGATCTGAAATCTGCATCGAAACATCTTTAAATCTTTTATACTCAAGGAGTTTTCTTACAAGTGTAAGTCTCGGGTCTTCTTCATCTACAATATTTCCGGATTCATCAACCTGCGGAATAAGCATGCGCGCCTTGATCTTCATGAGTTCTGAAGCCATCACAAGAAATTCACCGGCCAGCTCAATATCCAGATTGGTCATGAAGTTAATGTAATTAAGAAAATCTCTCGTGATCTTAGCGATCGGTATATTGTAAATATCCAAATCATCAACTCTCACAAAATGAAGCAGAATGTCCATCGGACCTTCAAACTCATTAAGCCGCGCACGGTAATCTTTTGTAAGATAAAATTTCTGATCACCTGTAATATCAGAGTTTACAATATTTTCATCTGTATTATTCAATTGCTGTCAATATACTTAATTAGGTTTTGAAATTAAATGAAAGAGATTTAAATGATCCTCCAGTTGAAAGAATAAAAAACTATTGGTTACAATTAATCAGTAGTGTCCCAAACGTTTTTCAAAGGAATATATTGTTTAAATTACAATTAGGAATTGAAGAAAATAACAGTAAACTATATAAATCTGAAAACTTCTAACATTGTTTTGGACAATATTTACAATTAATACAAATCATTTTATTCATCTTCATTTAAATACAATTATAATTTAATTACTTTAATCGACCCCATTGAATGTTTCAAAGTTTTTAACTGTTATTTCCAATATTAATTTTTATAAACTTTATGCTGCAGCACTTTAATAAAATTACAAAGGATGAACTTAAAAATTTTAAAAAATTTGTAAACTCGCCTTACTTTAACTCAAATAAAAACATTGTTAAACTTTTTGATTACCTTTCGTCAAAGTATCCGGATATTTCTGAAGAACATGTAAGCTATGCAGCAATTTCTCAGAATGTTTTTTCGAAAGATCAAATCAATCAAGATGGAATAAGGAAGCTTTTATCTGACTTCATGAAATTAATGGAAGATTATTTTATGCACTCTTATCTTCAAAGGGATATTGTAGCTAACAGGATTTCCATGCTGAATACGCTGAGAGAAAGAGGTTTTACTAAAAGATTTGAAATGAACATGAATGATTTATTTAAATCGCAAAAAAGACTATTTCAGAAAAATGATATAGATTATACTAACCAATCTAATCTTGAGTCTCAATATTTTGAATATTATAAATCCCGTTTCAGAAATGAACATGCTGAATGCCTTCAAAATATCTCGGACATGCGGGACTTCTCATTTATATTTTCGAAATTACATATTTTTTTTGAAATGTATATGAACGAAGAGATCGGCAGGAAAAAATTTGATAAAAAATTTTACAACGAGATAATAAGCTTCATTGAAACAAATAAGAATACAATCTCTAAACTGCATCCTAATATTTATATTATTTATCTGGTACTATTAATGCATGACACACTTGACGATAAATTCTTTTTCAAGCTTGAGGATTATTTGAAAAAAAATGAAAAAAGATTTACAACTACCAGTTTGGGTTTTTATTATAATTATTTAATATCTTTTTGCATGCTGAAGATTAATAAAGGGGATGTTAGTTTTCGTAAAATTGCTTTCGAGCTTTACAAAACCAGAATGGATAAAAATCTTTTTCTAATCGATAATAGTATAACTGATTCCGAATTTACCAGTGTAGTTAATACAGTAATCGCGCTTAAGGAGTTTAAATGGCTTGAAGTATTTATTGAAAAGTATAAAGATAAACTAGATCCTGAATTTGCTAAAGATATATACAACCTTACGAAGGCAAAAATATTTTTCTATAAGAAAGATTATGATCAGGTTTTTGAACATTTAAAAAATGTTGAATTTAAGGATGCCGGTTATTATTTCAACTCAAAATTTATACTTGCCAGGGTTTATTATGATTCAAAAGAACTTGACGGCCTAAACTATTATCCAAAACCTCAAACAGTATGTGCGTGAAAAGAAAACATTGTCAGGTGATAACATTACAATTATAAAAACCTTCAACAAATATATTCAGAAGCTTATTAAATTAAATGAAAACAATTCCCGGGATAAAGTGATTGAAAAAATAGTTTTCAAGAAAGAACTTGATAATGAAAAAAGCTCAGTCGCTAATAAAAGTTGGTTTTATGAAAAGCTTGATGAACTATAATACTTCTTCGAAAAATTTTTAAATTATTTTATCAATAACATTCTTTTAGTCAACTTTGCAACTCCATTCAGATAAATTTTATCCGAATGGACCACCATGTGGTAATAGTAAATTCCGCTTGAAAAATTCGATCCATCAAATAAAGTAGTGTATTGTCCGCTATTCTTAAATTCGTTAATAAGAGTTGTGATTTCCTGACCCAATGGATACCAAGCAATGGATTCGACTAGGAATTAAATACATTTTGATTGAAACGTATCCGTTTAAAATAGTGAAAATCTCTAAAATTGAAATTACAAATACTCGAGGGATTCAGGAACAAATTAAATTTTCCGAGTTACCAATACAATTTTATTGGTAATGAATGGATAATTTTTTATAACTTACCACCCCGTTGTATAAAGTTAATAGAGGGAATGAGGGGTGAATTAATTCAAATTGTAACAATTAATCATTTATCTTCTTCTATTACTTTTCTACTTCGAGAATCAAAATATTTTAAATTTTCTTTAGTGTAAACTGATACAGTCAGTTCTTTTTGGTAGACTCCATCAACCTCATCAGAATCTATATCTGCGTCAATATCAGAGGGATGATCTATAAGCCATTTTAACTTATTCATAACTTCTGCTGCTTCTTCAGGAGTGAAAAATATTTCAATGTTATCAAAAGTTTTATCACTTTCTCTGTTATAGATTCTCATACTTTAATAGGGGTCTATCATGCTTGAAAAATTCTTTTTATCAAATCTAACTTATCTTTTAATATATTTCAATACGTCCCGACTCTATTCGTTAGTTTCCCGTCTCATCTCTGTGAAAATTTGAAACAAAAAAATTTTATGCTTTGACATATTAGGTATTAATAGTTTATCTAATATTGGAATAAAAAAAGATTATGAAAATTGAGCGGGAAAAACAAAAATCGTTCATTTCTACGATTTAAAAACTCTTACTTACCCTCTACTATTAGCTTTCTGCTTCTTTCATCGAATTCACTCAAATTGCCCTTTTCATAAATTGCTATAATGAGTTCTCTTTCAAATCTTCCATTCATTTCATCTGCATCTAAGTGAATATGATGAGCAGACGGGTTATCCAACAATCCAGATATTCTAGCTCGCAATTCCTCAGCTTCATCTCTTGTAAGAAAAATTTCTATACTATCTAAGGCTTGATTTTCACTTCTATTTAAAATTCTCATAGTTTATTAATCTTTAATTTTAATTTTTCCTATGTTTAACCAATCTTCTGTTTTTGTCTTTAATATACCAATTTTAGTTTCAATATCAATATGTTTGAAATCATGGGGGTTAAATTTATTTATATCAAATCTAACTTTTCTTAAATTATCTTTTGATACAAATAATACATCTCCTGCCTTATTAGTTACTTTTCTTGTTCCCTCTCCAAGAAAGTCAATCATAGTTTTTCCAACTACCTCTATATTAACATCCTTTACTGATTTTTCAATTAACTTTTCAGAAGTTTCAGTAATACCACTCTTAGAAATATTTTTCAAAGATTGTTCAACTAATTTTTCAGTAACAGACATCCCTACACTGGCTGATAACCTCATGCTTAATGTAACAGCTCCTCCAGAAATCCATTCGACCGGATCTAATAATCCTACATCAGTAGTTGTTATTCCACTTTCACGAGATCTTTTTAAATCAAACCGCAGATCCGAAGTCTGTTGGGTTTCTTTTACATCAATGTATTGCCCTAGCCCTTTGCTCTCTTGAAATGATTCACCACCTAAAAAAACTTGCTTCCCATTAGGATCATAAAAAATTAATGGGTTTCTCAATACATAATTATATGGAGAAAAATCATAATGCTTTTCTAACAACGGATCAACACTTGTCCAGTTTGCTATCCTACTATCATAATACCTCGAACCAAAATAATCATAAAAACTTTCTTCATCCCTTTCCTTTCCTGTAAACTTAAATTTACTCTCATCACTCTGATAAGTTCTTCCTTCCAATATATATCCCCACGGATCATAATCCTGAGATGATACTACTTCCTGATTTTCGTTTAGTATAGCCCGGATACTTCCGAGATGATCCTTTTGATAAAAGTATAAATGTTCTTCATCCATTTTCCCCACCATATCATTTCCCCAGACTATCCATTCATCGAATGTCCCGTTTTTATATATTGCAAATTCTTTTCCGTCAACTCCCCTCGAGTATACTTCATCATTTTTCAAAATCCATAAGTTAGTATTACTTACATCAGACTCAACTGGAGGTTCATCTTGAATTGACCCCAGATATTTATATGTCATTTTTCTTATTCTGTTACCTGCTTCATCATAGAAATACTTAGTGAGGAAAAGTGTATCACCAAGAATTTGTGATCGGTGTTTTAATTCCGTTAACAGATTTCTATTATCGTACAGCATTTCGCTGTTATTGTTAAGATAGTCCTGAATCATATTTCCATTGTAATCATATCCGAATTGATTCCCCGCGCCAATAACTCTCTGCAATTTATTTGTTCCTGAATAGTAAACGTAATTGAAATCATCCAAAAGATTTTCATTGCTGCCGTATCTATCTAATGTTAAGATATTGCCATCTTTGTCATAAGTAT
>JBDSYA010000278.1:0-12950 GCA_039925865.1 Ignavibacteria bacterium
TTTCCTTTTCACCTCCGGATCCTTCATCTAGCTTTATCTTTGGAGAATTGATCCTTTGGGTTTCATCATTAGAATTTTTTATTGTATTAAGCCTTCCCCAGTCACAAAGCCAGTAATCATTAACATCCAGATTTTCCCGCGGCTCAATTCTTAGTATCTGATTATTTCTGACACCCATTATTGTATTACAGCCTCTTGCGCATCCTGGACAGATCGTATCGGTAAATGACATTTCCCAAACCCTGGATTTAAATCTGAAATCCATTGAAGTCAGGGCTCCGACAGGGCAGATTTCTATAACGTTCATAGAATATGGGTTGTCCAGTTCTTCACCGGGAAAAGTTTCGATCGTTACATGATCTCCTCTTTGTACAAAAGTAAGCTCCGGATCTTTTACAATTTCTTCGCAGTATCTGATGCACCGGGAACAACTGATACATCTCTCCTGATCAAACATGACATTCGGTCCGAGACGCACTCTTTTATCCTTTTGTGTCTTGAGCTCATCAAATCTTGAAAAACCAACACTGTACTGATACGAATAATCCTGAAGCTTACATTCTCCGGCTTCATCACAAATCGGGCAGTCAAGCGGATGATTGATAAGAAGAAATTCCATCACAGCATTTTGCGCGTGAATGACTTTTTCGGATTTAGTTCTGACGATCATTCCATCCGTTGCGGGAGTTGCGCATGCTATTGAAAGCTTTGGCATTTTTTCAATTTCAACAAGACATATTCTGCAGTTGCCTGCGACTGTCATTGCAGGATGATAACAAAAGTGGGCAATCTCAATGCCTGAATTATGAGCGGCCTGTATGATCGTCTGACCCTGTTGGAATTCAATTTCACGGTCATCGATGGTAAGTTTTGACATATAATGTTAAATCGGAAAATTTTAGTATTCAAATTACTACTAATTTATTCCTTTATCAATTCAGTTTATTTGATAAAATTCGGACTTTCTTTCAATACTGTCCAAATTGATTTTATGTGCCTACTTTGTTGTCTCGTATGTTTGGTTTAAAAAATTTTGATTCCAATGCAAACGTTTTGGACGGATGTGAAAATAATTGATAACATCATTCTTATTTTCATTTTTTTAATTCTATTAAAGTTCTTTCAAAACATCTACCGGTTCGAAACCGGGGAACATACTTTTTGATTCTTCAATCTCCGATAGGGTTTTGTATTCGCAGACTTCTTCAAATCTTTTCCAGAGTTTCATCACATTTACATTTTTATGAGCATTATTTATAGCTTCTTCCGACTTCCATTCGAAGACCTCCAATATAAAATTTTCTTTTGACTTCATCACATAACATTCTCTGTCTGTGACCAAGTCCTCTTTTCTGAGAACCGGCATGTGATCTTTGATAACTGCAAGAAGCTCAATATCTTTTCCTTCTTTTGGTTTAAAACATGTGATCACTAAAATACCCATTACTTTATAGTTAAAAGTTAAAAGTTAAAAGTCTACAAAATAAAGTTATCAAAAGTATATATTCAACACATTCAACACATTCAACACATTCAACACATTCAACACACTCAACACACTCAACACACTCAACACACTCAAATAAGAGCGATGCACTTAAGTTCGATCGCGATCGGTGTGGGTAAAGAACTGATCTCAATAGTTGTTCTGCAAGGTTGATTGTCTTTGAAGTAATCGGCGTAGATACGGTTATAAACTTTAAAGTCATCCTTCATATTTGTAAGGAACACTGTCACATCGATCAGTTTATCCCATCCTGATCCGGCATCTTCAAGAATGTACCTCACATTTTTAAAAACCGAATGGCACTGAGTTTCTATGTCATAGGAAATAATTTTTCCGTTATGATCAAGTTCAACTCCCGGGATTTTTTTAGAATTTCTTTCGCGCGGGCCGACTCCCGATAGGAAAAGTAAATTTCCAACTTTTCGCGCGTGAGGATAAAGGCCTACCGGCTCAGGAGCTTTAGAGGAATTTATTATAGTTGGTTCGATCATAATTAATTTATTTGTAAATATATAAATAATGCGGTTAACTTAAAATAAATATTTGTAATTTTATAAAAGAATTTGATTAATAACTTTTACTTTATTTGAAACTTTTGTTTTTGAAAATATGAATGGTTAACTGAAATGATGAATGAATTATGAATGGAGATAGAATATGAACCTGCCTCATTCTCATGTTGAAAAAAACAAAGGTATGATCTGAAATTTATAAAAAATTCTCATAAAACTTTAATTTTGAAATTAATTTCATTAAGTTAATACAGTTTTTAAGTTACCTTTAGACAACCCTGAGGTTAGTTTATAATTAAATATAAAGAGAGATTATGAATTCTGATCCTGCTGCATTCACGGGAAGCATTCCCGAAAACTACGAAAAATATATGGGACCTTTACTTTTTGAACCTTATGCTCAGGATCTTGCTGAACGAATTAACATTTTTGGAATAAATGCAGTGTTGGAACTTGCCTGCGGGACAGGCCGCGTGACAAAGCATTTAAGAAATATTTTTCCTGCAAGTACTGAATTAATCGCTACAGATCTGAATGAAGCGATGTTAGATGTTGCAAAGAAAACTATAGACAATGAAGGCATAACATTTCAGGTAGTCGATGCACAGGAGCTTCCATTTGATGATAATTGTGTTGGATTAGTTGTCTGCCAGTTCGGCTTTATGTTTTTTCCGGATAAAGCAAAAGCCTTCAGCGAAGCATACCGTGTTCTTAAACCCGGCGGATATTTGCTGTTCAATACATGGGATAAACTGGAAAACAATCAACTTGTAAATACAGCCAAAACTATCGTCACTAAATTTTTTGACAATGATCCTCCCGTATTTTATCAGGTTCCGTTTTCAATGCACGATGAAAATAATATTCAAAAATTAATGGAGGATGCAGGATTTAAAAATATTGAGATCATAAAAGTTACCAAAGAAGGGAGAAGTCCAACATCTCAAGATGCGGTGAAAGGACTGATAACGGGAAATCCTATCAGCAAGGAGATTACTGATAAAGATCCGGCTGCACTGGAAAAAATATCTGAACAAGTAGAAAAAGAAATCATAAAGCGTTTCGGAAGTAAACCAGTTGTAACTGAATTGAATGCATTAGTCTGTAAAGGTTCTAAATAAACTTATCAAAATATTAATAACCAAATTCACTCAAAGAATTTAAGTAAAATTATTCAGTGGGCTGATAAGAAAGATAATATTAGGGCACTGATACTGACCGGATCATTAGCATCGGGAGGAAATACAGATTTTCTCTCAGATATTGACATCGCAGTATATTGCAGTGATTTTAGTTTTCTTTACAATGATGACTGGCTCAATGAGATAGACGATTATATTTTATGCATAGATGATAAGTTTGATTTCTTTGGTTATATAATTCCTACAAGGCTGACAATTTTTAATAAAGATTTCAAAGCAGATTTTTCATTTCACCCGTTGGAGATATTAGAAAAACTATCTTCAGGGATAGAACTACCTGACTCCTATAATATCGGCTGCGAAATCTTGTTAGACAAGGACCGGTCATTAACCAAAATGCGTTCTCCTGAATTTGAAGGATTTAAAATAAAACTACCCGTGTCTGAGGAATTCAAAAATAATAATGATGAATTCTGGTTTGAAATTTATAATGCCGCAAAATATTTATACAGAAACGATCTATGGGCAGCCAGATTCAGGGACAATACTGCCAAAGAAAAACTTTTACAAATGCTGGAATGGAATCATGGTCTGAAAAGCAAAGGTAACTTAAGTCCGAAAAATTTTGGGAAAGATATGAACATATGGCTTGATGAAAATTTATGGTCAGATCTGGATTTGTGTTTTGGAAAATTAAATAAGCAAGATTCACTTAGTGCAATGAAAAATTTAATCAAGCTTTACAGAAAAACTGCGATCCAGACAGCAGAACTTCTTGGATATGAATATGGTCAAAAAGTGGATGAAAATATTTCAATTATTATAAATGAATTAGATATAAATTCTTCTGCAAAGTAATACAAACTCATAAATTCAAAATCGCAAAAGTAAATTGCAGAATGTTTTAATTAAAAATTAATTTAAGTAATTTAAATTTATCAATTTCCTGAAAAAAATATTTAAGTCATGCAAAATATGGATGAGAGGATAGACCGGTACATCGAAACAACAGCTGATTTCGCAAAACCGTTGCTTACTCATTTACGCGCACTTGTCCATAAGGCCTGCCCGGAAATTGAAGAAACCTGGAAATGGAGTTTTCCTCATTTCGATTACATGGGCAGCAATGTCTGCAGCATGGCAGCTTTTAAACAGCATTGTTCATTCGGATTCTGGAAAGCTTCAATAATGTCCGATCCGGAAAAGCTTCTGATCGTCAAGGATAAAAATGCCATGGGTCATTTTGGCCGGATTAAAAGTTTAGATGATCTTCCCGCCGATAAAATTATGATTAGATATATAATGGAAGCCGCAAAATTAAATAAAGAAGGTATTAAGCTTCCATCCCGGCCGAAAATCACGGAAAAAAAAGAATTAGAGATCCCGGAATATTTTAACAAAGCACTCAGTAAAAATAAAAATGCAAAAAAAGTTTTTAATGAATTCAGCTATTCACAAAAAAAAGAATATGTGGTTTGGTTAGTTAATGCAAAGAGTGATGAGACAAGAGAGAAACGCATGAACACTACAATAGAATGGATCTCAGAAGGTAAATCACTTAACTGGAAATATAAAAAGTAATAATGCCCGAGTAAGCTGAATTGAAATTTGCTCATCCTCAAATTTGAAAATTGTAATTATATAAATGTTACCTGAATACATTGTCCTTTCAATAGTACTATATTTCTCCATACTTTTATTTATCTCCTGGTATACGAGCCGTAATGCAACCAGTGAATCCTATTATCTGGGAAATAAACAATCTCCATGGTTCATTGTTGCTTTTGGACTGATCGGAGATTCGCTTTCGGGTGTAACATTCATTTCAATACCCGGTGCAGTTGCAAATGATAAATTTTCCTACATGCAGATCGTGCTTGGATATCTGATTGGATATATAGTTATTGCAAAAGTACTATTGCCTCTATATTACAGGCTTAATCTGATTTCGATTTATTCTTATCTCGGACAAAGATTCGGAAGCTCATCTGAAAAGACAGGTTCATTTTTCTTTTTGCTTTCAAGACTCATCGGTGCAGCCTTTCGATTATTTATATCGGCGACAGTTTTACAAATATTTATTTTTGATCAATGGGGCATTCCATTTGCAGTAACTTCTTCGATCGTAATAGCCTTAATTCTTCTTTATACTTTCCGCGGCGGAATAAAAACTCTGGTGTGGACAGATTCAGTGCAGTCTGTATTTTTATTGCTTGGTGTAATATTGTCTATAATTGTTATTGCAAGCACTCTTGACCTGGGAATTACAGACCTGTTCACTACTATAAAAGATTCTTCATATTCACAAATCTTTTTCTGGGACTGGCAGGAGAAAAATTTCTTTTTTAAACAATTCTTCAGCGGCGTGTTCATCGCTATTGTAATGACAGGGCTCGATCAGAATATGATGCAGAAAAATCTGAGCTGCAAATCCCTTTCGGATGCTCAAAAAAATATTTATTGGTTCAGTTCAATACTGATTATCGTAAATCTGTTCTTTGTAACTCTCGGAGCGTTACTTTACACTTATGCAAATGCGAAGGGAATACAAATACCGGTTAAGACAGATGAACTTTTTCCTTTACTGGCATTGAATCATCTTGGGATCTTTGCTTCGATAGTTTTTGTACTTGGAATTACGGCTGCAACATTTTCCAGCGCAGATTCAGTATTAACAACACTTACAACCTCATTTTGCATAGACTTCCTTAAGATGAAAAGTGATAAAGAGACCCGAAAGGAAAAAGGTACGCGACACTTTGTTCACATTGCATTTGCCGTAATATTACTTTTGATAATAATACTTTTTCGTGAAGTAAATGATACAGCCGTAATTAACTCGGTGTTCAGGGCTGCAGGATATACTTACGGCCCTTTACTTGGACTTTTTGCTTTCGGTCTTTATACAAAAATTTCCGTGAAGGATAAATTTGTTCCTGTTGTCTGCATACTTTCACCTGTCATTTCATATTTACTGGATATAAATTCAGTTAAGCTGTTTAACGGATACAAGTTCGGATTTGAAATTTTAATATTGAACGGTTTAATTACATTCATAGGATTATATATGTTGAAATTAAGAAATAAAGAAGCTAACAGGATCCTGAGTGCAACTGAAGCTAAGATCTAAAGATTTTTTAAAAGTAAATGTATCTGCCAAAATTTAACAATCTCCTGTTTATTACATTAATATTTATAATCCGTATCCAAAAATCCGGAAATTAATATTGACCGTAAATATTCTTAGGCATATGATTCAATATTCGATTTACATTTGACTAAAATCTCAAAATTTAGCAAACTTAACTTTTCGCTAAATCAACTCTTAAGTTTATATTAATCAGAGATTCAACCGCAAAATTAGATTGTTGATTCTCTGCCGTCTGGTTTGTAAGTTACAAATCCGGAATTCTTTTTAATAATCCGAATTATAATGAAAAAATATTTTCTGCTTCTTATTGCAATTTTACTAATATCAAAAATTTCTTTTACTCAAAGCTATAACTGGATTACTCCAAATAAGGCATATTTGAAGCTGTCTGTTAATGATGACGGTGTTTACAGAATTACCAGAACAGATTTTACCAATGCAGGGATCAGCACTAATGCAATTGATCCCCGGACTGTAAAAGTTTTTAATAAGGGAATTGAGTTGCCGATTTTTTTCCAGGGTGAAACTGACGGGGTATTTGATGCTGCTGATTATTTAGATTTCTACGGTACAAGAGTATATGGCGGACCTTCCAAGCATTACAACGTTAATAATGTTCTGGCTTATACAAAGGATGAATATTATAATTATTATTCTGACACTAATGCATATTGGATAGGATGGGATGGAGCATCCGGTCAAAGATTGAGCAATAATAATTTCTCAACTACAACTCTTTATGGATCATCAGCAGTTTTGGAAAAGGTTCATTTTGAGAAAGATAAAATATATACTCAGGGAGAAAGAGCAAATTCCGGAGACTTCAGAAATTTCAATAATGAATTATTTCAGGGAGAAGGCTGGTACTGGGTATCGATGTATAATAATTTTTCAGTGTCTGACACGTTTTCAACTCCGCTCCTGTCTCCGGTGGCGCAGACCTGCTCATTAAAAGTATTTGCTTATCCTTATGATATAAATACAACAGTTTTTAACGAACATAATCTTCAGGTGAGAATAAACGGTAATCTGATCGCAAATATGTTTAAAAATGACTGGGGAAGATTTGATACTACGATTACATTTTCCAGCTCGCTTTTGGTAAGTACCGGAGTTAATACGGTCACATCGCAATATTTTGTGCCGAGTTATGATGGGCATCTGTATTTTGATTTCATGTCGGTTCAATATCCCAAAGTTTTTAAATTTCGAAACAATCAATTTTCATCAAAGCTATCCGCCACTGATACAACTTCAAAAAGATTTATGATCTCAGGATATGTTCCTTCAAACCCTGTCAGTGTTTATGATTTCGCCAATAATAAAGTGATCACAAACTATACTTCAAGCGCGGATACTCTTATATTCACCGGCAAAAGCAACGGCCGTTTTGAGGTTATCAATAATGCTATCACAAAAAAACCTTTCAGGATGGCGCAGAGACAGGTGCCTGATTATGTTTCAGTTTCAAACGGAGCCGATTATCTTTTGGTTTATAATTCACTTTTTGAGACACAGGCTAATCAATTAAAGAATCACCGTGAAACAAATGATGGTTTCAGATTTACAAAAGCAGAAATAAAAGATGTGTATGATATTTTTAATTACGGTTTACAGGAGCCGGTTGCTATAAGGAACTTTGCAAGATATGTTTATGATAACTGGCAACTGCCAAAACTGGGATATCTTTGTCTTATGGGAAGAGGTTCACTTGATCCTAAAAAAAATTCTGCGTCAACTCTTTATGAAAAAAACCTTATACCTGTTGCGGGTAATCCTACAACTGATACATACTTTGCAAATTTCGGACAGGGTGCATTTTCATTTACTCCACAGGTTGCAATAGGCAGGCTTACTGCTTATACTGTAACCGAAGCACAAAACATGGTTGATAATATTATTACTTATGAAAATACTCCTCCTTCTTCCTGGTGGAAAAACTTTTCATTTATTGTCGGTGGCGGAGATTCTGCTGATCAGGCGACTTTTCAAAGCATAATAAATCCTCTGATCACAAGTCATGTGCTTCCTCCTTCTGTTTCTGGAGATGGTCATAAAATTTACAGAACTGATTTTAATCCTGCAGTAACTTACAATTATAAAGATTCGATAAGAAGAGATATTGACAACGGGACACTGATTGCAAGTTTTCAGGGTCATGCAGGAAATCAGGATTGGGAAGACGGCATGCAGGATCCTACAACACTCAGTAACTACGGAAAGCTGCCATTTGTAATGAGCATGACCTGTTATACGGGAAAAGTCGGTGAGCCGGGTTTCAGGGTTTTTGGTGAAAGATTTATGAATATGTCTAATAGGGGAGCGGTAGGATTTATTGGCTCCACAGGATGGGGCTGGCAATATGCAGGAAACACATTACAGAACTGGATGCTTTACGGAATTGCCAAAGACACTCTAAGGAGATTCGGTGACATTTTAAAATTTGGAATGAAAAAGATCTCTTATGATTCTGCAAGCTCTTCAGTAAGACATACATTGAATTGTTATGGGCTTCTTGGTGATCCTGCTGTAAAGCTGGCACTGCCTGTGAGACCTGAGTTTGTAATAAGTTCAGCCGATTACAAATTATCAAATGAATTTCCCGCAATTAATGAAAGCTCGACGCTGACAATCTATCCTAAGAATTTTGGTTTGTTTGCAGATTCGTGTAAGATCAGATTTAATCTTAAAAAAGATAACGTCACAATTTTTTCACGTGACACGGTTCTTAAATCATTTAAACAGTTTGATTCAGCGCAATTTACTTTTAAAATTGATTCGGTTCAAAATTATTTTGTACAGGTTGTGATGGATTATGATAACTGGCAGCCTTTGGAAAATAAAAGTAATAATGTGTTACAGGTAAATATTCCGATTAAGAATATTTCATTCATGCCCCTTAAACCTGTAGATAATGCAGTTGTAAAAACTGACAGTGTTTTTTTTACAGGACTAAATCCACTTTCAAATCACCTTAAGGCAAATGTAAAAGTTTTATTAGAATTAGACACTACCCGAACTTTTAATTCTCCATTAAAAAGAACTTTTGCAAACAGCAGCATTACAGGTATGACTACAAAGTTTAAAACTCTTATACCTATACTTAATTCAAGCACACTTTATTATTGGAGGACTAATGCAGTAATTAATGATGACAGTTCAGGCTGGTCAAAGCCGCTGACATTTTCCTATAACCCTGCAGGAGCCCCTGAAAATGATAAAGCGTATGCTGAAGCTTTACCGGATTCAAATAATATTTCTGCTTTGAAATTTAAAAGCAGTCAATTTCCACAACCTGATCTTTTCAATACAGCTTATCTCACCAACGGATTGACAATTCCGGCAAAGACTTTAACTCTTTCAGTAAGGTCAATGGGAAGCAGCGGTGCGGAGATATCCTATCTTAATGTTAATGATAAGGGCGTAAATATAGATGGTGGAAAAAGTACAGGATTGAATATGATGAAAGTAAAAAAACTTAACGGTCACATAATTGATTTTATAAACTTTAAGATGACCACAGGTACATCTTCAGATTCTGTTATAAATTTTTTAAATACATTTGATTCGACATATTATTTGATGGCGCTGAATGCATCATATGTTGACTATGGTTCTGTGCAGCAGATGACAGTTGCAGCAAGAAACAAGATCAAAACTTTTGGAAGTACCAAGATTGACAGCTTATTTAAATTTGGCTGGTTCGATACATGGAGTTTTATAGGTTCGATTGGCTCGTCAGGAGTAAATGTTTCAGAGCAGTATCTTCTTTATTCGGTATCAACAGGCTGGAGAGAATCTTTAAGTTCACTCACAAAGACTTACAAAGAGACCTACGGCACTGTTTCAAATATTATCGGACCGTCTCATTTATGGAGAGACTTTTCATGGCAGCAAACACTCATGCCGCAGAGTACAATTAAATTTGATGTGATTGGGATCGCTCAGAATGGCAGTCAGACTTTGCTGCTTGCTAATCAGACAACTAACTCTTTTGTAAACCTTAGTTCGGTAAACGCATATCAATATCCTTTCATAAACTTTCTGGCTAAGATATCCATGGATACTATATCCGGATCCCAGCCTTCGGTTTTAAACTCCATAAAGTTTAATTACAATTTGCCGGGAGAGATCATTGTTGATAAAAATTCATTAGTTCTTTCGGATACGATTGCTAAAATAGGCGGAGAAATTAAATTTAGTTTCAATTATCAGAATGCCGGTTTCACAAGCATTCCCGGGTTAATAGTAAATGTTTATAAAACTTCGGTTAATGCCGGTAATTTAATAAAAACAGATACTCTATCTGATGTTTTGAAAATAGACAGTATCAAATTTTATAAAAATAAATTTACTGTCCCTTACATTAGAGGTGATGCTGATAATAAATTAGGAGTTTATATTGAAGTGTTACCAAAAGGACAGATCAATGAATTTTATAGTTATAACAATTATATAAATTTCAGATTATCATTAAAAAATATTTCAAGCACTTCATTTGTAAACCTTTATAGTGATGGACAATTAATAAAAAGCGGCGACTATGTCAGATCGAAACCGGAATTAAAAATTGAGATCCCAAATTCGGAAAATTACAGTGACAGGATTGATACTTCTCAAATTTCAATCAGGCTTAACGACAAATATATTCCTTATATAACCGGGAACGTTGCAAATTCAAAACCCGGATCCTCTGTAAGTAAAATTGCGGACTTAAATAATGTGAGCATGAGGTCAGTTTATTATTCCCCTGTTTTAGAAAAAGGTACAAATAAACTTACGGTAATTTATAAAGATGATGCAGACAATACTGATACAGTAAATTACGATCTTATAGTAAGTGATCAGTTACTTGTTAAGGAGTTTTACAATTTTCCAAATCCTATGAAGGAAGAAACAAATTTTATTTTCAATTTATTAGGGTCAGATACTCCGAAGAATTGTAAAATCAGGATCTATACTTCAGCGGGAAGGCTGATCAAAGAAATTACTATGCTTGCAAATATAGGATACAACCAGGTTTCATGGGATGGCAGGGATACTGACGGGGATGAAGTTGCGAACGGTACTTATCTTTATAAAATTGTCACTGAAGATGATTCAAAAACTGAAACTCAGATACAGAAGCTTGTTGTACTGAAGTAATACTATCGGATATAAAAGAAGATCCCTGTCAAAAAATGCTGGGATCTTTTTTTATAATCATTTTTTGTAATAAGCAATACTGGAGCCTACCCATGTCTTATCTTTATTGAAATCCACGCCCATCATTTTTCCTTTACTAAGACGTACAAGATTATTTACTAATAAAGGTTTATCCTGCCAGACATACAGCAATCTGATCTCAGCTTTTGCCGGAATATCAGGAGTTGCAATTGCTGGTTCGTAATTTATTTTTTTCTGCAGAATGTAGTTTGATCTGTCTTTTATCAAATCAAGATCCTGTTTTGTAATGTCATATTTTACTCCCACACCGGCAAAAGAAAACAGCGGTTTCAAAACATAATTTTCCAGATCATCAGGATATTTATCGATCTGATCAAGAAAGTTTGTATCAGGAACGAATTTATTTTTTAAAAACGGTAATGAAAATTTACTGATCTTAAAAAACCAGTTAGGGTGCGCGATCCACTTTACATCAAGCTCTTCAGTAAAACGGAAATCATATTTTATATCTTTTCTCTTTGCTAGCTCATCATGTATAACACGATTATAGATCCGGTGCACCGGAATTTTTCTTCCGTTACTCACATAAAAAAGTTTTTTCCCTTCTCTGATGATTTTTGTAAGACAGACAGGCTTTACACCGAGATACTTTTCAGTACAAAGAAAATCAATATATGTCTTTTGTTTTTCAGGTTCGATCTCGAGTAAAATAACGTTCTCAGGATCCGAATCACTTACAATTACATCTTTGAATTTTTCTATATAAGAGTTTTCATCAAGCCCGCTGAAATAATTGGTCAGACCTGAGTGAATGTTAAAATGATCTCTGACCTTTTCATTCAAAAGCTGCTGATAACAATACAGGGATGCAAAGCCCTGAAGCTCGATCAATTGAGGAATGAACTTTCCGTTTTCATCTTTGCAGATCGCAAAATCAATTGCAAGTAGTGAAGTATGTTCATCTTCATTTGGAACGGCCAGCTGGTCAGGTAGTGCCTTCTTTGAATATTCATTAAAATCTTTTGACTGAAGGTCTTTGACTATAAGTTCTGAAGCATTTAATATTTCTTTCAGAAGTTCGTCGGTCAGGAATATAGGAGTTTCCCCAATTCTGAATTCGATCTGATAATTGTAGGTGGAATAAAGATCTTTAATAAATGCCTGATAATTTTTTTCAGTAAATTCAGAATTGAATTTCTTTCGGAGTTCAGGGATCAATGTTTGGTTTGGTAAGTTAAGTTTGTTGAGTCAGCTAAGTTGTTGAGTCAGCTAAGTTTGTTGAGTCAGCTAAGTTTGTTGAGTCAGCTAAGTTTGTTGAGTCAGGTTGATTGAGTGTGTAGTAAACAACTTTACGAACCTTATAAACTTTACAAACTCTCTTTACTAAACTCACTAAAAATAGCTAAATCAGAAATTTCCCATTTTCCATGACTTTCTCATCATCAAGCCAAATATCAAAATCAATTCCAACA
>JBDSYA010000279.1:0-14630 GCA_039925865.1 Ignavibacteria bacterium
ACTAATTTTTTTCTGAATGAAGCAATATTCAATTTATATAATACTAATTCCGGAAAAGATGTAACAGCTTTTAGAAAAGTGTTTTCATGTGCCCGGCTAAAACCGATTTTTTTTAATGTAAAAAAAAATATTTTTGTGAATGAATAGTAAAAAATGAAAAATCCGGATGATAAAGTTCCTCCCATTGAAAAAGCGGATTTAACTTCGAACCTGTTCGTTTCAAGAATATTTTTCAGACCGAATAAAGTATATCGCCTGTAATCATGAGGAGCCTCATGGAGGACATAAGTAAAAGGAGCTGAGATGATTAGATTTCCACCTGGTTTCAAAATTTTATAAATGTTAGCAACAACTTTTTGGTCATTCAGAGTATGCTCTAAAACTTCAGTGCAGATAATGCAGTCAAAGTATTCCTGCTCGAAATGCTTGTCAATATCTTCAGCATAGCACTGAACTTCAACATTTGATTTTGTGTGCAAAGAAAACGGAACATCGCATCCGATGGATGAATCGCAAACCTCATCATAAATTTTGGAATAAGGCTTGTTTCCGCAGCCAAGATCAAGGAGCTTTCCTTTCATCAAGCCTTTAAAATGCATGATGCATTCCAGCAGCAAACCATTTTTATAATAACTTTCGGATCCTATATACTTAAGATAATATTTTCCATCTTTCTTTTCAAATGCCGAAGTATCCAAATTAAATTTGTTCTAGTATATCTTTAACTAAAATATCAAGCGTATACTTTTGTTTTAATATTGCCAAAGCTTTTTCAGTATGGTCTCTCATTTCATTTTCATTCTTTAAAAAATATTCCGCCTTATCTTTTAATTCTCTTTTTGAATGATAACTTACAATTTCACCGCCCGGAAATAAACGGTCTGTGTCTTTTTTATATTCCGACAAAACAAAGATCTCCGATGCTATGCAATCAAAAACCCTTGTTGATACGCCATTAACAACTCCGGCATTTACAACAACAGGATAAAGTTTAGCGCAGCTGCAGGCAATATTTACATTTTCTGCGGATAAAGTTTCCGGTATGAAGTTTGTCATCAAACCCGGAAAATAGGGAAGCACTTCATTCCATTGCCCGTCACCAAACAATTTGAAATTCATACCGCACAATTCATTCAAAACCGAAGCACGCTTTATTCCCCAGGAATTAAGATAGTATCCTGTGCCGACAAATAGAATATCCGCTCCAAACTTTTTAATATGTCCGCGCGAAGGTTCAGTTTTAAAAAAAACTTCAGTATCAGTACCAACGGGTGAATAAATTATATTTTTTACCCCCAAGAGTCTTAACCCTCTGATCCATCCGGTATCAGGTACGATGACAATGTCCGCATGCATTACAGTGAGAAGAAATGTTTTCTTGCCTGAGAATAAATAGTTTGGATCGTCACCAAGAAAATTAATTATTTTAGCTCCGCATTTTTTAAAATATTCCACCGTCTCGGGTAATACTTTGCAGTCATTATATATAAAAACAAAAGAAGGCTTATCTTCTTTGTACTTTTTTATTAATTCATCGTTAACAGTTGCCAGATATTTTCTTTGAACTGAATTATCATATTTCCTGGGAAACCTGTGAGAATAAATACTTAATTTTTTCCAATTGCCGGAATACAAAGTATTAATGTTAATATAATTTACATTCTTCCCGTTTTTTATCAGTGCCTTTGCAAAATAAAATTCAAGAGGTCCCAGGTCTTGCTCACCTAAGACCCAATATAGATCAAGCGGCGTGACCGTATGCTGCATTTTCTTCTGGTTGATATTTAGCAATGTTATAAATAATATTAGCCATTGCAAATAATAGAGCACCGGTTGCATTAAAATAAAACATATCAATGCTGAAAACGCTCATGAAAGTTATCATTAACATTACAGATGCAAGTGACATAAAAAGTATAAAGTCATTTTTCATCAAGGGTTTTATGTTGTCGTAGAACTGTTTTAAAAAAATAAACAGCATGAATAATCCTGAAGCTCCGAAAATTGTGACTATGTTTGGCAGACCAAGGTCATTTGTAATAAGCCTTCTGGCAATTGAGGAAAATCCCGCTCCAAACACAGGATACTCCCACCACACTGCCATCATTTGCAGGAGAATGTATTCACGGCCGAGAAAGGATGAATCAGTTTTATCAGCCAGATCATTTATTGAGTTAACTCTTAATAAAAAAATATCAAAGATTTGGTTAAAAGTTGATGAGGTAAATAAAAGTATTGCTCCCACCGCAGCAAATGAGCCGATCAGTGTAAATAATTTTAACTTAACATAATTGCCTGCTTCATTACGTGAAAGCAGAAAGATAGAAATTATCACCAGAAAAAATGCAAACCCAATAATCCAGATCCTGCTGAGAGCGATCATGATTGATAAAATATATACTCCCAGTAAAAGTAATCCGTAATTTCTTTTTTCTTTGAAATAATAATAGCACCCAAAAAAAAGATTGAATGGTAACAGATATCCGATCCTGGACCATATGTATCCTGTCTTTACACCTCCAAACTCCACAGCAAAGGGATCTTCGCCAAAAAACATACTGTACTTTTCAAACAATCTTATTGGAATTCTTTTTTGTGTAATGTACTCAAAGACCTGAACTCCAATGAATATAAATATCATTGTTGTTATGGTTTTCTCCAGGAAATTCAGAGCCTTCATATCAGTAATTGTCAATACCAAATAGGGAAGCAGCAAAAAATTACCCAGCGGCCTGATCACGCTTATAGTATCTTTCACCGAAAATGAAGAGATTATCAAAGGTATTAATAATGAAGTAATGAAGATCACTAAAAGTACAAGGAAAGATAATTTGTAATTTAGAAGATAAAGGCTGTGCCGCTTCATAAAAATTATTATGATCATTGCCAGCCAGAAGAGATCCATAAAGTAGATCGTACCAATTCCTCCAAAGTCCCCAATTTCGAGATTTGGATTTACATAAATGAACTCACCAAAATTTGTCACGACCATCAGAGTAACTATTATTCCCGACCGGTAGTCGTACAATAACAGAACCAGTGCTATGATTATTATGAGGTAAGCTAAGAGCATTCAAAATATTTTGGTGAAAAAAATCTTAGTTCAGCAGGTCTTATTTATGGTGCTGAATTAATTTAATAACTTTGATAATAAATGTTAAACGTATTAATTTTCCCGGTAAATATTTTTATATTCATCAAAGGTCAGACTTAAAACAATATTGTCACGGTACTTCCCATTTCTGAATAATGATTCTTTGATCTTGCCGGTTATCTTAAAACCTGCTTTCTGAGCAGCTATGAGACTGGTTTCATTATACTCGCCTACCTTTGCATAAATTGTGTGAATATTCAGGCTGTCAAATAAATATTTGAAAGCCATTTTAAAGGACTTCAGACCAAAACCTTTTCCGCGGAATTCTTTAAAAATATCCATACCATATTCCACACAGCGGTTTGTTTCATCAAGATCCTGAAGCTTCCAGACTCCGATGACATTTTCAGGAGTTTCATGGAATATGCAGTAAACAGTATTTTTTTTATTGTTCAGAATTTTTTCAAACCAGGCTAACTGCTGATCTTCGGAGATCAGTTTCGGGTCACGCAGCATCAGTAACACAGATTCATCGTTGTGCTCGTGTCTGATAAGTTCGATATCGCTTTTTTCTACAACCCTGAACCCGATATCTTCAAATCTTACCATTAACTAAGTAAATTATCGGAAATAATTACTGATAAAATATAGAATTATTGAAAAGCAAAAAAGTTAAAAAGCAGTTTCATACTTATCCATTTACAATTTGAAATTTACAACTTGAAATCGAAGAATTATGTCCTCTTCACCAGCTCCTTAAACTCTTCCACAGCATTCCGAAATGAAAACAGCTCCGTTATCCTGAAGTTTTCTTCAATAGAAATTTTTCTGAGGAAATAATAACTGACAATGATCGTTCCAAGCGCGACAAGCGGCAGCACGTAACCTGCACCGGTGACCCCAAAGGTGTTGATCAGTAAAAGCGAAAGTGTGATGGAAAAGAATGTAGATGATAACGAAGTCATTAAGATATAGTTGTACTTATTGTATGCGAGCAGGACAAGGCTCATAAACATTACTACGGGCCATATGAGAATTGTGATTGAAAAGTTTTTTAATAACGGTACTGAGTCCATGAATTTCTCTCCGAACATTATTGAAATTATTTTATCTGAAAATATAAATGTGAATGCAAATAATATCAGCCCGAATAATAGATAAACATAAAAGATAAAGCCGATCCTTTTTACGTTGTTCCTTTCGGATATTTTTGCATTTCTTAAAAGCATCGGCATAAGTGAGTAGCTCAGTCCCTGTACAATTGTCAGCAAAATTAAATAAATCTTGTAAGACGCATTATATAAACCTACTGACTCTTCATTAAGAAAAAACCCAAGACATAAAATTATAAAAGAAGCTGTGATGGCCTCTGCTTTTGAAGAAAGCCCCAGTTTATAAGCTTCCTTCAGTGTTTTCACATTCGGTTTTATATTAAGGTCTATTTTAATTTTATTATTCTTTGCATAGGGAATGAAAAGAAAACAGGCTGTAATTAAAGTCTGAATTACGGATAAGCTGATCAGAGTTAGTACAGTTGGATAGTTAAGGAACACAAGAAATACAAGCGCAGCATAAATTACCTGGCCTGCAAGCTCCGACACCGAATTGTAGTAAAGTTTGTTGTTCGCAAGATAATAATATTTTATTGAAAATATCTGCGTCAGAAATGTCAACGAAAAAATAAGAAGTAAAAAATATTTTTCAGCGTCTAAGAAAAATCTTGCTATAACAATTAGAACTACAAAAGAAATGATAGCAGTGAAGACCTGAAGTGAAATTATCTTGCCGATAACTATTTTGCTGTCGACTTTTTCGCACAATTTGTTTGTGCCGTAGCTGAGATATCCGAAGTCAATGAAAAATCCAAAATATGAAAGGATTATAAAAAGGTAAGTAAATTGTCCGTATCCTTCGGGACCTAACGCTCGGGTGATGAGAGGCAGTGTGACAAAGCCAATCAATCTTGCAATTGTATCTACGCCTAACTTTGAAATGAAATTTATAAGAAGCTTCAAAATTCATTGCAGTTTAAATTATAACTTCATCCAAAATGTTGCATCAACTATTAATTAACTCAAAACAATTTAGATCTGAACTGAATTTAAAACTTTCATTTTTTCATTGGACATTTTACGCTGCCAGTTGCTTGCTTCGATGATGCTGTCATAATCACCTATATCAAACCAGTAGCCCTTATGAAAGAGAATTTCTGTGATGCACGATTCAAGTATATTTCTGCCGGGAATAATGTTCAGGCCATTTTCAATAATATAAGGCGCAATTACGCCGTAGTTACAGGGCGGGTCAGGATGCTTGTAATAAAATTTTCGGGATTCAATATTATAACATCCCATTTGAGATAATTTACTTTTATCTTCCATTTCACGAACGGAGAAAAGCAGTTCAGGATTTTTTTTCTGAAATACTTTTATAAGGTTATCGATCTTCACTTCGCAGATATTATCAGAAGGCACAAGAACTCCATGCTTTTTTGTTCGCATGAATTTTTTTACATAGTCCCATCCGGTAAACATATCATTGACTTTTGAGTCAGCCTGAATCAGAGTTCTGTGGCCAAGCTGTCTGAGCTTTGAGTCATTATCTTCATTTGTCAGGATCACTATCTCGTCCACATGCTTTGAACTCTCCAATAGTTCAAGGCCATATTTAAATACCGGCCTGTCGTATACCGGTATGAATGACTTTGAAATGTATTGCGTAATTTCCTGAAGCCTTGTGCCTCTGCCTCCGCAGAATAGCACACCTAAAAATTTTTCCATAAGATTTCCGTTCCTTTGCTGCTGAGTTTTACATCGAGCGCTATAAAATTAGGATAAAGTTCATATTTAATTTTTTCTTTCATTTTTTGATCGCCTGCAAATGCAAGGAGGAAGCCGCCTCCGCCTGCTCCCAGTACTTTCCCCCCGATTATTCCCTTCTTTTTGAGAGTATCATAAAGCTGATCAATGAAAGGATTTGTTATGTGGTCGTTTGTTGATTTTTTTAGCTTCCAGCTTTCATTCAGGATCTTTCCTATGTCATTGAGTATAAAATTTTTCGATTCTAAAGCATTTAAAAAATCATGCGACAAGTCTCTCAGTCCTGTAAAGTATTTCTTCTTTGAGCTTGAAATTAAATTTTTCCCAAGATCCGTTTGAATATTCCTCGTCTCTCTTGCCATATTTGTGAATACAAGGAACATTCTTTCTTCCATCCGTTTCAGATTTTCAGCAGGGATTTTTACCCGCTTTACCCTGATCGAATTTTTGTCAAAGGTGATTGAATTTAAACCCCCGTAAACTGTTGCATACTGATCCTGCTTCCCGCCGATAGTACCAGCATCAGATTCTAAATTGTATGTGATTTCCGAATGCTCATGCTTTGAATTTATTTTCTTATCTCTTAATGTGCTGCAGCCAAGTACAAGTGAGCTCATCATTGCAGATGAAGCTCCAAGCCCGCTTCCGGTGGTCATTACATCAGATGTCAATATTACTTCGGCGCCTTTAAATATGCCGTAATGCTCAAGAGCTGTTCTTGCATACGGGTGTTTTATCCTGCTTGTGATCGCCTCTGTTTCTATTTCAGCATGATGTACTCTTACATTAGAATCAAACATATCTTTGATTGAAACATAATTATACAGATCAATTGTAGAAGAGACCACATGTCCGGTTTCATCCTGCATGTAAAAGGATTCAAGATCTGTTCCTCCGCCTACAAAGCTAATGCGGAGAGGGGATCGTAAATAAATATGTCTTTTATTATAAAGCATTAAATTTTTCCCGCCAGTAAATATTGCACATACTTTTTTGTTCCTTCTTCAACGCTTACCACAGGACTAAAACCCAGCATTGAAGATATTTTTTCAATTGATGAGCATCTTCGCTGCACAAGATGAGGGTCGGAGTCAATATGTTTAACCTTTGCTTTTTTGTTAAGTAGCTTTTCAATAAGTCCGAGAATTTGTTTAAGGCTTGTTTCAATTCCTGTACCTACATTAAAGTGTTCGTTTAAAACATTATCATTGAATAGTCCAAGAATATTTGCGCGTGCCGCATCAGAAGAATGGACAAGATCGAGTGTCTGCTCGCCATCACCGTACATTATTATTTCTTCACCGTTATAAATTGCGTGAATCCACTTCTGAAAAACCTGTGTATAAAAAGCTCCAAGCCCCTGTCGTTCACTGTAAATATTAAAATATCTGAAACCAATATAAGGGACGTTATGTGAATAAGCCCATGACTGCATGAGCGCCTCCTTTGCAATCTTTGTTGCCCCGTACAATGTGCGGTTATCAAACGGATGTTCTTCGGTAACAGGAATAAATCTTGGATTGCCATACACAGATGCAGATGAGCCGTAAGTCAGCTTTTTAATTCCAAACTCTGCGCATGCCTGTATTATATTAAAAGTACCCTTAATATTTGTTTCAATGGATTTTTCCGGAAATTTATTTGAATCCATTATCATCAGTGAAGCCTGGTGGGAAACATATTCGGGTTTATGTTTGTCAAAAACATATTTGACCATTTCATAATTACCGATATCAACTGTCTCAAGCTCTAACTTTTTATTTGCAATATGCTCTGCAATATTTATGTGTCTTCCATTATAAAAATTATCGATCACGATTACATGATGCCCTTCTTCAATGCACTGATCTGCAATGAATGAACCGATATTTCCCGCTCCGCCTGTTATTAAAACTTTTGACAAATTTATTAAAATATTTTATACTAAAATGGTATGATGGGCAAGTTTATTATCATAAACAAATTTCATCGCCTCTGCAACGTATCCGAGATCTTCACCGGAATACTTTGTGCATAGAGGGATTGTTAATATCCGGTTCATAAGCCATTCCGCGTTCGGTAAATTTATATCCGGATATTTCTTTTCATAAAAATCATTTTTGTGAACAGGATAAAAATGAAGGTTGGTACCGATGTTGAGCTTTCTCAATTCCTGCATAAATTTATCCCTGTCAATTTCTTCATCCAGAATTTTTATTACATACACATGATTTCCCCATTTACCTTCTTTTGTCTTAAACACCGGCCTTTGGATCCAGGCAAATTCTTTTAAAATTTCATTGTATGTTTCAACGAGATAATTCCGTTTGCTTAAAAGGTCTTCCTTTCTTTTCATTTGAGCCAAACCCAATGCTGCCTGTATGTCTGTAAGATTAAATTTATAACCGGGAACAATCGACTGTACATGAGGGCTTGCATTTTCTGCGGAATATCTCTTCCACGAATCTTTCGGAAGACCGTGATAAGACCATGTCCTGCACTGCTCTGCAAGTTCATCGTCATTTGTTGTTATCATACCGCCGTCGCCTGTTGTCAAATTCTTTGTTGCATAAAAACTAAACGCTGCCATGCTTCCAAATTGACCGACAGGTTTATTTTTATAAGTGGAAAATACTGCGTGAGCTGCATCATAAATAATGGGAATGCCGTGTTTATCCGAGATTCCGGAAAACCAGTCGATGTCTACCGGTAGTCCCGAATGATGAACAGGAATAATTGCTTTAATCTTCTGACCATATTGTTTGACATAAAACTCAACATCTTCGTGTCTTATATTCAGAGTATCAATTTCCACATCGCAAAAAAGCGGGGTCGCACCAAGTTGTTCTACAATGTTCGCAGTTGATTGCCACGTGATGGTGGGAACAATCACAAAATCTCCTTTTCCGATTCCAAGAACTTTAGCAGCAATAAATAATGCTGTAGTGCACGAGCTCATTGCAATGGCATGCTTAACATTATGATAAACACCAAACTGACTTTCAAATTCTTTCACCTTCGGGCCGGTGCTTATCCATCCCGAATCAAGCGCTTCAAGAACTTCTTTGCGCTCTTCATCTGTAATATCAGGTACTGCAAGCGATAAAAAGTTTTTTCTGATATTCATTTTATTTTTTTGAATTGCGAATCACACCAAAACATAATTAATTATTTGATTTGATATAACTTAATCATAAATATTTACATGAAGAATCTTTTTCCGAAAGTATAGGATCGTTCACAGGCCAGGGAATATTCAGGAGAGGTTCATTCCACTTAATTCCTTTTTCATTAGCCGGATCATAATACTCGGACATTTTGTAATGAAAAATACATTGCTCGCTTAATACTAGGTGTCCGTTTCCAAATCCGGGAGGAACTAATACCTGAAGCCTGTTGCCGGCGGTCAGGATAAATGACTGCCATTTTAAAAACTGCTCTGAATCTTTTTTTAAATTAACGACTACAAAAAAAATTTCACCGTGCATGCACTGAATAAGTTTCCATGTTTTGTTATCATAATGAATTCCTCTTAATACGTTTTTGGCTGAAGTGGAAATATCATCTCTGAGAAATTTGATATTGATTTCGTTCTTCTCGTAATCTTCAATATTGTAAGTCTCTGTATATGTACCTCTGTGATCAGTGAAGACTGATGGTGCAATTAACAGTACATTATCAAGCCGTGTCTTTTTTACCGAAATACTCATTAAAGTTAGTAACCTTTTTTCTGTACCATTTCACAATCCGCTTCGACCATTATCTTTACAAGCTCTTCAAAAGTAACCTTTGGTTTCCAGCCTAAGATCTTCTCTGCCTTTGTGGGATCACCAATCAGAAGATCAACTTCTGTCGGCCTGAAGTAATTTTTATCGATTTCAATAAGGACTTTTCCTGTCTTACTATCCTTACCAACTTCATCTTCATCTTTACCTTTCCATTCTATACTAATATCAATTTCCTTAAATGACTTTTCAATAAATTCGCGAACAGTATGAGTCTCACCTGTTGCTAAAATAAAATCATCGGGCTCGTCCAGCTGAAGCATTCTCCACATTCCTTCACAATATTCCGGAGCAAATCCCCAGTCTCTTTTAGAATCAATGTTCCCCATTGACAAAGTTTCCTGGATCCCGTGTTTAATTCTGGCGACAGCACGTGTAATTTTTCTTGTGACAAAAGTTTCACCTCTTCGGGGAGATTCGTGATTAAATAAAATTCCGTTGCATGCAAATATATTATATGCCTCTCTGTAATTGACGACTATCCAGTAACCGTATATCTTTGCAACTCCATATGGGCTTCTCGGGTAGAAAGGAGTTTTTTCAGTTTGAGGAACTTCCTGAACTTTCCCATAAAGTTCGCTGGTAGATGCCTGATAAAATTTCACTTTTCTTAAACCGGTTTCTCGTATCGCATCTAAAAATCTCAATGTTCCCAGAGCGTCCACCTGTGCAGTATAATCCGGTACTTCAAATGAAACTTTGACATGGCTTTGTGCGCCTAGATTATATATTTCATCAGGTTCGATTTTTTCAAGAAGCCGGTTGAGACTGCTGGTATCTACCAAATCACCGAAATGAAGAAACATCTTTTTATCAATGACGTCTTTATCGGCATATAAATGATCAATCCGTTTAGTATTGAATGAACTGCTGCGCCTGAGTATTCCATGAACCTCATAACCTTTTTCCAATAATAACTCTGTAAGGTAACTTCCATCCTGTCCCGTAATTCCTGAGATTAAAGCTTTTTTCATTCAGTAAATTTTTATTTATTAATGATATATCTTATTTGTCTAAGAACTTTTTTATTGTATTAACAGTGAATTTAATCTGATCTTTTGAGAGTTCGGGATAAATAGGCAGTGCAACTGAATCCTTTGCGCACCATTCTGCCACCGGAAATTTTTCGTTCTCATTTTTTAAATACTGAAAACATTCTTGTAAATGAAAAGGAACCGGGTAATATATTTCAGAGCCTATCTCGTTATCAGTTAAATTTTTTCTGAGATCATCCCTGTTTGAAACTCTGATTACATACTGATTATAGATATGATAATATTTTAAATTATTATTTTTATAAATTGCCTTTGGAAGTAGAACTTTATTTTTATTATCATATTCAATTCTCCCTTCATCTTCAGCAAGTCCTGCTTCTTTAAAAAATTCAGAATAAAGCTCAGCATTTTCCTGACGCCTCTTTGTCCATGAATCAAGATGCGGAAGCTTTACATTCAGTACAGCAGCCTGAATAGCATCGATCCTGAAATTACCGCCAATGATTTTATGATAATATTTAGGTTTACCGCCGTGAACCCTTAGTATTCTCAGCTTTGCGGCAAGTTCATCATTATTCGTTGTCACAAGTCCTCCGTCGCCAAAGCATCCGAGATTTTTACTTGGATAAAATGAAAAACATCCGATATCGCCTATGTTGCCGGCTTTTCTTCCGTCTTTATACTGTGTGCCGATTGACTGTGCAGCATCTTCAATTACTTTCAATCCAAACTCGTTTGCAATTTCCATTATAGGGTCCATATCACAGCATTGTCCGTAAAGATGTACAGGCACAATTGCTTTCGTTTTTTTTGTAATTAAATCCCGAAGTTTTGAAGGATCAAGATTAAATGTAACAGGATCGCAATCAATGAAAACCGGTTTGGCATTAAGACGGCTTACAACTCCTGCGGTTGCAAAGAATGAATAGGTAGGAATAATTACTTCATCGTCAGGTTTTATATCAAATGCCATTAATGCCACAAGTAAAGCATCCGTCCCAGAAGAAACTCCGATCGAATGTTTACAATCAAGATATTCGCAAAGACTCTTTTCAAGTTTTTCGACTTCGGGTCCTAAAATTGCCATCTGTGATTCGGCCACTGAGATCAAAGCTTCATCGATTTCTTTTTTGATAGTTTTATATTGTGCTTTTAGATCGAGTAAGGGGACTTTCATTAATTAGTTTTTTCTCCGGTAATTTTTAAAATATTTTTAGTCTAAACCGTTAATTGTTTTTCTTCCAATGCTTCTGTAATAATATCCGAGTTCTTCCATATGCTTTAGATCGTAAAGATTTCTTCCGTCAAATATTACTTTAGATTTCATAAGCTTTTCCATTTTTTCAAAATCGGGCGCTCTGAACAATGACCATTCAGTAGCAATTACCAATGCATCTGAATTTGTCAGTGCATCATAATGATCCTCAACATATTCAATTTTATCACCTAATAATTTTTTTACATTGCCCATTGCTTCGGGATCAAAAGCAGAGATCGAAACACCTTCTTCCAATAACTTATCAATGATATACAATGCAGGCGCTTCGCGAATATCATCCGTATCAGGTTTAAAAGATAATCCCCATAAAGCGATTTTTTTCCCCTTAAGTTTATTTTTGAAAAATTCTTTGATCTTATCAACAATTATGATCTTCTGTTTCTCATTTACTTCCATTACAGAATCAAGTATCTGAAAATCATAACCGTATTCTTTCGCTGATTTATGGAGTGCGCTTACGTCCTTTGGAAAACAACTTCCGCCGTATCCAATACCCGGAAATAAAAATCTTTTGCCTATACGTGTATCGCTTCCCATCCCTATTCTGACAAGATCTACATTAGCTCCGAGCATTTCACATATATTAGCAATCTCATTCATAAATGTAATTCGTGTAGCAAGATATGAATTGGATGCATATTTTGTTAATTCGGAAGAGCGTTCATCCATGAAAATAATTGGATTTCCCTGTCTGACAAAAGGCGCGAAAATTTCTTCCATGATCTTTCTGGCTTTTTCAGAGCTGGTACCGATCACGATCCTGTCGGGCTTCATAAAATCATCTACGGCCAATCCTTCTCTTAAAAATTCAGGATTCGATACTACATCAAATTCAATTTTAGTATTCTTTGAAATTGCTGCTGTTACTTTTTCTGCTGTGCCAACAGGCACTGTGCTTTTATTAACAATGACTTTGTACCCGGTAATGATCTTGCCAAGTTCATCGGCAACGCCCAGTATGTATGACAGATCTGCCGAACCGTCTTCTCCGGGAGGAGTTGGTAATGCAAGAAAAATCACATCTGAAACATCTGTCGCACTCTTAAGATCAGTTGTAAATTTTAACCTTCCGGCTTTAACATTTCTTTCAAAAGTTGTATCAAGATCAGGTTCGTAGATGGGCATGATATTATTGTTCAGCTTTGCGACCTTCTCTTTATCAATATCAACGCAGATGACATCATTGCCTGTATCAGCTAAACATGTTCCCGTTACTAATCCGACATAACCCGTTCCAACAATTGCTAACTTCATATTTCCTTTCTAATTAATTTCCTTAACAGAATTATTTTCAAATTTATATTTTTTATCTGACCTTTCACAAAATGCAATCCCATCATCATCAAATTTAAGTCTTGTGCCGGCTTCACTTACCCACCCGATAATTTTTGCAGGATTTCCTACAACTAAGGCATAGTCAGGAATGTCCTTTGTAACCACAGCACCTGCCCCGATAAGAGTATGTCTTCCGACAGTAGTTCCGCAAACAATTGTCGCGTTTGCTCCTATCGATGCACCTTCCTTAATGAGTGTATTTGTATAAAACTCAGCACCTCTCTGCGGATACTTGCATTTTGGGAGAAGTATATTTGTAAATACCATTGAAGGTCCGCAAAAGACATAATCTTCTAATGTAACTCCTTCATAAACGGATACATTGTTTTGTATCTTGCAAAAATTTCCTATCGTGACATTATTTGCGACATTAACATTTTGACCCAGAGTACATTTCTCTCCTATCTTTGCACCGGGCTGTATGTGAGAGAAATGCCATATTGAAGAACCCTTGCCAATCTCAACATTGTCATCAACTATGGCGGTCGGGTGTACTTTATAATCTGACATTTATTTTAAACTTTAATTAATTGACTCTGTGCTTTTTCAAGTGTTTCTAAAACTTCGATTGCATTTCTGCCATCCGCGCGGGGAGTAGTATGGTTTATAATGCAATCAATAAAATGCTGCTGCTCAAGTTCAAGAGGAGAGGTATCCGGAAAATCAATATTTTCAAAATCCTCATCTCTCTTGACAGGAAGCCCGTCAACAATATCAAAACCTTTAGGATAATACTTCAGTTTATTTTCCTTCAAAGTATCCTCAAACATCATCATCGATTTTGCTCCGATCACAACAAGCCTCTGTTCCTTAAAAGGATGAAGCCAGCTTACATAAATATGTGCATGAATATTATTCCTGAACTTCATGGTGGTCATGGTGGTATCCTGAATATTACTTTGCAGGAATACTGCTCCGGTCGCGGTTACTTCTGACGGGATGTCACCGACAAAAAACTGAATTATTGAAATATCGTGCGGCGCAAAACTCCATAAAATATTTTCCTCTGTCCTTACTGTGCCGAGATTAAGCCTGTTGCTGTAGATATACTGGAGCTTACCTACTTTACCGTTATCTATATATTCCTTCATCTTAAGGATTGCCGGGTGAAACAGAAGCAAGTGTCCCACCATTAGTACAAGTTTTCGTTCCCTGGCGATGTTATCAAGTATCTTTGCTTCCTCAGAATTTAATGTTATCGGCTTTTCAACTAAAATGTTTTTCCCTTTTAATAGAAGTGCTTTGGCTATTTCAAAATGAGTTTCAGCAGGAGTAGATACAATCACAGCATTTACTGACTCATCATTGAGGATATCGTTAAGATCAGTCGTAAAAATAATTTTA
>JBDSYA010000280.1:0-12396 GCA_039925865.1 Ignavibacteria bacterium
TTCGATATAATGATAAAAGGTCATGCTGAAATCACCGCCGATGTCAAGAACTGCAATTTTTCCATCCATCTGATGAAGAATACCGAAAGGTGAATCTTTTCCAAAAGCGCTGTAATTATAAAGATTCATAAATTTATCTTTATGATGTCCGATCACGGCAAATGAAAATAGCGGATGTCCCGTGCGGACTGCACCCGGGTAAAGCCTTGCAGCTTCCGTGAGTGCGCCGGTTTCTGATTTAGTGTTTCTGATATCAAATGTTTTTCCTTTTGTAAACTCAAAGTTAAAAGTTGGAAAGATCAATGTTCCTTTTTCTCCTACACACTCTATGAATACTTCTAATATATCGCCCGGTGTAAGTTCAATTCCTTTTTCTTTGAAACTTTTTAAATATCGTGACAACGAACTGTGTACCAATACCATGTCACCTTTGTTAATCCCGATCCCGTTCCATGTTTCGGACAGCTCTTTAATGATTTTATCTTTACTCATTTATTTTAATTGCCCGTTCTGTTCAAGCAGTTTTATGATAGTATCCGCAGCGACAGTGGAAGCTCTTCCTTTATTATAGCTTAATTGTTTTGCAAATTCTTTTCTCTTCTCTGAATTTTCGGATGGATCTTCAATGCTGTTTATAACAATTTTTTTTAAATCATTTAAATCAAATACGACTTTACCTACATGCCGTCCTGCATTAGCTTTTGGATCGTTTCTGACAAAGTCTGCTGTCGTATCACCGAAATTTGCGTAAGTTTTTTTCAGAGTTTTTTCAAAGAATTCAGGACAATCAATATAGATTACAGGTTTGTCCAGCATAATAAATTCCAATGCTACACTGCTTACGTCAGTAACCATTACATCGCTCGCCGATAAGATCGGATCTATATTATTTGTAGGTACATGTCTGAAGCGGGAATTTGTTTCAAACTTTTTTAATATTTTATTCCAGTTAATGCCTCCGGTATAAAACAAATAATTCGGGCCGTTTTCCGGACAATAACTAATAGGATGAAGCTTTACAATTAAATTTATGTTCTCGATTTGTAAAATTCTTTCTATTATTTCCTCTCCCGCAGTTCTCAAAGAAAGCCCTTCATCCCACGAGGGAGCATAAACAACCGTTTTCAAATGCGGATCCAAACCAATATCTGTTAAAACATCTTCTCTTTTATATTTGCCGCATAACAACGCATCCGATTTAGGATAACCTATGTCATATAGTTTAATGTTTTTCTTTTCAAGATCATATTTCTTAATTGTATTTTCTGTTTGCTCCCTGTGCAGAGGACTTGTCAGAAAGTGTGCATCATAATTTATAAAATCTTCTTTTTGATAAGACTCGTACTTAACAGGCTGGTTATGATTAATATGAATTTTATAAGATCTCCGGCTGCCCTTTCCGTAAATGTGCGGTGATAAAAATATATCAGCGTGCGGTAAATGCCTGCTCAAATTTACATTGAATTGTTTTTTCATTGATATGCCAAAAGGCGACAAGCTTTCATCACCTTTGTAATGTGTCGCAATGTAATATGAGATCTTATTTGTTTTTTCTCTTAAAGAATTATAGATAGGCAGGATGTAGGGAACAAAAGTTGTCTCTTCAATATCAAGAATTATTATTTTTTTTCCGGCTAATTTATCAATTAACATTCGGAGTCTGAGATCAAAAGCTTGCATTCTGCTTTCTTTTGATTTCAATTATAAAATATTACTCAGGATCTTTTTTAATTCTGCTTTGCTTACTGATCTTGGATTGTTACTCAATCTCTGTAAATTAACATTATCCAGTATAAGCTTTATATCTTTTTCAGAATTAATGCTGAATTCTGATAGCTTTGTTTTTAATCCTATTGCCTTCATCAATTCTGATATTTTTTCTTTTGCATCATACACATTTTCACATCCGATAATTTTCGCAAGTTCTTCAATTGTACATTTGACATATTCAACACCTCTTTTATCAATTTTGTCTGACTCTGAAACTTCATAATTATATTTTAAAAATTCACCAAGAGTCAAACTTACTGCTTGTCCGTGAGTAATTCCAAAAAAAGATGTCATTGAATATGAAACAGCATGTGGCGCAGTTGTCTTAGTAATGTTTATAGCTTTGCCTGCAAGGTTTGCTGCATTAGACATTGCTGTACGGTTTTCTATATTTGGATTATTTACTGCATTTTCTAAATTACTCAAAATTAATTTTATGGATTCTTCCGCAAAACCTTTTGAAGTAACGTTTGAGTTGACGCACCAGTAAGATTCGATAGCCTGAGAAAGTGCATCAACGCCCGATGCAGCCGTATTGCCGGGTGAAAGACTTAATGTCAATTGCGGATCTACAATTGAAATGTCCGGTAAAATATATTCATGAGCCACAGAGTATTTTTCTTTATCCTTATATACTACTGCAAAATGCGTCGCCTCGCTGCCGGAGCCTGATGTTGTTGGAATGGCAATCAGCGGTTTACCAATATTAAAAATATTTGAGCTGCTTCCGCTTGTAATATCATAATCATTCTGAAAAGAAATAAAATTGATAAGTTTAGCAACATCGATTACACTTCCGCCGCCTACTGCTATTACCATCTCGCTGCCACTGCCCTTAAACAGTTCAATTCCTTTTTCAATATCTTCTATTTTTGGATTTTCAGAACAGTTATTATAATGAATTATTTCTGAATCTTTTAAAATTTTGCTGAGATTGGCTTCAGCTCCCGAGAGGTGATAGGAATTTTTACCGGTTACCAAAAAGATCTTATTTATTTTATATTTTGAAATCAGATCAGAAACATTTACAATACTGCCGATCCCAAAGAATTCCTCCACGGTCATTTGGAAAGACAACTCATAAAACCTTCTTTATTTTCTATGGGTGTCGATGAAGGCCTGCCAAGATCATTCCTTGCTCCTTTATTTACTTTTATTTCAAGAAGTGATGGACCCTTACTTTGTTTTAGTATTTCAAGCTCCCGGATTATTTCTTCTTTAGTTTCAGCTTTTGTACAATTTATATAACCGCATGAATGTGCGATCGCACTAATATCAATTTTTAATGCAGCTGTAGGTTGCCCCCCTACCGAATCATGCGCGCCGTTGTTAATTACAATATGTTTAAAATTTACCGGAGCTTCCGTTCCAAGAATGGCCAATGTACCCATTTGCATTATCACAGCTCCGTCACCATCCAGCACATAAATATTTTTTTCTTTTTTCTTCAACGCAATCCCAAGTGCAATTTGAGATGAATGCCCCATCGAGCCAACTGTCAAAAAATCATTTTCATGTTTTTGATTATTCTTTTTACGGTATTCATATACTTCTCTTGAAGCTTTTCCTGTAGTTGAAATAATTACATCTTCAGGATTAAGATTTTCCAGTATCATCTTTATTGCATCTTCTCTTCTTAAAGAAAAAATAGTTTCATCATTTTCTTCAAATTTATATTCTCCAAAGCTTCCTTCCGAAATGATAAGTGCATATGGGGATTTTTTTTCCTTCATAAATTTGACAGCTTCTTCAATGATTCCGTTTATATTTTTTACATCACTGTTAATGATCTGATATGAAATCTCCATCGCATCCAGCATTTTCAGCATTACTCTCCCTTGCTTTCTATGCTGGGGCTCATCTTTTTTTCCGGGTTCACCTCTCCACCCGATCATTAACAGCATTGGTATACTGTAAACTTCAGGATCGGCGAGTGATAACAATGGATTGATCGAATTTCCGAGACCCGAATTCTGCATGTAGACAAGTGCCGGTGTTCCTGTAGCTAAATAATATCCCGCTGCAAGAGCTACTGCTGCACCTTCATTAGAATTAATTATATGATCTTCTTTTGAAACATTGTTAGTGACGTATGCGCAAAAGTCTTTGAGCAGGGAATCCGGAACTCCGGTAAAAAATGTAATTCCATTATTTACCAAAGTCTCAAAAAATTGTTTTGGTGTTATCATCACATTCCGCCCGGTATCAATCTTAATATTTCACTCACAGGCATCATTTTATTATCCGCCTCGTGTGATCTTTCATTTTCAAGTATCATCTCGGCTGTTTCGATCATTGCAGGATAGGCGCTTCTCAATAATTGATTTGCATAGATCACTATATTAACTCCTGCATCCTGCAATTCTTTTTCTGTAATAATATTGTAAGTTGAAGGCACTGCAACAAGCGGTACTTTCTTTTCAAATTTTTTGAATTCATTGCAAAACTCCAGGATCTCTTTTGGATCTTTTTCTTTACTATGGATCATAATGCCGTCAGCGCCCGCATCAATATATGCCTTCGCTCTGGTAATGGCATCTTCAATTCCCTTTTTTAAAATAAGACTTTCTACACGCGCAATGATCATAAAGTCATTTGTTATCTGGCATTTTTTACCTGTCGAAATTTTATGTGAAAAATCTTCAATGCTGTCCTGCGTCTGATCGACATCGGTACCGAATAATGAATTTTTCTTTAATCCGGTTTTATCTTCAATTATAACTGCTGATACACCAAGCCGTTCAAGTGTCTTTACAGTAAAAACGAAATGTTCAGGCCTTCCGCCGGTATCACCATCGTAAATAATGGGTTTGGTAGTTACTTCAATAATATCATTCAATGTCTGCATCCGTGCTGTTACGTCAACTGCCTCTATGTCCGGTTTTCCCTTCGCGGTGGAATCAGTTAAACTGCTTAGCCACATCCCGTCAAATTCCTTAGAAGTATTATTTTTTATTAATTGAAAGTTCTCAACGATTAAGCCGGTGAGCCCGTTATGTGCCTCGATTAATCTTACAAGTGGTTTGACCTCCAGCAATCTTTTCAATCTTTTCATCCTGATATCAGGTGTAGTTCCTATCTCTTTTAAACTTTTATTAATCTGTGTTGAAGAGATGCCTTTTGTATATTCAATTTCAACCAGCTCACCGTTCCATTCCTTAAGCGTATCTATTACTCTCTGACGTGTATTGCTCTGTATTCCTTTTTTCCAGTCATCACCATGGACTACATAATCAGGTTTAAGCATGATCAGATTTGGAACATAATCGAGTGTCTCCTGCGCAATGACCTTTTCAACTCCTTTAATATTTTCAATAATGATTTTTCTTTGATCAAATGTCAGATACGGTAATCTTTTATAACCGGCAATTGCTTTATCCGTCAATAGCCCGACTGTTACCTCACCTAGCTTGCTTGCTTCTTTTATTATATTCAAATGACCCGGATGAATCAGATCAGCGCTCATTCCCACGTAAACTTTTTTCATTATGCTATTGCTTCCTTCTTATTGCTTTTAATTATCCAGTCTTCTTTTGTAAGTGCTTTTCTGAATTCTCTATTAGTTAATATTTTTAACGAGTATGTAACCTGTGCTAAATAAAATGCACTCCTGAAAATTGCGTAGTATTTGCTTTTCACATTACCGCTTAAAGTGTATTTGATCTTTTTAAATTTCCACTTGATACCTTGTCTGAAAGTATAGATCATGTTTTTGATCAATGCCCTGTTGCCTTTTTTACTTACTGCAAAAATATTATAAGGTATACAGATCCCGTTATTCATAAATCTTCTTTTAATATCTTCTAGTGTGGCATTTTTTTTTGCGACCTGGTAATGTTCCATTAAAGCATTCGGAGCCCATCCTATCAGATAGCCGCGTTTTTTTAAACGGAGCCATAAACCGCTTTCACCGTCTCCGATCAGCCAGTCTCCTACCATCTCCGGATTAAAACCCCCTACTTCAATAAGCACATCTTTTTTTATGCTGAGGTTGCCTGCGTTCATATACATTCCCACTTCATATTTTATTTCGTCTCCGTAATCTAGTTTTCCAAGCTGTTGTTCATAATCATATATCCATTCCGGAGGCTGTTCATCCCACTTAATTTCAATTTTTCCTGCAACTCCGACAGCTTGTTTATTTTTTTTAAAAACTTTTGCAATTTCACTAAGAAGGTTTGGTGAAAGAATTCCGTCATCATCTGTAAAAGTAAGGGTCTCATTTGCAGCCGCAAGGATTCCGATCTGTCGGGCGTAAACCTGCCCGGGCTTTGGGATGTAATAATATTTTATATTTACGTTTGGATTCTCTTCAATTATTTTTTCGACAACTTCCTCTGTATCATCCTTTGAATTATTATTGACAACTATGATCTCGTAATCTTCTTTTGAATAATTTTGATTAATTAGCGAATTAAGACATATAGGAAGAAAGCCGGCCCGGTTGTAAGTAGAAATTATAACTGAAAATTTCATCGGCAGCAATATGATCTGTTATAATTGTTCATGCAGATTTTCTTATCTGCTCCTGATCTGTAATATTAACCATCTCCACAAGATTTTCCGGAAGTATAAAATCTTCACCGTCTAAAATTTTTTGACACAGGAAATCCATAAACTTATTTTTTCCCGGATATAAATATTCCAGCTTGCTGTAATCGATTTGAAGATCCTCATTTATAGTTGGAAGAACAGGAATTTGCTTTAGAATAAAATATATATAGGCATATTTCATTGCCAGAGACATCTTTCTACTATCGAGTAGTTCTATATTTTTTGCGTTTCTTAGGAGATCTTTATATTCATCATTATTTGATGCATCATAAGTAAAACCTTTGTTTGAATAATGTGCTTTGCCTGCGAGAATTACCGGCTTACCGGACAATGAAAGCTCAAGCCCGCCTGTCCCCATTACTGTTACTCCGCCATCAATAATACTGTAAAAATCTTTTGGACTGATATCATCATCCATTTTTATGATCTTAATATGCGACGCTAATTCCGGAAAATTATTTTCAATAAATTTCTGACAACCTGTTTCAGGATTATCGTTGAGCTCTGAAGGATGTATTTTGATCAGCCACTGAACATCTCTGATATTCTGAATTTTTTTTACTGTTTCAAAAAGCCATTCATCAAAATTTTTGTGGATCATTGGAAAATAATCCGAGGCCGCATCCCAGTTAATGTGAGTCATTATTCCCCAAATAGGTTTATCAGGATCAAGATCATATTTCTTGTAAAAAAATTCTGTATTTCCTTTGTAATCTTTAAGAATACCTTTCAGATCAGATGCGCTGTTTGTATGATAACGTTTATTTAAAAAACTATTTAATTTTTCCTTTTGCAAATGTGAAAGTTCTGTATCTTTATACTTCTTCCATGAATTTTCACTGATCGTGAGAAATACATCATCATGCTTTTTAACAGTTCCAAAAAAGAAATGGGCTGTCAGGTAACAGCAAATATATGAAGTTACTGCAATATTTTTTTTCAATGACATGCTCAGCGCCGGTCCCCAGTCTGCGTAAATGCCGTGTGACATGTAAACATTAGTAGGATTAAATTTTTCTAACATAACCGCCGATGCTTCCGTTACCACAAGCACTGTAAAAGCATATTCGCGAAGTATTTGTTCAAGACCATTGTAGCTTCCGCCCCTTGTATGTCTGAGGATAGCAGATTCTAAATGCACTCCGCCCGGAATTCCCATATGTATGAGATCCTTATAATTATCAAATGTAACTTCATTCGCTTTTTTCCTTAACTCAATTGATCTTTCAGGAGAAATAATTTCACTTATATAAGAATATTCTACTCCCATTTTGTCGAGTACCTGTGTGTTCTGTCTTATACAACTCTTACAATATTTCCACCAGTCATCCACAGGAACTTCAGGAAAATCTACTCTTCGGGCACATGCCTTATAAACTCCGTCACAAAGCACCATATGCACATTATGTCCGCGCAGCTTTAATGAGGATGCAATGACAGCTTCAAGTTGAGTTTGAATCACCATTCCCCCTGTTGTCCAGAACAATATCCTTTTTTTTCCGCCGGCAGCTTTAATTCCGTTTCTGTAAAACCACTTAGCTCTAAGTTTTGTGTTAAGGTCTTTTAGGAATTGGTTTCTGAAAAGTATTTTTTGAATTAACCGGCTGATGGGATCTGAAAAAATATTTTAATTAATATTCGGGAATGGATTTATTCCTTCAGGAATTAATCCGGAAGATCTTAAATGATCGGTAAATCTGAATAGCAGTTTATCATTATATTTTCTCGCAGCAAACTGTAAGCCGAATGGCATACAGTTCGGAGAGATAAATACTGGCGCGCATATTACCGGTAAATGCGATAAGGTCCAGATGAGCGAAGGATCCGGCTTTTCTGCTTCATCCCGCATAGGTGCTTCACCTGCTGTGCTTAATGATATGATCACATCATAATTCTTAAAAAAATCATCCATTGCATGAATGATCTCTTCCTGATCGATTAATGAATTATGAAATTCTTTAATTGTAATTTTATTGCCTCTTGTAAATATCTCATTCATGATATCTGATATCTGGTCGGGATTTTTAAACTCCTCATGAAAATAATACGAAAGTGTTTTGTCGTAAATAGTCTGATGAACTTCATGAGACCTTTCAACAGATTCGGGCAATTTCACTTCTTCAACATCAATATCATTTGTGACTGAAAGTTTATTAACAAAATCCATCATAGATGACTTTGCATATTCAGTAGCATTTTCCCAGGTATGAGTTTTTACAAAAGCTACTTTCCAGGGCCTTTCGCTATTCTTGTTTTGGCGCACTTCATCTGTTAAAGCAAAATGGCTGAACGGATAGTTTGTTCCGTGAACCCGCAGTATGTCAAATAATGTGTAAAGATCATTATACTTCGAAGTAAAATATCCGATTGTATCAAGGCTGTCAGTTGTCTTCAGCATACCCGTTCTCGGTATCAAACCAAATGACGGCTTACATCCGTAAACTCCGCAAAAGCTCGCAGGCCTCACAATTGAACCAGCTGTCTGTGTACCGATTGCAGCCGGCACCATTCCCAGTGCTACAGCTACTGCAGAACCGCTTGATGATGTTCCGGGAGTTTTACTTGTATCGTGAGGATTCATGCAATTACCGATCGCGTGAACTGCAAACTCGGCTGTATCTGTCTTTCCGGGAATTGTTGCACCGGCCTGTTTTAAATAAAAAACAATTCGTGCATCATTGCCGGGTGTAAAATTTTTCCACAAAGGACTTCCCATTTGTGTTGGAAAATCGTATGTGTTGAATATATCTTTTACACCGACCGGAATAGCCTCAAGCATTCCGGGTTTTGAACCCGATAATAATCTCTGCGTTGATAGCTCTGCCTGTTGAATTAAAATTTCCTTATTAAAGCTTACCCATACTTTAAATCTTTCATCATATTCTTCTACACGATCAATACATTGTTGAGCTATATCGAATGGAGTTATTTCTTTTGACTCTAACTTCGCAGTTATTTGTTTAATGCTTAGTTGTGTAAAAATATTATTGTCAATTTTTAGGGATACATCTCTCAATCGATCTTCTTTTCTTCTTTCTCAATTAATTGCTGGGCAAACGGAAATATTCTTTCCTTATTTTTTCTTGTCTTTGGAATAATTGGTAAATTTATTTCAACGATCTCCGGTAATCTTTTTTCCTTCATCATCTTATAAAATTCTTCTTTTGTAATTCCCGTAATACTTAAATAATATTCTAATGATTCAGGTATTTCGCGGTCATATGTATTTGCAAGCTCGAAACCCTCTTCTCTTGAGATAAGACCGTTCCTCACATCAACACTTGCCTGATAAGTAGCTCTTCCATATCCGCGTTTGAGATAATTTGTAAAATCATGCATGCCCGGCATTATACATTCTGCACTCTTATAACCTTTATATGTGCCTTCGATCTCGGTTTCCTTCCATCCGTAAGTATCTCTCACAAACTCCATCTGACGTTCATCATCCCAAAAGATATAATCACCAAGATGCATCAGTCTTATTCCGGCCTTTTCCATATCTTCCATTGTCGGAAAAAAGAATGGCTTCATTTCTTTTTCAGAAATATAGTCGCAAACCATTTCGATCGGATTTCTCTTTGTAGATACTTTCATCAGATATTCCGCATTGAATTCCATCAGAGGATTTTTATAAGATGACCGGCCTGAAGATTCAGCTATAGATTCACCGAATATCAGAAGCGGAATATTAAACCTCACTGCGACTTGTGTTGAAAATACACCCACGCCGGCGTGACAATGCCAGCAAGTATCTCCTATCTGTTCAAGCGAACGTCTGGCCAGTCGATTTACAAGATCACGGTTTGGTGTAAACATTATGTGATCCACATTAAATTTTTCCAGTGAATTCATAAGGTTGTACCAGCCGGTTTCGCTGAACCAGTTATGACTGAATGTCACAGCCAAAGGCTTCATTTTATAAATTTTAGTAAGCACATGTAACTGAAATGTGCTGTCTTTACCTCCGCTTATAGGAATTATACAGTCATAATTATTTCCGGCATTTTCCTTGGCTTGATCCAATATTGCAGACAGCTCTTTTTCTTTTTCAACCCAGTCAATGTGTATCTTCTGTTCAGAAGACTGACATGCCTGGCAAATTCCCATTTCATCAAACTTCACTCCCTCCTGAGTCGCAGGAATACAGCATCTTATACAATACTGTATATTTTCTAACAGTGGTTTTCTGTTGTTACTCAATATCATTATACTCTTTGTCTTATTTATTTCTTACAGTTAAAATTATTTTTTATGGTCCTTTATCAGAACTGAGTAAACGACAGCATCCAGATATATTCCGTTTTTAAATAACACCTCACGCAATAATCCTTCTTTCTTCATTCCGTTTTTTTCGCAAACTTTTATCATCGCTTCATTACTTACTATCTGACCTGAGGATATTCGGTTTAAATTTAATGTGTTAAAACCATAGTTGATCACTAATTTATATACTTCACTTCCAATTCCTTTATTCCAGTAATTTTTATTGCCGATAAGTATTGCAATCTCTGCGGACCTGTTGATCCAGTTTATATTCTGCAGAGAAATATTTCCGATATGATCATCAGTTTTTTTCCATCTTATAGCAAAAACTACTGCAGATTTGTCCGTAGAAATAAAATCCAGATAATTAACGGTTTTCTCTAAAGTATTTGGAAATGTTGCATGAGAATTATCTCTGCATACTTCAGCATCATTCAGCCAGCTGACATATTCATCAGAAATATCATCCTTTGTCAGAGGAGAAAGATAAATATTTTCACTTATCAAAAATGGATTTTTCATAAACTTAATTAATTGTTAATTCTTTTGAGATTACATTCAGACAATTCCTGATTCCGTTTTGAAATATTTTTTTTGGAACACCTGTGAATGAATTTTTTAATAAGCAGTTTAAAATATTCTTTATATTGGAATCAATTATTTCTATACCAGCAGTGATCATTGCTTGCTCAAGTGATTCTTTTACGGGGACAACTTTCAAACTGACTGTCCTTTTATTCATCGCAATTGACTCAAACATCGCAATGGTATTATACCCGAATACGATCTGTGAATAATTTATCAGTTCCTTAAGTTGCGCATCTTTACCTGCATATTCAATTTGCATTAAATCTGAGCCGTATTCGTTTATCAGATTATCTAACTCGCTTGTCAGCTCTTCAGTGGGATGCAACTTTACAATTAAGGAAATTTTTTTGTCGGATCCGTAAGTATATTCTTTCAATGCATCAAGCAGAATTTTAAAAGGATGAATTTTATAATCTTTAATTCCAATAATGTTCAACGGTTGAGATAGAAATAGAATATTAAGATTGCCGGCTTTTTGATCTGCATTAAAATTGTGATTTTCAAAATTAAAAAGCCTGTCAAGATACGGCTGGCCGGTAATTTCCAGTTTGTTCTCGGGAAATTTTTCCTCCAGCATTTCTTTTTTTGTAAGATAATCCATAACGCAAACTGTATCTTTAAGATGTTCAACTTTGTAATCTGCATAAAGCCATCTCCTGCTGTAATCTTTCCAAAAATCCAGTATTACCACACTTTTAATATTTTTTTTATAAGCTGAATTTCTCAGCTCCTGTTCAGCATTGCCCGCACTAGTGCCCGTTATCAGCAAATCGGGCGAGCATGCAAGAAGAATTTCATTTGCTTCATTACTGATGATATTTGACTCCAGATATTGTGAGTGTAAATTTTTAACAAAGCCTCTGCTTAATTTCCCGGCGTAAATATTCAATTGAAAACCTTTTTCTTCTAAACTCTCAATAAGTGAACTCACTGCAAGGCCGCCGCCCGGATCATCAAATGCAAGTAAAACTTTTTTTGACATTTATACAATTACTGCCATCTTCGATTCATATTCACATACGACCAAAACGTTTTTCAAAGTAATACATTGTTTAAATTGCAATATGGAATTGGGTGAATAATTTTGTTTTTTAAAAGAACCCGCCTATGAAAAATTGCCGTTAAAAATTCTTGAGCAATTGCGATAAGCAAGAATTTCCTGTCTGACGAGCACGACAGTGTTCTTCTGTCGGGTGAGGAGTTGAAATACTTGCCGCAATT
>JBDSYA010000281.1:0-4645 GCA_039925865.1 Ignavibacteria bacterium
CCTCTGTCCGTATCAACAGCAACTCCAATGTTATAATATTTTTTGTAAATGATTTCTTTATTTGCAAAATCAATGCTCGCATTAAACTGAGGAAACTTTTTTAAGGCTGCGGTACAGATCTTAACGAGTATTGAAGTTACGGTCAAATGCCCACCTTCTTCCTTAACTTTATCTGCATATTTTTTCCTGAATTCTTCGACCTTCGTGATATCCGCTTTGTCAAATTGCGTAACCATAGGAATTGTAGTCCACGCATGGGTCATTGCTTCACCTGTGATAACCCTAACTTTACTCATTGGCTCTTTCTCTACGTCACCCCATTTTTCAAAATCGGGAAGTCCTTTCTGAACCTCAGACACGCCCGAAACAGCAGTATTGTTAATTTTCTCTTTAACAAATTTCTTGAGGTCAGTTTCAGATATTCTGTTATCCGATCCCGAACCGTTTACTGTATTGATATCAACTCCAAGCTCACGTGCAAGCCGGCGTACAGAAGGTGAAGCGGCCGCAACTTCACGATCGCCCGATGAACTCTCAATTTTATCTTTTTTTCCTTTTGCATCTTCACTGTTATTTGTTTTTACTTTTTCCTGTTCTTTTTCATCTGTATCTTTTTTTAGATTTTCTTTTTCATCCTTTGAGCCGGATTCTTCAGGCTCTGCTTCATTCTTTTCTTCTGACATTTCTTTAACCTCATCAACAGATTCGCTTTTATTATCCTCTTCCTTCTCTACTTTTTTATCTGGGTTTTCCTCTGGTTTTTTATCTTCTTTTTTAAATTCTTCCTTATCTGAATTTTTTGAATTTTTATCATCAGCTTTTATTTCTGATTTTTTCTCGTCCTTATTTTTTGAATTATTTTTTTCGGTTTCGCCTTGAGGTTTACTATCAGATTTACTTTGGCTTGTGTTTTCATCTTTACTTACTCCGTTAGCTCCCGAATCAAGAGTAAGGATTACTGATCCTATACTAACAGCATCTCCGACTTTGACCATAATTTCTTTTACCACGCCTTCTTCTGTAGAAGGTACTTCAAACATGGCTTTATCTGTCTCAAGTTCAATTACAGGCTGATCAACTTTCACCTGATCACCAACTGAAACTAAAACTTTTACAACATCGCCTGTTTCAACATTATCAGAGACTTCGGGTAACTTTACTTCTTTTAACATATTTTATTTTTTTAAACTGTTGCCGGATTGGGTTTATTTTGATTTATTTCGAAATCATTTATCGCTTTTTCAACTTCACATGGTTTCATTTTACCTGCCTTTACTAATGAATTCAAAGTTGCAATGGTAATATATCTGTGATCAACTTCGAAGAAATTTCTCAGCTGTTCTCTACCGTCACTTCTGCCAAAGCCATCCGTTCCAAGAAAATAAAAATCACCCGGGATCCATTTAGTTATAGTGGACGGAAGAGCTTTTATGTAATCTGATGCAGCGATAAAAACTCCTGTTTCATTTTCCAGAACTTTACTGATATATGGTTTTTCCTGTTTCTTTTCAGGGTTCAGCATATTGACTCTTTCAACACTGATCGCATCCATATACAACTCCTTGTAACTTGTAATACTCCACACATCTGCTGATACATTAAATTTTTCCTCCAGTATCTGCTGAGCTTTTATTACTTCATTAAGTATTGTTCCGCTGCCAAATAAATGCGCCTTTAAATTTGTTTTCTTTTTTTCGGATTTTGAAAATCTGTACACACCTTTCAATATTCCTTCTTCAACGCCTTCGGGCATTGGAGGCATTTTGTAAAATTCATTCATCACGGTCAGATAATAAAAAATGTCTTCCTGTTTTTCATACATTCTGTGCATTCCGTCTTTAATAATAGCTGCAAGTTCATAAGCAAATGCGGGATCATAGCATTTAAGGTTTGGAACCGGAAGAGCAAGTATGTGACTATTGCCGTCCTGATGCTGTAAGCCCTCGCCGCTGAGAGTGGTTCTTCCTGCAGTTCCTCCGATTAAAAATCCCCGGGTTCTGCAGTCAGCTGCTGCCCATATCAAATCACCGATCCTTTGAAATCCAAACATTGAGTAAAAAATAAAAAATGGAATCATGTTAATTCCGTGTGTTGCATATGTGGTGCCGGCAGCAATAAATGAGGACATCGAACCGGCTTCTGTAATTCCTTCTTCTAAAATCTGGCCGTTTTGTTCTTCTTTGTAATAAAGTAAACTTGCTTTATCAGCGGGTTCATATTTCTGACCTTCGTGCGCATAGATGCCTACCTGTCTGAAGAGTGATTCCATACCAAATGTTCGTGCCTCATCCGGAACGATAGGAACAATATACTTTCCAATTTCTTTATGTTTTAAAAGTTTTGAAAGGAGATGGACAAACGCCATTGTTGTTGCGACTTCCCTGTCGCCGTTTCCTTCATAAAATTCTTTAAATAATTCATCAAGAGGAAGTTCCATAGGTTCGGCTTTCGCTTCTCTTTTAGGGATGAAACCGCCCAAAGTCTTTCTTCTCTGCATTAAATATTTTGTCTCTTCACTATCCTCAGCAGGCCTGTAAAATGGAGCCTCTGCAACGTCTTCATCTGATATTGGAATTCCAAACCTGCTTCTGAATTCCCTCAATTCCTGTTCATTTAATTTTTTTTGTGAATGTGTTATGTTTTTTCCTTCGCCGGCTTCACCAAGCCCGTAACCTTTTATTGTATGTGCAAGTATCACTGTCGGTGAACCTGAATGATCTACTGCAGCTTTATATGCAGCATAAACTTTTACCGGGTCATGTCCGCCCCTGTTTAGCTTTTTCAACTGCTGATCTGAATATTGACTTACAAATTCCAATAGTCTTGGATCCGTTCCGAAAAAATCTTTTCTGATAAAATCTCCGCTTGACACTGTATATTTTTGAAACTGTCCGTCAACTATTTCATCCATTCTCTCAACCAGAAGTCCATCTTTATCTTTTGCAATAAGCGGATCCCAGTCACTTCCCCAGATTACTTTCAGCACATTCCATCCGGCTCCTCTGAAAACAGCTTCAAGCTCCTGAATGATCTTTCCATTTCCTCTGACCGGCCCGTCGAGTCTTTGTAAATTACAATTGATCACAAAAATTAAGTTATCAAGTTCTTCCCGAGAGGCGAGCGTAATAGCTCCAAGTGTTTCCGGCTCATCCGTTTCACCGTCACCAATAAAAGCCCAGATCTTTTGCTTTGATGTATCCAGAATTCCTCTGTCTTCCAGATACCTGTTGAATCTTGCCTGGTATATTGCCATGATCGGACTAAGTCCCATGGAGACGGTTGGATATTCCCAGAATCTTGGCATAAGCCATGGGTGCGGATATGATGAAAGTCCTCTTTCGGAGGAAAGCTCTCTTCTGAAATTTTTAAGATCATTTTCCGAGATCCTTCCTTCGAGCATTGCTCTTGCATATATACCCGGCGCTGCATGTCCCTGAAAATAAATTATATCTCCGCCGCTCGGATCATCTTTGCCTCTGAAAAAATGATTGAATGCAACTTCCAGTAAAGTTGCTGAAGATGCATAAGTAGAAATATGTCCTCCAATACCACTCAATTCGCGATTAGCACGGACTACCATGGCCATTGCATTCCAGCGCAGAATGCTCTTGATCCTTCTTTCAACTTCTCTGCTTCCCGGATAGATCGGCTGTTGGTCAACAGGTATGGTATTTATGTATGGCGTGTTTGCGGTGAAAGGTATCTTTACTCCATGCTGCTGTGCTCTTATCTGAAGCTTTCTTAAAAGTTCACTGACGCGGTCGGCTCCTTCATTCTGAAAAACATAATCAAGGGATTCTGTCCATTCTTTATTTTCAAGTTCTCTGAGCTTTTTAATCTCATCAGTATTACTTTTTTTTATGTTTTCGCTGCCGTTATGGGACATTGATTGATAGTTATTTATTTATCAAAAAATACTTAAATATATGTAAAGAGTAACTTACAAAATTTGAACACACTATAAATGAAAAATAATTTCCTAAAACTTTTGAATGCCGGCTTAAATAGCTTTTACAAGATAATTTCCTTTGCTATTTTGTTTGAAATAAAACTAAATAAAAAATGGAAGAAAAAATTGAATCACTTTTTAATGATATTGATCTCATGGATGCAGATAAATTTGCATCCTATCTTGACGAAAATGTTAATTTTCGATTTGGTAATGCGCCGGTAGCGGAAGGCAAGGAAGCCGCACGCGCTGCTGTAGAAGGTTTTTTTAAATCCATAAAAGGTATTAATCACAAGAGATTAAGAATCTGGGTTAACAAGGATAGTGTTTTATACCAGGGAGAAGCAACTTATACCCGGCATGACAATTCTAAAATCACGCTTCCCTTTTTAAACGTATTTATATTGAATGGTGACATGATTAAAGAATATTCGATTTATATGGATATCAACCCGCTTTATAATCAGGCTGCACAATAATCAATTTAAATAATTAAAATTATATCAATCAAGTGCTATGAACTACTATTCAAATTAATGTGTCATAATTTTGGATTAGTGTATATCACTTATTATGTTTGTATGCAGGATACTACTTTAAAAAACTTATATAAATAATTTCTTTCAACTATTATCATTAATTTAAATAAATTTGAAAATGAAAAAGAACAATTCTAAACAGAAGTCAAAGCTTAAT
>JBDSYA010000282.1:0-9512 GCA_039925865.1 Ignavibacteria bacterium
TTACAACTTTTTTCAATTCATCTTTACTCATGATACTGTCGCAGCCTGCTTCGTAAACTTTATCTTTGTTCACTTCATTAAAATATACTGAAATTATTTTCTTTGATACGGATCCGGGATAACTTCTGATCTTGCCGATAGTCGATATAGGATCAAGGGTTTTTTCATCAAGATCTACTATTATCAGATCAAGATTTTCCGCAGAGGTAATTTCAATGATCAGTTTTTCATCAACAGTGTCATCAAAACTAACCTGACAATTTAGCTTGGTCAGGGTTAGTGCGGAAATTTTTATTATTTCGATAAGATCTTTTTCAGTAGAAATCAGTAATACTTTTTTTGTTTTCATTAAAATTCAAAATAATTTGAAGTGCAAAGGAAATCCACATCCGTTCAAAACCTTTTCATTGGAATCAAAAATTTTTTTAAATCATTAATGAGCACAAAGTAGGCAAAAAGTTCACAAAGATTCAATTACTAATTTGTATAAAACATTTTCATTATTAGTCTTAGTGTTCTTTGCACATTTTTGCGAACTTTGTGATAAAAAAAAGTTTAATGGGTTCTTTTTTGTTCAAAGAACTTTGCTTCATTTTTGAATAGTAGAACAAATAGATTTTAATATAGAAAATTAATTTGGACAGTAGTGAATTATTTTCTTAAGCTCAATCCTTAATATCGGACCTGTTTATTCCTTAACGGTTATATTTACAAATTATAAATTAAGACATAAGATCCTTTCTTGATATTTATCTTTTAAAAAAATCAAAAAATTCGATTTGAAGTTTAAGTATTTGCTTTGAATAAGTTTCCTTAAAAAATTATTTTAAGAAGTGAATCACAACAATAATTCTTCTAATTCAAATTCTGCTGTAAAAAACCTTACAGTCTTATGGGCTTTCTCTGAAGGTTTTCTCGGGGGGATTCTTAATGCTGTTAAAATTCCTTTCAAAGGCCTGCTGCTTGGAAATATTTCAGTAACGATAATAATTTTCATTGCTGCTTTTTCCAAACAGACATCCGATATTTTGAAGGCGGGCATAATCACTACCACTGTCAAAGCCGTTATAAGTCCATATTACTCTCTACCTGCATATGTTGCTGTATTTTTCCAGACTGTTACCGGGGCATTACTTTTTATCAGTAAAAAATTTATGATGTTGTCCGGTGTAATGCTTGGTGTAATCACCTCAGTATTATCCTCCGTTCAGAGAATCGTTGTACTCACACTTTTATTTGGAAATGCATTTTGGGAAACTGTAGATAAATTTGCAGCTTACGTTTATAATGAATTTTCAGGAAATAAAGAACTGCCTTTAAATTTCAAATTCAGTCATTGGCTGATCGGAGCATATATTTTAATTCATGCCATAGTCGGATTCATTGTAGGACTTTATGCAACGCGCCTTGCAAAAAAAATCATCAGTGAAAATGAAGACCGCCAAATATTTCTTGATGAATTCAGTAAGAAAATTTCGGATGAAGAAATTGAATCTACACGAATGACTTCAAAAAACAGGAACAAATTTTTTAAAACTTCGCGGATAATTTTATATATATTTCTAATTACTTCTCTGATCCTTTCTTATGTGCTTAAGGACAATTCCGGAAGCAATTATTTTAATTCTAAATCACTCTGGATAATGTTATTGCGGTCCGTGATCATAATGGTGCTTTGGTTCAAAGTTTTTGCTCCTTTATTAGGTAAATTGCTGAGGTCAAAATTAATGAAAAGTAAGAATAAATATTCATCAGAAATTCATTATACATTAAACGCACTGCCTTTAGTAAAAAAGTTGTCTGTGTTTACATGGAATAAAGCTGACGGAAAGGGTATTACGAAGTTATCAAATTTTGTATCGTTAATGATACCGGCAATATTGAAAGTAAATTTCGAAAGTAAATAAAGTTTTCAGAAATTTTTTTTAAATAATTATTTAAATAAATTAACTACCCAGAAAATTAATAATGTCCGATTGAGTATGATGATCATTTATTTCCAGGACACTGTTCCTGTCACGGTTTTGAGCCAGCCAGTTTGATATAACTTTTATTTCATCAAGATCATACTGACTGAATTTATGCTTAACATATTTACTTAGTGAAAAAAACAGGTAATCGGTTGTTTCAGTAAGTTCATTTAGTATTTCGGTCTGATCAAATTCATTGTTGTTGTTCACATGATATGTGCTGATGAGTTTTCCGTTTTGTATAAAAAATAATTCTTTGCCTGATTCAGTTTTACACTTTATAATTATTTTCTTGTCATTGATTGCAGATGTAATTACTTTTTGATAACTCATAACTCTTGTTATATCCTGCAGTCGGTCGCGGACAAAAGCAGCCCTTTCATATTCCATATTAACAGAAAATTCATTCATTCGCATTTCATATAATTTCTGCACGGAATTCATTTCCATAGTTGTGATAAAATTATGAACTTTTGCAACTTCAGCCTGATAATCCTTTTTCGACTGGGTAAAATTACAGGGGGCAAAGCATTTGCCCATTTCATAATACATGCATGCCGGATTACTTTTTTCAGGCCTGATCTTTTTATAGTCGCATTTTCTAAGCCTGAATTCATCATTGATCTCTTTGAGTAATTTATTCACAGTAAGACCGCTTTGAAATGGTCCGTAGTAATTGGCGCCGTCATTTTCTATCTCATACACTTTTTCTATTTTTGGAAAATCATTATGAATATCCAGTTTAAGAAAAGGATGGAAACGAAATTTTTTAATCGCATAGTTGAATCTCGGTTTATGCATTTTTATGAGCTGCGATTCCAGTATAAGAGCGGAAAGTTCGGATTTTGTAACTTCATATTCTACAGCCCAGATGTTGTTTAAAAGTTTTCTAAGCTTGACCGGATGTTCGGAATTATATCTGAAGTAAGATGATAAGCGGTCATTTAGATTTTTAGCTTTGCCGATATAAATGATCTCTTTATTTTTATTCTTCATAAAATAAACACCGGGAAGCTTTGGAAAATCTTTAAGCGACATATTAATTCTTTTCAGGACGGGTGACTTATTTTCATTATTATATATCTTGCAATTTTGAAATTTCAGGACTTCATCCGCATACTCAAATTCATATTCTTCGCTAAGCATTGAAAGAAAGTTTATCAGGATCTTTGAAGTTGCCAAAGCATCATCATAAGCGCGATGCTGCTTTATACTTCTTATCCCGAAGTGAGAGGCTATATTTACAAGCGACTTGCTCCTTAACTTTTTCAACAAACGTCTTGCAAGCTTGCATGTACAAAGGGTTTTTAAGTCGATTGTATGTCCTATTCTTTGGAAGGAGTGATATAAAAACTTGTAATCAAAACTAACGTTGTGGCCTGTAAAGATGAGAGTATTTTTATCCTGTTGCAGATATGAAATTATTTCTGAAGAAGCTTCACTGAATGAAGGCCTGTTCATTACATCTTCATCCGTAATGCCGGTCAGCTTAGTTATCTCTCTGGGTATATGCTGCTGAGGATTTATGAGAGTAGAAAACTTATCAGTTATTTCACCGTTATGAACTTTTATAAATGCGACTTCAGTTATACGGTTACTGATCGGCGACAAGCCGGTAGTTTCAACATCACAAACTATAAATGTCGTATCAAGAATATTTATCCCGGAATTTTTCATACCTTAATCTCAATATAAAAATCTGACCCGACTCTTACTATTTATTTAAAAGCCACAAACAATTTATTGTAAAGTTATATTATACAAACTTTTCTCTTTTGAAATGAGATCCGGTGATTTCATACTGCGTTATGAAAATTTAATCAGATAGCTGATATACTCCACTTTTCACTTTCCGTACGCGGAGAGTGTTAAGTGGGGTTTCAATGTTATTAAATTTTAAATTGGAGCGATACGAATATATTAGTCATCTGTTAACTGATGAAAATAATACTTTATTATATCGGCATTCTCACAAGGTTTGCATTGGAAACAAAAATTTTTAAACCACAAAGTTCACAAAGATTTAATTACTTATTTGTATAAAACATTTTCATTATTAGTCTTTGTGTTCTTTGTGAACTTTGTGGTAAAAAAAAGTTTAAGGTTTTCTTTTTTGTTCAAAGGACTTTATTTCATTTTTGAATAGTAAAACAAATAAATCATAAAGTAGAAAATCAATTTGGACAGCATTGTGATTATCTAGGTATTCATACAAGGTTTGCCTTTTTATTGAAACGTGATTTGAGTATTATTACAGGTTATCTACCAAAAAAAAAATTTAAAAAGAAAAATGTCAAAACAAAAAAATATTTTAAAGATGTTATCGTTTTTATCGATAATATTATTAGTTGTAGTTGTAGCATGCTCATCCAAGAAGAAACAGGTGGTGGCTGAAGTCGGAGATGAAAAAATTTATTTGGAGGATTTTGAAAAGCAATATATGAAGACAGTCAATAATATTGATTCTGCTAAAAATTCAAACATGGAAAAAAGGAAAGAATTTTTAGATCTGCTTGTTAAATTCAGATTAAAAGTAAAAGAAGCACGTGATAAAGGAATGTTGAAAGCTGATGATATACAAAATGATCTGAAAATGTATAAAGAAAACTTTCTTACATCGTTTTTGATAGATAAGGAAATCGTAGAACCAAATATTAAAAAATTATACGAAAGAAAAGAATACGAATTGAGAGCTTCTCATATTCTGATCAACCTTCCCCAGCAAAATATAACTCCAGAAGATTCAATAAAAGCATATCAGAAAGCAAAAGATGCCATTAAAAAACTGAAAGACGGTGTTGACTTTTCAGCAGTTGCGCAGGAATATTCAGATGATCAGTCTGCAAAACAAAATGGCGGAGATCTTTATTATTTCACAGCGGGTATGACCGTCCCTGAATTTGAAGATGCCATTTATTCAATGAAGGTAGGAGATTATACAAAAGAGCCGATCAGAACAATGTTTGGACTTCATATTGTAAAAATTACTGATAAGAGAAAAAGAAGTGAAGGAATAAAAGCATCACATATACTCATTCAGGATCAAAAGGATAGTGCAGGGATGGTAATCGATTCAATGGGTACTTATAATAAAGCAAAAGAAGTTATGGCAAGAATAAAAAACGGGGAAGATTTTTCAAAAGTAGCGCAGGAAGTTTCACAGGATCCCGGCTCGAAAGATAAAGGCGGAGATCTTGGTTTTTTTGACAGGAGAAGAATGGTTCAGCCGTTTGACAGTGTTGCATTTACATTAAAGGTAGGAGAAGTTTCAGACCTTGTGAGAACGCCCTTCGGGTGGCATATTATAAAAGTAACTGAAATAAAACCTTACCAGTCATTTGAAAAACAAAAAGAAACACTCAAGGGTGAATTTAAAAAAGGACCTCAGTTTAAAAAAGACTATACAAAATTTTTAGAAGATGCTAAAAAAGATTACAAATTTGTAATCAAACAAGCTGAAGCAGACTTTTTTATATCAAAATTTGATTCGACAAAATCCGTTTCTGCTGTTAACATGGATAGCATATTTACAACTGAAGAAAAATCCAGAGTGATCGCAACATATAAAGACGGTGAAATCAAGATCGCTGACATAATTACTTATCTCACAAAAAACCGCGACAATGCTTCAAACCTTGCTAACACGGCAACTCTGACAAGAATAATCGAAGGTACAGCCGATACACCTTTGATGTATAAAGTAGCAATCAAAGAAGGTGTTGAAAAAGATCCTGAATATCTTGCACAGCTTACTGAATATGAGAACGGACTACTGAGTTTCAAAGTAGATCAGGAAGAACTCTGGAGAAAAATTAAAATTACTCCCGAGGATATGCAGAATTATTATGAAACAAATAAAAGTAAATACACTAACATCAATAATAGTCCCACACCAACCGGTACTGATAGTGGTGGAGTAACAACCAGACCGTTTGAAGAAGTGAAGTCTGAAATTTCCAACACACTTCAGCAGGAGAAGTTTAAAAGTATGGAAAAAGAATTTGTTGATAACTTAAAAAAGAAATATCCCGTAAAGGTCAATGAAGCAATTTTAATTGAAGCATTTAAAGAATAAAATTTGAGAAGCATAGAGTTTTTAACAGTACTTATAATAATGGTTTGCGGAACTGCCGCTTTCACGCAAGTCGAAGGCGACAGGATCATCGCAGTGATCGGTAATGAGATCATTACAGAATCTGATTTTCAATATCAGGTTCAATTATATGCCAGACAAAACCAGATAAGTGAGATCTCGCCTTATCTCGCACAGCAGCTTTTCCAGCAGCTTATTACAAATAAAATAATTCTGGCAAAAGCTGAGCAGGATAGTATATTAGTTACAGATGATGAAATTGAAAGAGAGCTTGAAGGAAGAATTAAAACTCTTACGGAGCAAGTGGGCTCGCAGCAAAGACTTGAAGAGTTGTACGGTATGTCTCAAAGTAAGATCAAAACTCTTTTAAGAGAAGATCTTAAAAAAAATATGAAGATCGAAAGGCTTAAGCGAAAACAATTTCAGAGTGGCATTAGAGTTACCGAACGAGAGGTCGGAGATTTTTATAATACTTATAAAGACAGCCTTCCTGATGTCAGCGAGGAGTTTGAAGTTGCTCATGTTTTCCTTGAAAGAAAAGTTAGTGATTCCGAAAAAATGGAAGCGAAGAGGATCGCTCAGCTTATTCTTGACAGTATAAAACAGGGATCAGATTTTTCTGAGCTTGCAAAGAGAAATTCATCAGATTCAATGTCAGCAATAGCGGGAGGTGATCTTGGTTATGCAAAAAAAGGGACATTTGTCAAAGAGTTTGAAGAAACTGTTTACGGATTGAAAGTCGGTGAAGTTTCTGATGTCGTAGAAACACAATTTGGTTATCATATAATAAAACTCAACGAGAAGCAGGGTGATAAGGTTAAGAGCCAGCATATATTAGTAAGCTTTCCAAGATATGAATCATCAGATTTTGAAACGATAAATTTTTTAAAGGATTTGAAATCGAAGATTGAACGTAGTGAAATAACTTTTGAGGATGCTGCAAAACAATATTCCATGGATGACAATAATAATAAAAGCGGAGGTTATATTGGCCGCGTTCCTGCTGAACAATTAGACAGTATGACTGCAGAAAGCCTCAGAAGCCTGACTGCCGGAGAGCTATCGGAGCCTTTAAGGATCGGTAATGACAAAAATTACGGATATGAGATCTATAAATTAATCAAGATCCATTCGCCGCATAAGCTTAACATCACAGAAGATTACGAAAAGATAAAAAAATATGCCGAGACTTTTAAAGAGAATAAAGAAATGGAAAAATGGATAAATGAAATCAGAGAATCTATTTATGTTGATGTAAAAATGTGATAGCCACTTTCCCAAGATATGTATCGAAAAACTGCACGCCTCTATTCTTAAATCCAAATACCCGGAATGGATTATTCATTTAAGACTGATCTGAATTTTATATTCATCATAGCCGCGATAATTATTTCTGCTGCTGTCTCATACTTTTACTATAAAGGATCAAAGCTTGAAAATCCACAGAAAAGGATTTTCACTGTACTAAGATTTCTTTCAGTTTTTTTCATACTCCTGCTTTTAATGTCTCCGGTGATCTCCTATTTTAAAAACTTATCTGAAAAGCCCGTCAATGTTTTTTTAATTGATAATTCGGAAAGTCTTCTTATCGAGAACAGGAATGAAAACGTGATGGAGGGCTTGAAAGAAAAGATCTTAAATGAAACTCCTGCAGGATCTGATAATCTATTTTTTCTATTCTCCGGCAATCTTTATAAGGAAATAATCCCCGGCGAATCTGAACCGGTTTATCAGGATATCAATAATTTTAAATCAGATCTGACTTCTACTTTGTATTCTTTACAGGAACGTCTTTCCAGAAAAAACCTTTCCACAGTAACTGTAATATCGGATGGGATTTTAAATGAAGGCGGCAATCCTCTTACAGCAGCAAGATCTCTTAATGTACCATTTAATTATATACTTACAGGGGACACAATTCAAAAAAATGATCTGGTTGTGAAAAACCTTTTTTTCAACAAAACCTCTTTCATTGAAAGCAGCGCGCCCGTAAATGTTCAGATAAATTCATACGGCTATGATACCGATATTAAAATAAATTTATATGAAGAAGATAAACTGATAGATTCAAAAAATCTGAGAGTAAGTTCAGAGCAAAGTAACTATAATATAATTTTTAATGTGATTTCCTCCGCGGAAGCAATCGTAAAGTATAAAGTCGATATTACGGGAATCTCAGACGAGGTAACTCTTAAAAACAACTTTGAAGAATTTTTTATAAAGTTTATTGACAACAAATTTAAAGTACTTGTTCTGGCAGGTGGGCCATCAGCTGATCTTGCATTCCTGTCCGAAGAAATAAAGAAAGTTAAGAATTTTGAAGCGACATTCTTAACGCAAAAATCATCTGCTGAATTTTATGAGGGTACTTTGCCGGACATGAATATATTTAATTCTTTTATCCTGATAGGCTATCCTACTTCGGTAACCAACCCTGTTATTTTAAATAGCATTAAAGAGAACCTCGACAGGAATAATTCTTCATTGATATTTTTTGCAAGCAGAAACACGGATTATAAAAAATTAACTTTGCTTGAAGATGATCTGCCTTTTAAGATTTCAGGTTATTCCGAATCTGAAGAAGAGACGGGTATTAAAACTGTGAGTGTTCCGGATAAAGAAATTTTTAAAAATTCCGGATTGATGTCATCTGTGAATACCTTTCCGAACATTTTTAAAACCACTTCAATTGTTTCAGCCAATCCTTCATCGGAAACGTTCCTTTTAATGAGTAGAAATTCTTCTCCGGCACTTATTGTAGAAAGCACTGATAAGAACAGATCCGCCGCATTTATGGCATATGGATTTTATAAATGGAGGCTGAACGGCAGTAATAATAATTCAGGAGAAGTATTGAATTATATCCTTACCAGTTCTCTTACTGCGATCACGGACAAGGAAGCTAAAAGTAAATTCTCAGCAGAAACTTCAAAAGATGTTTATTCAAAATTTGAGAATGTGATATTCGAATCTTCAATAAATAATTTTGAACTTCAGGGCGGGGAGAGAATTAAAGTTAAAATTATCGGTAACAACTTTTCTAATGAGCTTGAACTGACTAAAAAGGGCAGCAGATATTTCCGCGGAGAATTGAATATTCCCGAAGATGGAAATTATGAGTATACTGCTGAGCTGTATTCAAAAAATGCACTGGAGGAAAGCATAAAAGACCGTTTTTCAATTGGTGTAAATAATTTTGAATACAAATCAACGAGGGCAGATAACCTGATTCTTTCATTACTGGCTTCTGAAAGGGCCGGAACCAATTTTACAGGAAAGACCACGGATGAAATCAGGGAATTTTTTAAATCGGCTAATGAAAAATCAAAGTCCGAATATAAATCTCTTCAGAACTATGAGTTGAATATAAATCCATATTATCTAATGATGGTAATCTTATTATTATGTGCTGAATGGTTTTTAAGAAAGAGGAATAATCTGCCTTAAAA
>JBDSYA010000283.1:0-6609 GCA_039925865.1 Ignavibacteria bacterium
TTTTACCTGCATGAACTGATACAGACCGAATAGCAAGCCAAGAACACAAACACCAATGCCATAGTAAAGCAGCCGGTTTTGATCTTGTGTCAATTCGGGAATTCTTAGATCGGCCTCGCTTGCAAACACCATAACGGGCGCTAAAAGTACAAGCAAGAAACTTAATAAATGTTTCCTCATATTTAGTTTAATTTATTTACTGAATATATTTATAAAAAATCCCGACAATTTTTTACATTATCGGGATATGATTGTTCTCAAAATCTTAATTATCTTCATTTTCCCCGGAGTTTTTATTTGTATTGTTATTGTCAGAATTCGTCGTCAAAAATGATTTATTAAAAATGTTCATTGTCCTTGAAACACCCTGCCTTATGAAGCTGCTGATACAGTTACTATAAACGGGAAAGAGATCTTTGATAATTTTAATTTCGCCGGCTTCAAAATTTCCTAAAACAAAATCAATAAAATGTTCTTTCCGAATTATTTCATCCTTCCCGATACCTACTCTCATCCTGGCAAACTCAATCGAGTTCAAATGATAAACAATGCTGGATAAACCATTATGTCCGCCGTCCGTGCCGCTTTTCCTTAATCTTATAGTACCGAGTGGTATTTGAAAATCATCAACCACGATCAGGACATCCCTGATATTGATATTATGGTTTTCAGAAAACTCTTTGATCGCAATACCGCTGTTATTCATGTATGTCAAAGGCTTCAGCAAATAAACATCTTCTTCTTCAAAGTTAATCTTACATTCAGCCCAATCACCTTTACCTGCTTTAAATCCGGATTTAAATAATTCTGAAAACTTATCAATAATTAAAAATCCAATATTGTGACGTGTTAACTGATATTTTATCCCGGGATTTCCTAAGCCAACTATAAGCTTCAATCTTCAATAACGGAAAAGTTATTCCTCTTCGTCTTCTTTCTTGGATTTTGAAATTACTTCCGGTTCAGCCGTACCTTCTGCAGTTTCAGCAGCTTCCGCTTCTTTTTCTACAACCGGAGGAACGACAGAAACGATAGATGCATTTTCGTCATTTAAAATTTTTATGTTCTCAAGCTTGAGATCACTGATTTTAAATGAATCATTAATATTCAGTTCTGAAATATCAACATCAATGTGTGAAGGAATATTTGAAGGCAGACATTCAATATCAAGTTTATGAAGAATATGCTGAAGCATTCCGCCTTCCCTGACTCCGATCGGGGTTCCGATAAGATGAACGGATACTTCAATATTCATAACCTCACCTTCTTTAATGGCAATAAGATCAAAGTGCAATGGCTTATCAGATACAGGATGAAACTGAACAGCTTTTAATATGCAGCTGAAAGATTTGTCATCTTCAAATTTCAAATTTACAATTCGTGATTCTGTTGTATAAATGACAGGCCTCAGATCGAGTTCATTTGCAGCTATATTGATATTTTCTACACCATGGCCATAATAAATCCCGGGAATAATTCCTTTTTTCCTTAATTGATTTAGAGTCAACTCCGGATGTTCTACCCTTTTGCTCGCGTTTAAAGTTATTTCAGACATTTTTCGTAAAATTTATTAGTAAACTTCAAAAATAGCTTATTTGATAAAATTAATCAATCGAATTTTAAATAAAGTTGACTGAACACTATAATAATGTACAAAACGTTTTTATTGTTCAGGAAAATTTTAATTGTGATTTTTAAATTAAATATTTGATCGCATTCTAATTCAATCCCGCGTACCCCCAAAGCCATTAAGTTACGAAAATATGGTTGGTAAAGCTGAGAAACTTCCGAAGTCTCAATTCAAATCTCAAATACATTGGAGCGCAGAATGAAGACTTCGGAAGTTTTTGCTGCTTAACTTTATGGCATTTTGCCAAACCCCTCTTTTGTAAGAGAGTGTCTTAAAACTAATAAAAAACTTTTACCTCAAAAGACTCAAAGTGATTTCAACAATTTTTCTTGGAGACTTTGAGCCTTAGTGGTAATATCCTGCGTCAGAGTTTCGTGGATAATCTAAAGTAAAATACAAATAGATACTGTATTAAGTATTTAATATAATTATTTTAATTACCTCAAAATAAAACCGAAAGGAGTTGTCTGGATTGAATTACATTAAATTCACAATTTTATTATTTGCTATAGCGATTGCTGGATGTTCATCTTCTCAATCAACTATGTACAAACCCGGTGATGGTGGAACGGGCTGGAAAATAAATGTTACAAAAAAGGCTTCACTCGGAGATGAATTTGTCTGTACTATAAATGATTCTGTTGTAATAAGCGAATCATTTCCGTTATTTGGAGATAACATGGAAAAATCAGGCCGGTATCGCGGAAAAAAAGTTATGATGAACGGGTTTAGAAAAACCAATACATCAACAGATTCAAACGGTAAGATCACAACATCCGATACTTTTCAGATACGGGTTTTTATAGAGGATGCATTTGTCGATAAATTTGATTTTTAACAAACATTAAAGTTAAAGTAAACTTATGTGAAATGAATTAATATTGAATTAAATACTAATTCAGTAAATCCGTCTTTCCAAAAATACTTTTATAATATTAATCCCCGAAAAATTTCCAATGTTAAACTATCATTCAGGAAAAGACTTTTTTAGTTTATCAGAGTTTTGTCAGTTTATAAATGAAGCTATGATATCTAAATTTGGCAGAACATCATATTGGATCGAGGCAGAAATTGCAAGTATTAATAACAGAGGAGGGCATTGCTATTTAACATTAATTGAAAAAGATCCCGGTACAACAGGTCCAAAAGCTGAAATTAAAGGCATGATCTGGAGTAATAAATTTATTATGTTAAATAAAAAATTTAATGATGCCACAGAATTAAATTTACAGGCAAGCATTAAAATATTGTTTTCAGCAACAATTGATTATCACCGGACTTATGGCCTGAGCCTGAACATAACGGACCTAAAACCGGAATTCACATTAGGTTCATTATTGCAGGAACGCAATTCGATCATAAAAAAACTTACTGATGACGGTGATTATTTTTTGAATAAGAAGAAAGCCTTTCCTTTAGTGCCTCAGAGAATTGCAGTAATATCTGCCAGGGATTCGAAGGGTTTTGAGGATTTTGAAACTAAGATTTTGAACAATGTTCATAACTATAAGTATTTTATCAAACTTTTTCCTGCGCCGTTGCAGGGTGAGAAAGCCGCAGTAGAAATAAAGAATAGATTGCTGGAAATATTCAGTCAGATAGATCTGTTTGATATCGCAGTTATTGTAAGAGGCGGTGGAGGATTGGTAAACCTGAATTGTTTTAACAATTATAATTTATCGAGAACTGTTGCAAGGTTTCCCATACCGGTTATTACAGGCATCGGGCATACATCAAATATAAGTGTTGTAGATGAAGTAGCTCATTTGAATAAGATCACGCCTACAGATGTTGCAGATTTTATTGTCGGGCAAACTTATAATTTTGAAAAGAGTATTCAAAAAAAATTTAAAGATATAACTACCGCTTATGATAAAGTTAAAAATAAAAAAGCCAACATGAACGATGTTTCATGCAGGCAGCTATTCCATTTTTTAAAGATCCGGAAGATCGAAAAACAAAATTATCTGTCGGATTTAAAAGCAAAGATTATTCGTGAGACGAATTTAGTTTTAAAACAGAAAAAAGAAATCATCATTCAAAAGAAATCCGGTTTAAATAAAACAACAGATCTTCAGCTGAATAATAAATTTTCGGAATTAGAAATTCATGCTGATAAAACACGGAGCTATTTCAATTTCAGGATATCAAATGCAACAACGATTCTGAGCACAGCTTTCATAAGCCTTAACCAGACTTATCAAAACTTCATGAAAAAGGAAAGGTTGATCTTAAAAAATAAATCTGAAAAAGTAAGTTTTCTTGACCCTGTAAACATTTTAAAAAGAGGTTACAGCATAACTTTAAAAAACGGAAAGGCTATAACAAACATTGAATCACTTGACAAGAATGACATCATAAAGACAATTTTGTTTGAAGCAGAAATTGAAAGTAAAATAACAAATTTAAAAAAACTGATATGAAGAACATGACTTATGCAAAAGCAGAGGAAGAGCTTAATTTAATACTTCAGGAAATTGAAACCGAAAGCGTTGATATCGACGATCTGACAATTAAAATAAAACGCGCCTGTGAATTGCTTCAATACTGCAATGCAAAATTGAAAAGCACTGATGAAGAGGTCAAAAAAATATTAAAGGATTTTGAATCAAAGAACCTGATACAAAAAGAAAGTGATGAAGAAAAGATTTAGTTTGGGTTGTAATAAAAATTGAATTTATGGAATATCTGATTACACTAACATGCAACAAGACAATCTGAGGGAGTTATTCAGTTGATTTTGACAGTACAAATTTTGCAAGCGGATATTGAGTACCGGGAGAGGGACTTGAACCCCCGACCTACGGATTATGATTCCGACGCTCTAACCAGCTGAGCTACCCCGGCAGATTTTAAAGCTGCTAAAATAAGTTTAAAGGACTTCTTATACAACCTAATAATGAATCTTTTCATTGAGTCTATCTGATATTATCCTGAAATAAAGTTTTATATTCTGATCAAATAAAAAATACTTTTTTTAACTAAGTAATAAAAGTAACTATACAAAATAGTTTCTCAATTTGGTTGTTATAAATTGCTTAAAGAATACATTTTTTTTAATTTGACGTGTACCGATTATGAAAATTAAATAAATGATAAAAAAATCAACTCTCCTGTTACCCTTTGCAATTATCTTAATTTTATTTTTCAACACAGAATCTTTTTCACAGGACAAATGGTGGAAAGAAAAAAAATATAAAAGTGAAACGTCCCGCAACAAATACGAGTTGTGCAAAAAGACATTTAAAGATATTGGATTTGGATTTGCTTCTAACAATGTTAATTTCATAAATTTGTATTTTGATTCACAGGTCTATTTAAATATAATCAGTATTGAAAAGGGTTACTACAGCCCAAATCAGGCTGAAATAATTCTTTTAGATTTTATGGAATATTTCACGATCGATAATATTAAGTATCAAAGATCCAGCAGATTCAATACTTACGCTTTTGTTAACGGGGTGTATTCCTACAGGAAAGGATCCGGGAAGAGGGATTTGGGGATTACAATATCTCTTAAGTATAACTATAACAAATGGTTCATAGACCAGATCAATATTAACTGAAATAATTTTTCAATATGTTTTAAAGGTTTATCAGGTCAATTAGAAAAAAAAATGAAAATGAAAATAAAAAGCCCCGGTTCTATCAAAAGAATTTATATGATGCTTTGGATAAGTTACAGTTAAATAGAAACTCAAAATTGTTTTTGGACAGGCGGTTAAAAATTTTAATTTTGATCGCTTTTTTAATTTTATTATGGATATTCTCAATAAATATTTTCTCCGGTTTTGTTAAAAATTCTGCTGATAAGAATTGGGATGAGATCTACAATGAGCAGATAGTACGTCAAAAGGAAATCATATCAAATTTATTCAACTCCTACCAGTCTGAGGTTAACGATCTCTCTGAAAAAATTTCCTCTTCATCTGAAGTAATAAAACTTCTTCAGAAAGGAGATCAAAAAAAACTCTTTGAAGAACCGCTTAAATTAAATCTTGATAATAGTTATCAGGTGGAGATCTATAATACACGTTTAGAGATGATAGCTTTTAAAGGAAGAAAACTAGAATCTGATATTTATTCACTTCAAAAAAGTCTCAACGGCAAGAAATTTTCTGTACTTAAAGAAATTGGTTTTTATACTTATGTCATTGTTTATTCGCCTGTTTATCTGGAAGACAGTTCTCAGGTAAGCGGAGTACTGCTGACCGCGAAACTTATCGACATAAAATATCAGATCAATAATAAATTTTTTCAGAATGCCGGCTTATTAAGTGACATCAATAAAATTTTAAACGTAACCACATCGATCATTCCTGCCAATAATATTTCCGGAAAAATCAATATTGACACTTCAGAACTTGCGGACAATATTGAAATAAATTTATTTGACATCGATAATTCTCTCATAGGAATTTTATTAATGCCGGAATACAATAAAGTATCTCACATACAGAGCATTGATTATCTTTCTCACAAAATCAATTCTGTGCTGGTCTTTGTAGGTACAATTATATTATTTCTGATTTTTTTTAAATTGATTTCGGGGATAAGATTTCGTGTAATTAAGTTCACCCTTTTTATAATACTTCTTGCCGGCATAAGATACATCTGGCTTGAAGCACACTTCCCCTCACGAATAAATGATTGGGAAATATTTTCTCCCGGGTTTTATGCTTCGGTTTTCGGATTTGGAATAGCAAAATCGATAGGTGAACTCCTCATCACTTCTGTTTTTATTCTTGCGGTTTCTTTTTACGGAATGATTCTCATAATAAAAACTAAGAGCTCTGAGATTCAGTCTGAAAATTCTTCCTCAGGAGCGTTGTCTTTAATTGTTAAATTCTTCCTGGTAATTATTTTTTTTGGTTTAATTTTCCTGCTTGGTTCGGCTATCCAAAGCATTATAATGGATTCCAATCTGAAATTTTTCGATAAAACAAATATAATTCCTAACATAGAACTTGCAGTAATCC
>JBDSYA010000284.1:0-3626 GCA_039925865.1 Ignavibacteria bacterium
GCATCACATATGACATGCTCAAATTCCGGGTAGCCTTGATTTAATACACTTAGTATGGCTTTCTCAATCGTTCCAACTGAGTTAAATGACGGCGAAAGAATGCTGATCTTCGGATAAGGTTTTGCCGGAGCCGGTAATATTTCAGTTTCATTGATCCAGGGCCATCCGTATCTGAAATCATTCTGTTCTTCAAGATACTTCCTGTGATCAGCTTTGAGTTGAGAAAAATCTTTTTTCCATGATGCAATTCTCACTGACTCAAGGCTTTTATCATAGTCTTTTCTGACACGAATAAGTTCTTTCAGTTTAGATATATAAAACTCAAGCATCAGAATATTTGTGTTATTGTCCTGTGCAAATCTAAGCGACAATATTTTCTTAATGCCGAATTTCTTTATTTCAGTTATTGCTTTTTTAAATTCATACCACCAGTTTTGTTTTAATATTTCACTTTCTGAAATATCTGCTCTCGCAAGCCTGATAGCTTTTTCATATGCCTCGAGGCCAACTGTTGCAGTACCGAATCCCACAAATAATCTTAGTAGATAATTCCAGTCCAGCCTGCCGGCAGGCATGCAGTGTTTCAATTTTAAACGTGAATCGTACCATATCTGCCATCCCGCAAGCACAAGAGCATAGCAGGCTTCAGAATCACCGCCCGAAGAAAGTTCACTTCCTTTTCTGCAGCTCATTGAAGTTTTAAAACCGTCTTTAAATAATTGCTGCCAGGCAGACTTTCTTACGATCATTCCTGCGCCCCAAACATAGCCCCGTTTCCAGGTAATGTTTCCTTCAGAGATTTTTCCTGTGTGCACATCCGGTTGGGGACCGGCAGCATAATCTCTTTTAAAATATGTAAACCATTCGGGTGGCTCTATCTCGCAAACCGGATCATTAGGGCCGCCCAATGCTCCAATCTTTTCATTGCTGCTCATGATCTCATAAGTCAGCTGTACAAAGTTTTCATCCAGCCAGTTATCGTCATCACACGTGATCAGGTATTCATATTGAGCTACTTCATACCCTTTTTCTAAAGCAAGTTGTTTACCGGGGATTGGCTGATCTACAATTTTAAGTTTAGCATTTGTTTTGTACTTCTTCCATTCATTGATTGTAATTTCTTTTGAATCATCAGTAGATGCATTATCAACCAGTATAACTTCCCATAAAATGTTGGCTTTAACTTTTTGCTCCGCAATTTTCTTAATGGTCTCTGCAAGCCGCTCTGCGCCGTTATATGTACAAACTATTACTGAAACTCCGTTAAGTTTCTTTATAACATTGTAACGCGGAAAATTAATATTATAATCTTTGAAGGCGTAAGAGATATAAATAAAATCTTTTTTTCTTACAGCTCTTTTCAGAAGTTTTAATCCGCGATTATAAGTTTTCCGGGTTTTTATTAATCCTTCGATTCTCCCAAGACAATATTCGATCATCGGAAGATCAGAATCACCTTCTCTTTTGCGGTTAAACGATAGTAATTTTTCATGACGAATGCTTCTTAAAGTTGAAAGTGTTTTATGTATTTCAATTCTTTTTGAATTAAGCTTCGTTCTTTTTTTAAGTGAATACTTTTCAGGTAAATTTTTAAGATAAAAGTCCAGGCCTGCGGAAGCCTGACCAAAGCCTCTGACAAGTTTCCTCAGGTACATCCAGTTCAGTCTCTCTAATGAAATATGGTGTTTAAATTTCAATCTTGAATCGTACCATATTTTCCATCCGTCATTTCTGAGCGCATAACATATTTCCGTATCGCCTCCTGCAGATAAAGTTTTTCCTTTTCTGTCAGTTAACAAAGTTTTGAAACCCTTTGATCTCAGTTTTTCCCAGGCTTCTTTTCTAACAACCATTGATGCGCCCCATACATAGCCTCTTTTCCAGGTAATGTCGCCATCAGTCTCAAATTGTTTACCAATTGCAAAACTGCTTTTCCAGTCTTCAAACCATTTCTGAGGGGAAGTATCAAACTCTGCAATGCTTTGTCCTCCAAGTACACCAATGCGTTTATTTGCATTCATAACTTCGTAAACATATTTCACATAATTCTTTTCAAGCAGATTGTCATCGTCACAGAATAAAACATATTCATATTTTGCTGTACTAAAACCCCTTTGCCTGGCCTCACTTAATCCTGGTTTAGGTTCGTTGACAATGGTAAATGGTGCAAGACAATTGAAGGTGTTGTAAACGTTTCGGGCAGTTTCAGAAGTTTGATCCGTCGATGCATTGTCAACAATTATTATCTCCCAGGGAATATCTTTTGGAATATTCTGTCGGAATATATATTTCAGTGTTATCGGTAATATTTTTGAACTGTTATAACAGCACAGTACTATTGAAACACCTTTCTTTAATTCCTTGCTGTTATTATTTCCGTTAGAATTTATATGAAGTAAAACCTTTTCATCGATCTGTTTGCCATTTCCGTTTGTAAATGTATGATACTTCTCTCTGCTTGTTAATAATTCACTGAACTTTCCCTTCAGCTTTTCTATTTCCAAAACTTCACTATCACCTGCAAATTCATGTTTATCAGCAAAGATTTTATTCAGCGGATATTTATTTATTTGTCCTAATGCGTTGTTCGCTTTTTTGATCCATAGTAACCCGGAATTCCCATTTGAATTATTGCCATCGAACAAATGAGAATAAACTGATTCTTTAACTTCTAATCTTCCTGTGTTTCGATGCATTTCTTTCAGATAACTCCAGTCGAAAAATTTTACCGGTATATATTTTTCAGATCGAAGTCTCTTTTCATAAAAAATTTTTCCGCCGTATAATTTTATCTTTGTTGTTAAATTCAAATCCAGATAACCGGAAGCGATTTCATTCTGATCTGAATTGAGATCCTCTTTATAAATATTATATAAAACTTTTTTTCGCAAAATTACAGGGGCATTTAAAAGAGGATGATTTTGATTTGTAATATCTCCTGATTCATCAGCAGGTGAACCTACTCCAAAAAAACTTTTATTTGAATTGAACCACTTCGGGGGCTTTACATCCCGCGCCAGAGAGGTTCTGCCGCCAATTAAATTAAAATCTGCTCTCTCATGTAAAACCTTATATGCTATTCTTACATAATCAGGTTTCAAAAGATCTGCTTCATTTAAAAAAATCAAAAACTCATAACGGCTTTTTTCTGCTGCCAGTTTTCTGACTTTTTCATGAGTTAATATTCTTAAAATTTCAATGTTCAATCTTGAAACCTGATTCTCATTTTTCCAGATTTCTTTTAATTTACCTTGAATATCTTTTTCTATAAAATTCGAAACAACAGTAACTTCAAAAGGAAAATCTTTAGGAAGCTGCTGCAATGAAATTTTTTCCAGTGCCTGCTGTAATAAATTGTATGAGGATGAACTGCCGTGAGTTAAAAAAATGGAAATGCCGTTAAGGGAATTATTTATTTTATATTTTGGATAACTGAAGTGAACATCCCGAATAGTGTACTTATAAAATCGATGAAGCTTTTTCGGAACGGTTCTTTTTAATATTCTTACTTTATCATTATAAGAATTATATTTATCTAATAAAAAATTTAATTTTCCTGCATAATATTCAATTGATAAAATATCCTTATCGCCTTCAAGATTTTCTGAATATGAATTTAGTTTCCA
>JBDSYA010000285.1:0-2763 GCA_039925865.1 Ignavibacteria bacterium
TCAATATTTTAAACTGTTTAAAGAAAATCCGATTGCGTAATTTGCATCCGTTCAATTTACTTTCCAAAGTTTAAAATTTCTTGTGAGACCGCTTTTTAAAAATATTTTCGGAATTATTTTTTTACTGATAATAGTCCTTGTAGCCGTAGGGCTTTTATTCAACAGCCTTACCAAAAAATCTTTTTATGAGGAATCCGGAACATTAAAAGTTAAAGGAATTTCTGACAAGATCAGTATTTACCGGACTGAACTGGGTGTCTCTCATATTTTTGCTGAAAACGAAAGCGACATGTATTTTACAATGGGGTTTATTCATGCTCAGGACCGGCTCTGGCAAATGGACCTTGAAAGACGCGTCGCGCAGGGAAGGCTTTCAGAGATCCTCGGAAAAGATATGATCGAATACGATGTTCTTTTCAGAACCATAGGTATTGATAAAATCTCTTTAAAACTTTACGAAAAACTTTCACTCAAATCAAAATCAATTCTTGATTCTTACTGCAAAGGAGTTAATAATTTCATTGAATCAAATTCAAAACAGCTGCCGCTTGAATTTGATATTCTGAATTATAAACCGGAAGAATGGAAGCCCGAGCATTCGCTTATGCTCATACGGCTTATGGGCTGGGAGCTTAATATGTCGTGGTATACTGACGTTATGTTTGGAGAGATCGTAAAAAAATTTGGTTTCGAAAATGCCAAAGATTTTTTTCCTGATTATACGGAAGACGGTCCTTTTACGATTAAAGATGAAACAGTTAAGACCCGGCAGGATACATCTAAACAAAGCAATGCAGGCGAATACAAAAGGAAGACAGGTTATACCGGAATGATCGAAAAAAACTATACATCTGTTTTTGAATTAGGAAAAAATTTCTTTGACCTTTCACGGAAGTTCAGAAATTTTTACGGTTCCGAAGGAACACATGTAGGAAGTAATGCCTGGGTTATAAGCGGAAATAAGACGGAAAGCGGCAAACCCTTACTGGCTAACGATCCGCACCTTGCTCTAATGGTGCCGTCTAAATGGTACGAAGTAAGTTTATATGACAACCAGAAAAAATACAGTGTCTGTGGATTTTCATTGCCAGGAGTTCCGGGCATTGCTGTTGGACACAATGAAATTATTTCATGGGGAATTACAAATCTGATGTGCGATGATTCAGATTTTATGATCCTTAAAAAAGATTCAGCAGACAGAAAAAAATATCATTATAAAAATGAAGTTCATCAGCTTGACAGTACGGTTGAAAGCATAAAAATTAAAGATACTCCTGACGATTATATGTTTGTGAGATTCACTACAAAATATGGTCCGGTCGTATCCGGTCTTGAAAAAACGGGATTTATTAATAATCAGAAATTTATAACCGCTGATAATGAAATGCTTTCCTTCCGATGGACCGGATATGAATTCAGTGATGAACTCGAAGCATTTTACCGCATCAACAATGCCTCAGGATGGAAAGATTTTCAGAGTGCACTAAAAACTTACGGCACTCCTGCGCTCAATTTTGTTTATGCGGACACAAATGGAAATATCGGCTATCAAATCGGAGGCGCAATACCTGTAAGGTCAAATCTTACTGATGAAGCGCTTGCAAATTTTCCATCAGGCGGAGAAGTTGACTGGACGGGATTTATTCTTTTCAATGATCTCCCTACTTCATTCAATCCGAAAGAAGATTTCATAGTTACGGCAAACAATAAGCCTTCCAAAAATTATAAATATTATATATCGAATCTTTATGAACCGCCATACCGGGCGGAAAGGATCGAAGATCTGATCAGGTCAAATAATATTATCACTGATGATGAAATAAAACTTATACAACGTGATGTTTACAGTATTCAGGCAAATGAGTTTTGTCAGCATTTATTCGGCGCTTTCGGTGATACTCTTAATCTGACAAATGACATCAAGCAGTATATCGATATTTTGAAACAATGGGATTATGAATTTAAAACCAATAGTGTCGCAGCTACTTTGTTTGCCCAGTTTGAGGTTGAACTTTACAAAAATCTATACAAACCTTCTATGGGCGAGGAGCTTTTTGAAAATTATCTTTTTTTGAAAAATGTTCCCGTAAGAAATACTGCCAGACTGCTGAAAGAAAACTCATCCTTTCTTTTTGAGAACAGTTATATCAGAGAGCAGATCATGAGAAAAAGTTTCTATGATGCTGTCTCAGATCTGATTACAAAATACGGTTCTGATTTTAATAATTGGCAGTGGGGAGATTTACATCAGGTTACAATGAGGCATCCGCTTGGAGTGGTCCCTTCACTAAGCTCAATGCTCAACATTGGACCATTCAAAATTTCGGGAAATGGTACAACTGTGAATAATCTTGAATATAGTTTTTCAAAAGTTTTAAAAGACGGAACATTTGAAAGTTACCTCGGGCCTTCCATGAGAATGATCATTGATTTATCTGATGTAAAAACTTACTTATCCATTATTCCGACGGGTCAGTCAGGTCAGCCGCTGCACCAAAATTACAATGATCAGGCAAGACTTTGGCTTAATGGCGATTATAAAAAAGTATCAACATCTTTTGACGATCTGAAGATAGAAAATCTTAAACTTCTTTCACTGGAACCTGCGGAATAAAACTTTGACCTCAAATAAAGATAAATATGAACTGTAAGTATTGAGGGCAAGAACGAGACTTCCGAAGAATTAGGTTAAAAGATTTCCAAAGTTTAATCTGCACTGAGTTGAAGTATTATTCAAACTTCGGAAGTCTACTGAAGCTGCTT
>JBDSYA010000286.1:0-12892 GCA_039925865.1 Ignavibacteria bacterium
ATCAACTTTGATTTTTATTTTTTCCGAAAGTTCTCTTTCTATCCCTACAAAATCCATCAAACTCTTCCTATCATTAAATGCTACAATGATATCAATATCACTTTCCGATGTTTCATCATTGCGAACAAAAGATCCGAACACTGCTATTTTGCTGGCATTCTTCTCCTTAAGAAATGATACTATTTCGCTGTATATTTTTGATTTATCGGGTTTCATTATCAATAAGATGATTTTATATTTATTGAAAACTCGTAATTCCTAATTCGTAATTTTTAATTGAATTTAAAAAATCTTCTCCTGCGTATCATCCTTATCTTCTTCAGCAATTCTTGCAACAGCAGATATTGTATCATTATCCCCTAATCTAATAACCCTTACTCCCTGGGCATTTCTTCCCATTACTCTTATGTCTTTCATTTTCTGCCTGATCAAAATTCCTTTTGAAGTAATTATCATTAGATCATCACTGTCAGTTACTTCTTTTATTGAAATTAATTTTCCAACTTTATCAGTAGTCTTAACTGTTATCACTCCTTTACCACCGCGGTTTGTAACACGGTAATCCGAAAGATCACTTCTCTTTCCAAAACCTTTATCCGTAATGACCAGAATTGTAGCACTTGGTCTTTGGACTGCTACCAGTCCAACAACAAAATCTCCGCTCGCCAGCTTGATACCACGAACACCGCTTGCAGTTCTTCCCATTTCTCTGACCAGCGATTCATTAAATCTGATCGCCTGACCTTTATGTGAACCGATAACGATCTCCTGTGAACCATTTGTTAATTTGACCTCTACAAGCTTATCTGTACTTTTGAGTTTGATAGCCTGAATTCCGTTGCGCCTGATATTTGAAAAATTTTCGAGAAAGGTTTTTTTGATCGTTCCCATCTTTGTCACCATTAATACAAACAGCGGCTCTGCAAAATCTTTAACCATCAAAAATGAAGAGATGTCTTCATCTTTTTCCTTTTCTATTAAATTTAAAATAGATTTTCCACGCGAGGTCCTGCTTCCTTCCGGAATGTCATATACTTTAAGCCAGTAACATTTTCCTTTGTCCGTAAAAAACATTATGTACTGATGAGTAGAGCCGATAAACATGTGCTCGATGAAATCATCATTGTCAGCACTGCCCGTAGAAGCCGCTGTAATGCCTTTACCGCCGCGGCCCTGCGACTTATAAGAATTTACCGGAATACGTTTTATAAATCCTTTATTCGAAATTGTGATCACAACGTCTTCTTCTTTTACAAGCTCTTTCATCATATCGTCATCGGACATTTTTTTGACATCGTAAATTATCTCAGTCCTTCTCTCATCACCATATTTATCCTTAAGTAACTTAAGATCGTCAATGACCATTTCTTTCCTGAGATCTTCATTATTCAAAATGTTTTTCAGCCTTTCAATAGTCTTTAAGACTTCCTTATACTCATCCTCTATCTTTTTTCTCTCAAGACCTGTAAGTCTCTGCAGTCTCATGTTAAGAATTTCGGTGGCCTGTATGTCTGAAAGTTTAAACTTCTGCATCAAACTTTCTTTTGCAGTCGGTACATCTTTAGATTTTTTGATGACTTTGATTACTTCATCGATATTATCCAGAGCAATTATATAACCTTCTAATATATGCGCTCTCTTCTCGGCAGCATCCAATTCAAATTTCGATCTTCTTACAATTACATTTAATCTGTGCTTGATAAAATGCTGCATCATTTCTTTCAGATTCAAAACCTTAGGAATACCATCTACCAGTGCAAGCATATTCACCCCGAATGTTACTGACATCTGGGTAAATTTGAAAAGATTATTCATCACTACATGAGGGTTAGCATCACGCTTCAACCCAACAACTATCCTCATTCCATCCCTGTCGCTTTCATCATTGATATCGGAGATCTCTTCAACTCTTTTATCCCTCACCAGCTGCGCCATATTTTCAATCAAAGTTACTTTGTTTACCTGATATGGAATTTCAGTTATGATAATATTCTGCTTGCCGTTTTTTTCAATTTCAATGGAAGCTTTTGCTCTTACAATAATTTTCCCTCTTCCTGTTTCAAATGCTTCTTTAACAGGCTCGTAACCATAAATTATCGCGCCGGTAGGAAAATCAGGAGCAAGAACAAACTTCATAAGCTTTTTAATATCGGCATCAGGATTTTTTATTAAATAAATCATTGCTTCGCATATTTCGGTTAAATTATGCGGAGGAATATTTGTCGCCATACCGACAGCTATACCACTTGAGCCGTTTATTAATAAATTCGGCACCACAGAAGGAAGCACTGAAGGTTCTTTCAGTGTATCGTCAAAGTTTGGTGTAAAATCAACAGTGTTCTTTTCAAGATCCAATAAAATTGATTCGGCAATCCTAGAAAGTCTGACTTCAGTATAACGCATTGCTGCAGCCGAATCTCCATCTACTGAACCGAAGTTTCCCTGACCGTCAATCAAAGGATATCTTAATGAAAATTCCTGTACCATTCTTACCATCGCATCATAAACAGCTTTGTCTCCGTGAGGATGATATTTACCAAGAACTTCTCCGACAATACGTGCAGATTTTTTATGAGCTCTGTTTGATGCAAGACTCAGTTCATTCATCGCAAAAAGCACCCGCCTGTGAACCGGTTTTAATCCGTCTCTTACATCCGGTAATGCCCTTGCAACTATTACTGACATTGAATAATCAATGTATGAAGACTTCATTTCATCTTCTATATTAACCGGAATTATTTTTTCATTTGCCATTAATTATTTATAGTGTCAATTTTATAAAAATTTATTTAATATTTTATTGCAGGAATTACCTGAAAAACTCTTATCAGTCCAACTTGTCTTGCATGAAACGGGTCGCTCTTCATGACGGGCTATACCTGCGATTCTGTTTTGAAATTTTAGATTTTGATTTTGGAAATTGCAACGATAAGTCTGGCAAGTTATCTGAAATTCGGATTTAAATTAAATTTCTTAAATCTTTACAAATTACTCAATTCAGCAAACTTTAACAATGTAATGTATCCTGTATTTTATCGTTTTAAAATCACGTCCGTCCAAAACGACTGTTCAGAATAAGTAACTTTTATTCTTAAAAAGATTTTACTGAGCAATAATTTGTAGTGAACTTATGATCTACCCCACCCTGCCTTTCAATGCCATTAAATTATGCAGCAAAACTTCCAAAGTCTTATTTTCTCCGCTCCAAAGTATTTGAGATTTGAATTGAGACTTCGGAAGTTTCTCAGCTTTTGCATTCAAAATTTAAGGATACCGATCCAAAATTTCTGTTAAGTTTTTCTGGGAATTACGCGATGTAAAATTTTCCTGAGACCGAAGATTAGTTGACAACAAAATTATATAATGGTTGGTAAGTAAATTACTTTAATGCATTTGTAAAGGATTGCTCGATGTCCAGAGAGTTGCTGTTTTCCTGAATGGTTTCTTCGATAGTGCCTGTTGTAGTATCAACAATTATTGCAGTCAGCTTATTTTCATAAACACATCCGGTATCTATGTTTGAATAATAATTGCGCATATGCATCGTTTCCTGAAGTGGAGTATGCCCGAAAATCTGAAGCTTTTCAAGGTAGGCCGGCATCCTTCGATTCCATAAAATAGAAACATCATCACCACCTTCAATTATACCGGCGTGAGAAATTACAACTTTAGGAAATTCATATTTTAACGGAAGGCACCTCAAAAACTCGTAATGTCCCAGTTCCTTAATTTCCTGTTTGAATTTTTTAAAATCCGAAAATAACCGTGAACCGGTGTATGAGAATTGTGTTTCGCGTCCGCCGTTATGATAATACAGTTCTGCATCTTTGAACATAAATCCAAAAAACTTATCTGAACTGTCAATCGCTTTAATCATCATATCTTCATGGTTACCTTTGACAGGTTTAATTTTTTTATCAATACAAAATTGCACAACATCTTTTGAATATCTTCCTCTGTCGATAATATCACCAACTGTATAAATTTCGTTTGTGTTTTTAAGATTTTTATATAAACTCAAAAGCGTATTATAGCAGCCGTGAATATCACCTATGACTGTAATTGTTTTATCCGGCATTCTGTAATTTTATTGAATAAAATTTAATTATTAATTGTCATAAATTATACTGAAATAATAATAATTTTTTGGAAAACCATAAAATAATTTTGTTCGACGGTGTTTGTAATCTTTGCAATGCTAGTATCAATTTTATAATTGACAGAGATAAAAAAAACATATTTAAATTTGCAGCTTTACAGTCAGACAGCGGACGCAGGATCCTTGAAAAGTTTGGTTTAGATGTTAATGATTTCCATTCTGTAATTTTAGTTGAAGACGAAAAATATTATACAAGATCCTCGGCAGCTCTGAGAATTTTGAAAGACCTTGGATCATTCTGGCAGATTCTGTATGGCTTTATAATTTTTCCGCCGCCTGTCAGAGATTTTTTTTATAACATTTTATCTTCAAACCGTTACAAATTGTTTGGCAAAAAAGATTCCTGCAGAATTCCCACACCGGAATTGAAGAAAAAATTTTTATAGTTTACAAGGAACATTGCAATGCTTTCTAATCCTCTTACTCTCTTAATGAACACGGCATTTTATTTCTCGAAGATTATCGCTGAACTTTCTCGCAGATTGTCGCAGAACTTTCTCGCAGATTAACGCAGAACTTTCTCGCAGATTAACGCAGAACTTTCTGGTAAATTATCGGAGAAAATAATTACGTCTACATTTTTCTGCGAGAATCTGCGAACAAAATTTGCGAAAATCTGCGAGAAATATTTTTGCGGTAGCAGGCCTAAACTCCTTAAACTCTAAATCCAATAAATACCATTTTTACAAATAAACAGTTTGGGTATATTCATTCAATGGAAAAAAAGTCAAAATACCTGGTTACCGCTGCTTTGCCCTATGCCAATAATTACATACATATAGGTCATATTGCAGGAGCATACCTGCCCCCGGATATTTATGTTCGTTACCGAAGGCTTAATGATGATGATGTTATTTTTATAAGCGGATCTGATGAACACGGCACTGCAATCGATATGGCTTCAATGATTGAAAAACTCTCTCCTCAGGAAATAATTGACAGGTATCATTTTTCAAATAAGAAATCTTTTGAGGATCTTGGAATTAATTTTGACATCTTTTCAAGAACCTCAAATAAAATACATCACGAAACTACCAAGGAATTCTTTCTGAATCTTTACAATAAAAATATACTTGTTAAGAAAACAGAAAAACAATTGTTCTCAAACAAGGAACAACGATTTCTTGCAGACAGGTTTGTGATCGGGACTTGTCCGGTATGCGGTTTTGAAGAAGCGCGGGGAGATGAATGTGAAAATTGCGGAAGCAATCATACTCCTCTTGAACTAATAAATCCAAGGTCAAAGATCACAGGGGATACGCCGGTCGAAAAAGAAACTACACATTTTTATTTTCCTTTGGGAAGTTTCCAGGAAAAACTCAGTGAATGGATTTTTTCAAAAAACAACTGGAAACAAAATGTTATCAATTACTGCAAAGGATGGTTTAAGACAGGACTGAGAGACAGGGCTATTACAAGAGATCTTGAATGGGGTGTGAAAGTTCCTCTTGAGGGTTATGACGGTAAAGTAATTTATGTCTGGTTTGAAGCGCCAATCGGATATATCTCAATGACCAAGGAATTATTCATTGAAAGAAATGAACCTGAAAAGTGGAAGGACTACTGGCAGGATGGTGAAACTAAACTTATACACTTTATCGGGAAAGATAATATAATTTTTCATTCACTGATCTTTCCTGCAATGCTTATGGCACATGGTGATTTTGTTTTGCCGTACAATATTCCGGCAAATGAATTTCTTAATATTGGCGGTGCAAAACTTTCCAAAAGCAGAGGTAATGGTATTCTTGTAAAAGATATTTTGAATAAATTCAGTCCCGATGTAATACGGTATGCCATTGCATCCAACTTACCCGAGAATAAAGACTCTGAATTTACATGGAAGGATCTGCAATTAAAGAACAATAATGAACTGGCCGCAATACTTGGAAATTTCATTAACAGAACTGTCGTATTTACAAAAAGTAAATTTGATAATATGATTCCGGATAGGAATAAGTCTGATGAAGCGGATGTGGAAATTCTGGAATTTATGAAATCACAAGCGAGGATCACTTCGGAATTATATGATAATTTTAAGATCAAAGATGCACTTACTGAATCTATGAACTCTGTAAGGGCTGCAAACAAATATTTTAATGACTGCGAACCCTGGAAAGTGATCAGGGAAAACAAGGATAGGTGCGCCGCAATCATTAACACCTGCCTGGAAATTTGTTTTTCAATAGCAATATTATTTTCACCGATACTTCCTTTTACTTCAAAGAAGATTTTGAAAATTCTGGGAAATGAAAGCACGGAAATTAAATGGAATATGATCGGAGTAATTCACTTAACAGCAGGAACAGAGTTAGGTGAAAATGAAATTCTTTTTCCACAGATAGAAGATAAAGAAATTGAGGATGGCTCAGAGGCTGTGACAGTAAAAGAGGAAGAGGCTAAAGTATTTGATCTTATCACAATAGATGATTTTAAAAAAGTAAATCTTAAAGTTGCCAGAGTAATTGAATGTGTGAAGGTTCCGAAAAGCAAAAAGTTGTTAAAATTGAAATTAAAAATAGGTGACAAAGAGAAGCAAATCGTTTCAGGAATTTCAGAATTTTATAAACCGGAAGATCTGATTGGCAGATTAATAGTAGTTGTTGATAATCTGAATCCATCGAAGCTTATGGGAATTGACTCAGAAGGCATGCTGCTCGCAGCAAAGCTAAATGGCGAGCTTAAAATTGTTACAATTGACGGAGAAATATCGGAAGGAGCTGAGGTATCTTGATTTATGATTTTGGAATTGTGAATTACGATTTATCCAAAAGAACATTCGTGATGGGCGTACTTAACATTACGCCGGATTCGTTTTCAGACGGTGGAAAATATTTTGACGGGATTTTGAATTTAAAAAATGTTGTGGAAGATGCTTTAAAGATGGAGCGTGATGGGGCAGATTTTATAGATGTGGGCGGAGAATCAACCAGGCCCGGATCGGAACAAATCTCTATCGATGAAGAACTTGAACGTGTAATCCCGGTTATCTCGGAATTAAAAAAAAAAATAAATATCCCGATTTCAATTGATACATATAAGCATGAAGTTGCCGAAGAGTCACTAAAGGCAGGCGCTTCAATAGTAAATGACATAAGCGGTTTTAAATTTGATATTGAAAATGCGGAAGTTACTGCAGAATACAATGCAAGTTGTATACTGATGCATATTAAAGGTACTCCAAGGGATATGCAGGTTGATCCGGTATATGATGATGTGCTGACAGAAGTTTTTAATTATCTGAAAGAATCTGTCGATATTGCAAAAAGTTTCGGAATAAGTCAGATCATAATTGACCCCGGTATTGGATTTGGAAAATCACTTGATCATAATCTGACTTTGTTAAAAAATCTTAACAGGTTTAAAGAATTAAAGCAGCCGATACTTCTTGGTGTTTCACGGAAAAGTTTTATCAGCAAAATTTTCCCGGCAGCTGTCAATGACCGGCTTGAAGGCACAATAGCCGCCAATACAGTCGGTATAATTAACGGTGCAAACATTATCCGGGTACATGACGTTTTAGAAAATAAAAAAGCTTCAAGAGTAACAGATAAAATTTTATATAATTAGATTATGCCGGATTTGGGAAATATTACGGATAAAATTTTAAATAAAGAAGTTCCTGTTTCAAATCCTGATCCTGAAGAGCATTTTGATTTTGAAATAATAGGAATGAGCTGCAATGCCTGCGCTGCCGGGATTAAATCCTCTCTGCAGAAGATAGACGGTATAAAAAGCGTTAATGTAAATTTTGCATCTGAAAGCGCTGAAGTAAAATATGATCCTGCAAAACTGGACAGGGACTTTATTAAAAAAGAGATCAAACAGCTTGGATACGAAGTTTCTGGAGAAGATGATGAATATGAGGCTGAGCAAATTAAAAAATTAAATCTTAAGAGACAGAAAATTAAGATCATCTTTTCAATCGTGCTTTCTCTCCTGATAATGGCCATAAGCATGAAAGATCACATATCCTTATTAAGCTTTATTTCGTTATCCGAAGACATTTCTTTAATATTATTATTCTTATTTACTACAGTTGTAATATTCTGGTGCGGGGATAAATTCATTAAAGGTGCAGTCACATCTTTAAAAAACAAATCGTCGGATATGAATACTCTAATAACTTTAGGGAGTATGTCTTCATATCTTTACAGTCTTATAATTTCAGTAAATATACTTTTTGATTTAAGGATACCATCACTTGCAGGTTCCAATGAAGTTTATTTTGAAACTGCTGCTATGATCATTACATTCATACTGATCGGGAATTATCTTGAAGCAGTATTAAAATCCAAGACACAGACTTCAATCAGGAAATTAAAGGAACTGCAGGCAAAAGTGGTAAATGTGATTCGTGACGGAAATGAATTATATATTCCTTTTAAGAAAGTTCTTGTTAACGATATTGTGCTTATAAAAACCGGAGATAAAATTCCTGTCGACGGCATTCTGGAAGAAGGGTTTTGTGTGGTAGATGAAAGTGCAATGACCGGTGAAAGCCTTCCTGTTGAGAAAAAGAAAGGCGATCATCTTATGAGCGGAACAATTTTGCGAAATGGATTTGCAAGAATGATAGCCGAAAAAGTTGGTAAGGATACCATGCTTTCTAAAATAATTGCTCTTGTCAAAGATGCATCAAATACAAAACCTAAAATTCAGAAACTGGCAGACCGCATATCCGCAGTTTTTGTACCGGTTGTTATTGCAATTGCTCTAATAACCTTTTTAGTATGGTATTTCATTATAGGATCTGAATTTGATAAGTCGCTTCTGTTTGCCGTTTCGGTGCTGATCATTGCATGTCCTTGCGCATTAGGACTGGCTTCTCCTATCGCAATAATAATAGGTGTGGGAAGGGCCGCTGAAAACGGGATCCTGTTTAACAATGTTGATGCAATCGAAAATCTTGTGAAGATCGATACTATCTGCTTTGATAAAACAGGAACACTTACCACCGGTGAAATGGCAGTTAAGAATATTTATGTTTTAAAAAACATGAGCAAGGATGAACTTATGAGATATGTTTATACCGTCGAAAAATTTTCTAATCACCCGATCGCAAAGTCTATAGTTAATTATGGTATTGATAAAAATCTCAAGCCGGAAAAAAATATAAGAGACTTTTTAAATGAAACCGGTTTTGGTGTCAGTGCGATCGTTAATGAAAAACATGTTATGATCGGAAATGAAAATTTCATTAAAAGTAAAAATGTTTCCCTCAGTGATATTTTATTTCAGACCAGTAATAACAATTTATTTGTAAGCATTGATAACAGGATAGAAGGAGTTATTGAGATCGAAGATAAAATAAAAGATGAAGCTGAGGAAGCTATAAAGAAGCTAAGGGAGAGAAAGCTTGAAATTTTTATGATCTCCGGGGATAATGAAAATGCTGCCGGGAAAACCGCTAAACAGTTAAACATAAAAAATTACTCTTTCAAAACTTTACCTGATGAAAAGGAACGGATCATTTCTAAACTTCAGTCCGAGAACAAAAATGTTGCGATGGTAGGTGACGGAATCAATGACGCTCCTTCACTGGCGAAAGCCAACGTTGGTATTGCAATCGGCACCGGTCAGGATATCGCTATCGATTCTGCCGATATTATTCTGGTCAAAGAAGATCTTAACAATATTTTGAGATCAATCAAGCTTTCAAGAAAGACTGTTCAGATAATTAAGCAGAATTTTTTCTGGGCATTCTTTTATAATGCAGCAGCAATTCCGTTTGCAGCAGGTGTATTCGTTCCTTTCGGAATAATCATAAGCCCTGTGATGGCGGCAATGCTGATGGCTTTCAGTGATGTTGTGACCGTTCTCGGAAACTCACTCAGATTGAAATATTATAAACTCGACAGTTGAAAAAAAACAGCAATACAGATATTGAGAAGGTAGATTTTGACAAGTTTGCCGGACAATATGAAAACATACTTGATGAGCAACTCGATTTTTTCGGTGAAGAGAACACTTACTTCGCAGAATATAAGGTAAGATTGGTAAAAGAGACATTGGGCAATGAGCCTGATAATATTTTGGAATTCGGATGCGGCATAGGAAGAAATCTAAAATTCTTTTCTCAATTTTTTCCAAAGGCAAATGTTTACGGCAGTGATATTTCAGAAAAAAGTTTAAGCATTGCAGAAAAAGAAAATCCCGGTCTCAGTTTCTTCGAGTTAAATAAGAATAATATCGATTCTTTTGAAGATAAATTTGATCTCATATTTATCTCATGTGTTTTCCATCATATAAAGCCTGCCGAAAGAAATGATGCTATTGAAACAATTAATAAAATGCTCCGGAAAAATGGGACAGTGTATATCTTTGAGCACAATCCTTATAATCCCGTTACCCGTCACATTGTAAATACATGCCCGTGGGATACCGACGCAATATTATTGAATATGAAAGAAACATTAGATTTGATGAAGCATGCGGGATTGGAAGTTGATCAAAAGAATTATTCACTTTTCTTTCCTGCCTCACTGAAATTTCTACGGCCTGTAGAATTCTATCTCGGTAAAATTCCTCTAGGCGGACAGTATTATGTTAAAGGAGTTAAGAAAGTCTAGCTTTGTCTCTCAATTCCCTGAAATATTCTTTCCTGTATTCAAAAACTTCTTTTATAGTTCTAATAATTACTGAAGGCCTGGCTCCTGTTGAGATGCCGTCCAGCCTGGGAAGGTGCATTACACCTACTTCGGTGACCGAATAATCAAGCAATTTTGCTTTAAGCATTATCTCTGCATCAATAAAAGCATCGACAGAATTTATTTTGATCTTTTTAAAGAGGTCAGTTTTGAAGAGTTTAAATGCGCAGTCTATATCCCAGTAATGAATATCAAATATAAGTTTGAGAAGATAGTTGTAGCATAATGAAGTAAACTTCCTGTATAAGGAATATTGTTTTGCTTTCCTGTAACCAACGACAATATCCGAGTAAGGAATCAAGGCAACAAATTTTTTCAATTCATCCAGGTCAAATTGATTGTCTCCGTCAGTATAAAAAACATAATCCAGCTTAGCGCTCAAAAATCCGTCTTTAAGCGTAGCGCCATATCCAATATTTTTTTCGTGATGAATAACACGTACCTTTGAATATTTCTCCGCAAGCATATCGGCAACTTCACCCGTTTTATCAGGACTTCCGTCTTCAATAATTATAACTTCATAATCTTTCAAATACATTTCCTGCAATACTCTGACGGCAGAGTCCACTACTTTTCCAATATTTTTCTCATCATAATAGGCCGGGAAAAATACCGATAATGAAATGTTTGAATTGTCATTCATTAAATATCTGCCTTCAGTAAGTAATCGTACGTTCTTCTTATGCCGTCATCTATTGTCGTATTGGGTTTCCAATCGAATACTTTTTTCACAAGTTCATTATCAAGAATACTAACAGGAACATCTACATTCCGGGAATCTTTATAATTGATGTTAAGCTTTTTGCCTGATATCTTTTTTATTACTTCGATAAGCTCATTTATTGTATGACCCTGTCCCGAACTGAGATTAAAAACACTTTCCGTTGATTTTATTTTAATAGCTCTGGTCAGTACTTCCACAGCATCTTTTACATAGATATAATCTCTTACAATTTTGCCGTCTCCCCAGATTTCTATTGGCTCTTCATGAATAGCTTTATTAACAAAAACCGCGATCGCACCCTGAGCTGCATTAGGATTTTGCCTTTCACCATAAGGATTTGAAAGCCTGAAAACATTATAGTTCAGTCCATACATTTTATTAAACAGAAATAAATATTCTTCAATAGTTCGCTTAACAATTCCGTAGGAACAGATGGGGCTGGAAAAATAATTTTCTTTTACCGGTAAGGTTTCAGGTATTCCATATACAGTACCGCCTGAAGATAAGAAGATCAGCTTTTTAATATTTCTTATCGAACATTCTTTAAACAACTTTAAAGAGGATATCAGATTTGACTCTACATCATAAATGGGATTTTCATTTGAAGATGCGGGAAGAGTTGAGCTGACAAGATGATAAACATAATCCACACCGTTAAGAGAATTTTTCAGATCAACTTCATTATTAAAATCTCCTTCTATAACCTTTAAGCGATCCAGTATACTGATTATATTTTTCTTTGTGAAATTCAGCTTGTCAAAGATAACAACTTCATATCCATTATCAAGAAGACATTCGCAAAGATGCGACCCTATAAAACCGCCGCCGCCGTAGACCAGGCAAATTTCTTTCTTTGACATTGTTTTCAATTGACCTTTTCAAAAACAAATGAAGAAAATCTGTTGTCATTGGAGTTGATGGTCTGAAGAAGTTTGTAGGCTGAATCATTTTTAAGCATTTCAAGCTGAACATCATTCTTCATATCTTTTGGCCTGTAGCTGTAATGAGAATCCCAGATCATGATCGAACCCGGCTTTGCATCCTTGAGATTACCTGTTAAAAGACGTTTAAAATTCATGGGAGATTCTTTGTAAAATTTATCAGAGTAAAACGGAATAAAGGCATGATTGTAATAGATCTCTTTCCCGTTTATAGCAAGTGTATTTAAATAATCTGATGTTTGTTTTAAAGCTATATTTTCCGGAGAAAGTTTTTTGGGATCAAAACTTAAAAGAAGATTTGCGATCGCAAGTATTAATAATGCAACCGAAAGCTTATTAAGATAATTATGAACAGATTCTTTCTTAATCAAAGTAATTAATACTAATGATACTAATATTATGATTAGTTTAGTGTAGT
>JBDSYA010000287.1:0-8880 GCA_039925865.1 Ignavibacteria bacterium
TGATATCAACAGGATCATTGGAAGGTGTGAATGAAACTAAAGTGAAATCCGGAGCTTTGTCGCCAATTTTTATTGCCATTTATATTTTTAAAAGGGTTTTATTTTTTATAAGCATAAAATATAGTCATTTAAGATTTTATTAACAATCCGTTAGATAATGTAGATATCGCGATTGATCGCGATTCGTTCCATTGCCTATGAAGGATGGATTCATAATTTTTCAAAAGAAAGCGAATGAAATCGAAAAGAAAAATTCAATTTATAAATTCCATAGTTTGGACGGATTTGCGATTCGTTAATCGTTATTGTGAATAGTCTATTGTGAATATCAAATCGTAATTCCAAATTCCAAATCAAATTAGAAAACTTTTTTATCCGCCATTTAACAAAACTACCTATTGCAACTTCTTACTGTCTTTCGTATTTTGCAAAGAATCAGATTAATGAAAATTTTTTAGCCGGAGATTAAACTATGAAAGATTACTTCTCGGGATTTACATAGATGATTAAATGAATTGTTAGTATCAAAGTATTCTGAAATACATTTTAAAAAAGGTAAAACAAAATCAAATTATAAAAAATTTTAAGGAGAAAAATTATGAAGATGCTACATCATAAATCACAAATTTCACTATCTGTATTTTCAATTATAATCATTCTGTCCCTTTCAAATTACTCAAATTCTCAGACGAAATTATACGGAGATTCTGTTATGTTTGGAAACGGTATGGTTCGGACATGGGTTAACGTAAATTCCTCAGGTCAACGGCAGCAGATAGGTGTAGAAATGACACCTGGCGCATTTAATAATTTAGATTCAATACAAACATCCACTGTTTTATATTTCCCAATAACCAGTGACGATACATTGGTCAACCATATGTTCTTTGGCTGGAATCCGCACGGACATCCACCTCCGGGAATCTATGATAATCCTCATTTTGATTTCCATTTTGTGATGGTAACAAGAAGCGAGCGTGAAGCTGTAGCGTTTGGGCCTGATTCAATTTTACCCCCGCAAAATGTGGTTCCTGATTACAGTCCTGATCCTGTTGCAATTCCGTTTCACGGTACTCACTGGGGTGATACGTCAGATGCGGTTTATCATGGAGGAGTTTTTACAAAAGTACTTATATATGGGTTTTATCATAAAAAAATATTTTTCGTAGAACCAATGGTTACACGGGCATTTTTATTGACAAACCCTGATGTTATTTTACCAATCAAACAAGCTTATCTAGCTACTCAGGCAGGTTATTATCCCAGAGAATATAGAGTCGCTTATTTTCCGGAAAATCAAACCTATAATATAATTATTCAAAATTTCTATTTTAGAAATATAGATGTGCCTTTGCCTGTTGAACTTGCTTCATTTGCTTCAACTGTAACAGGGAATAGTGTTAGATTGAACTGGACAACTTTGGGTGAAATTAATAATTCGGGATTTGAAATAGAGCGGTCATTGGTGAATAATGAATGGTCAATGGTTAATTTTGTTTCAGGGAATGGTACTACGAATGTTCCTCAAAATTATACTTATGTAGACAGAAATTTGAACTCGGGAGAATATAAATACAGATTAAAACAAATTGACTACAACGGCCACTATGAATATTTTGATCTGCAGAATGAAGTTTCAATTGGAATTCCTGAAAAGTATTCTTTATCGCAGAACTATCCGAATCCGTTCAATCCGAATACAGTTATCAGTTACCAGTTAGCAGTTAGCAGTATCACATCTCTTAAAATTTATGATGTATTGGGAAATGAGGTTGCAACTTTGGTAAATGAAAAACAAAATGCCGGATATTATGAGGTTGATTTTGACGGGAGTAATTTAGCAAGCGGAGTTTACTTTTATAAACTGTGGGTATCCACCCCTTCGGGGGAAGCTGACGGCAATGTTATCAATACAAAGAAGATGACGCTTTTGAAGTAGAGAACAGTTAACAATTAGCAGTTGACAAAAGTGGGCGGAAATAATTACTACAAAATTCTTTTAGATACTTTTTCTGTGTCAGAGTCTCCGGTTTTTACCGGAACTCTGACGCTTTTTCAATTAGTAATTGTAATGAGCAATGAGTAATGAGTAATAGTAATGAGTAATGAGTAATGAGGAACAGAATGAGTAACAACCTCTTCAAACTAATTTAAAACCAAAAATCTACAGTCAGAGTAAATACCACGCCTGAACTTTAGTTTAAAACAATTATTTACAATCGGGCAGGCAAATCCGAAATTACCAATTTCAAATCAAATTAAATCCCAAACCAAAAAAATAGGTAACTTCTCTTTGCAACTTCCGGTTTTCATTCCATTTTATAAAAGAATTTAACAATAAAGCTTAACGGGATAACAAATATGAAAACTTATTTTTCAGGTTCACTTAGGTGCATTTTAATTGAGTTGATCTTTTTTTTAGCTAACCTCGCTATTTCTTGTATTTTAAGTCAGCACAAGTTATTGACAATATTTAAGATTTCTGAAATTCAGACTTCATGTTAAAAAGATATTTCATATTTTGATTCCATACATCCCGGAACTATTAATACCTACATAAAGTAGAATAAGATAATAATTAATGAGACACGTAATCAGAGTTTTTTTCCCCCTAATAGCAATAATCGTTTTTATAAAGTTTTACTTTGTCAGCTCCGACGATATAAAACCCATCGATAACTATCCCATTTGGATGAAAGATTCTTCCGGTAAACGTACAGATCAGACCTCCGGGTTATTTTATGTTGGTATGAATCTTGGAAAGAAAATATTTATTTCGTGTGACGATATCGGAAAAATTAACCGGCTTTCTGTCGATGAAAAGGTAAATCCCCCCGTCATAGAAATTACAGAAATATTTTTTTCTGAACAGCTGAATATTCTTTTTCAAAAATTCAAGAAAAGGGATATGGAGGATATTTTTTATGATAGTCTTAATAATAAAATACTTCTTTCGATAGAAGGACATGAATACAGTTCATATGATCCTGAGATTTACAGACAGAAAGAAGGTATCTATGAAATTACATTTAATAAGGATATTCTGACATTCGATTCGCTGCTGACCATTAAGAGGCTAAAACTTCCAAAAGAGGTTTATGCTCATACTTTTGACAATATAAGTTTTGAAGGATTTTCTGCAACGGAGAATTATTTTTTCCTCGGTCTGGAAAATTTCCAGGTAAAAGGCACCGAGTTTTCGGACAGCACAATATTATATATTTTAAACCGAAAGACAAATGAGCTTAAAACGATTGGGACAAAAGAGCTACAGATAAGCACTATCTGCGGATTATATTCTGTTGACGATAATAACCTTTACGGGATAGACCGCAACCGGAAAAATATGTTTTACATAAAATTTAACGATGATTTCACCGTTGAAAGATCTGTTGTAAAAAAAATGGATCTGTCCGTTCCATTGCATCCCGATATGAATGATATAATTGGTATTGCTCCGGAAGCTATTACTTTTGATGATGAAGGTAATATTTATGTGGCTACCGATCCATGGAAAGATATTTATAAACCGGATATTTCTGAGAAAAAAAGAATGTCAGCGGAAGAACTCAAAAATTTTTATACGTTCATACCGATGTTGTACAAATTCAAAAATCAACTAAAATGATTTTTCTCTTTTCGCAAAACCATTATCGGTCAATTAAAACTAAAAATTTTTTACAATGAAACATTACCGAAAAGAACTTTGGTTTGAAATAAATAACAGGAGAGACTTCATAAATATAACTCCTCAAATAGATTTATGTCTGAGTGAAAGCGGTATCAGCGAAGGTTTTCTGCTGTGTAATGCTATGCATATTACGTCGAGTGTCTTCATCAATGATGATGAAAGCGGCCTTCATCAGGATCTTGAAACGTGGCTTGAAGGTCTTGCTCCGGAAAAACCTCATTCCCGCTATAAGCATAATTCGTTTGAAGATAATGCTGATGCTCATCTGAAACGGACGATCATGGGAAGAGAAGTTGTCGTGGCAGTTTCAAAAGGCAAACTTGACTTCGGACCATGGGAACAAATATTTTATGGAGAGTTTGACGGTAAAAGAAAGAAGAGAGTTTTAGTGAAAATAATAGGAGAGTGAAAATAATTTTGTAAGTCTGTAAGTCTGATATTTGTTATCGATATTAGAAAAGCTTTTATTTTTATTTCTGCAGATTCTTGGTAATTGAATCAAGCGTTTCTTTTTTTATTTTGGAAGGGTCAGTATTTTTGAAATCAACATCCTTCGGAATTTCAAATTCGTTTGCAGTAATTACGGGATTCATATCAAGCTTAGTGGCGGCTGCCATGAAATCATTGTTCCGGATCTTAAGAATATATTTTTTATCAAAGACGGAAAGTTTAATACCATTATTCAGATCATAGATCTCGCAATTTTTATCGATGATACTTTCTGTGCCAATCACTTTTTTACCGCTTATAAATTTTTCGAATTCTTTAAAATCCGTTATCGTCTCACCCGTTTGTTTTAATTTATTATAATCCTCAAGGTTTGTTTTATTGCCAAATTTTTTATCGCCTATCTCAGTCACATTGTAAACATCATTATTAATGATGTAAACGTTTGTACTGTTTTTCATTCCCATAATTTCAGAATTAATCTTCTGCCTGATATTATTACCATTTTTATAAACCGTCATAGTTCCATTGATCATCCCCGTCAGATCATAACTGATAATAAAGTTATTGCCTGATTCGACAGATTTTATATTATCTTTTGAAGTTTCGGTTTCATTCTGCGCTGCCGGTTTCTTTTCACTTTCGCATGAAATTATATTCAAACAAATAAACACAGTAAATTTAATTGCTAAAAGCTTTTTTAAGAATAGAATTTTCATAGAGTTTTTTAAAAACAAATGGGATCTTACACAATGCAAAATCCCATTTTTTTAAAATTAGTTTAAGAGTTAACTTACTGTTTCTTTCAGTTGTGCTTCAAGTTTTTGAACTATTTGAGCTTTTGGCAAAGCACCGACTATTTGTTCAACGATTTTTCCGTCTTTAAATATTAAAAGTGTCGGAATGCTTCTGATACCGTATTTGACTGAAACATTCTGATTATTATCGACATCAACTTTTCCGATCTTGATTTTCCCTTCATATTCTCCGGCAAGTTCTTTAATTACAGGCGCTATCATTTTACATGGTCCGCACCAAACTGCCCAAAAATCAACTAATACAGGTACCTCTGATTTAAGTACTTCTTGTTCGAAGGTTGCGTCTGTGAATTCTATTGGTTCCATTTGTTTTCCTTTCTATAATATTTAATAAGTGATTAGTTTAGCTTTAAGTTATTTTCTCCAACTATATTTTTCAAGTTCGAAATTAATTCCTTTGTTGCTTTTATTTTATACTCACGTGATTTGAATGCTCTTGGTTGAGAGCCATTGACAACGTTGAAAAACAGATTTGAGTTTCCCTGATTTTCAGTCACAATATTTTTAATGGATAAAATTTTAGACACATCCGTATTCTTTCCGTGTATGCTCAGGATAAGATTTTTTGTGAACATTTCAAGGAATGTGTCAATGCTGTATATCTCGTCAACAGTAAGCTTGATCTTATCACCGTTTTCCTCAGGCACACCGCGGACAACTACCGGGCTGTCGTTTTCAAACAACCTTATCTTCGCATCATACAGCCGGCTGAACGCAATGCATTCTCCGGATCCGTAAAGATCAACAAGATTAAATACAACAAACTTATTACCTTTCTTGGATACCTTTATCTGAACATCGTTTATAACACCGCACATGGTCGCTGATTTCATTTTTACAAAATCTATTTCAGATGGTTCCTCGCCAAATGTCAGATCTATAAAGTTCTGAATATCTTTTTCGTATTTTGTTAAAGGATGGCCGGTAACGTAAAAACCAATTGAGGCTTTTTCTTTATTGTATTTTTCTGCTTCAGGAAATTCATCATAACTTTGAATAATATATTCTTCTATATGTTTCCTTTCTTTGTTCACTCCGAAAAGGTCTTCCTGTCCGTTTGCCTCCTGGCTTGTGCTGTAGCGGGCTGCATAATAAGTCGCACGTTCCATATTCAGAAAAAGCTTTCTCCTGTTACTTTCGACACTGTCAAATGCTCCGGCAAAGATCAAATTTTCTAAAGCCTTTTTGTTAACCAGTCTCAGGTCAACACGTTTAAGAAAATCCATGAAGCTTTTGTAATTACCGTTTAAATTTCTTTCTTCCATAATATTCAAAGCAGCCTTTTCACCGACATTCTTGATCGCGCTGAGTCCGTAAAGTATTTCTCCGATTGCGTCACCTTTTTCAAAATATCTTGTGGAAAAATCCATTTCACTTTCATTAATATCAGGCGGCTTTAAACATGTCTTCATTTTCCGGCATTCATTAGCAAGCTGCTGAAGTTCGATCTCATCACCTTTCCTGCAGGCCATTGAAATTGTCAGAAACTCAAGCGGGTAATGTGTTTTCAAATATGCCCCGTAAAATGCAAGTATTGAATAAGCAACACCGTGCGATTTATTAAATCCGTAATCAGCAAAATCCATCATCAAAGTAAAAATTTCAGTCGCTACTTTTTTTGAAACATTATTCTTTACTGCGCCACTGACAAATTTTTCTTTGATCTGTATCATTTTCTCTTTGATCTTTTTACCCATTGCCTTTCTCATATTATCAGCCTCTGCAAGTGTAAATCCGGCTATATCACGTGCGATCTGCATCACCTGCTCCTGGTAAACTATGATGCCGTAAGTTTCTTTCAGAGTTTTTTCCATTATCGGGTGAGGATAAGTGATCGGCTTTCTGCCAAATTTTTTGTCAATAAAATCCGGAATTAACTTCATCGGACCCGGCCGGTAAAGCGCATTCATTGCGGCAAGATCATTAATGTTCTTCGGTTTCAGCTTCGCAAGATACTCTCTCATTTTGCTTTTGGAAAACTGGAATATCCCGATCGTAGCACCTGAAGAAAATAATTCATAAGTTTTTTCATCATCCAGAGGAATGTTATCGATCGTAAGACTGGTCTTGTACCTTTCGTTTATAAGCTTGAGTGCTTTGCCGATAACTTTTAATTCCTTTAGTCCGAGAAAATCAATTTTGATCAATCCAGCATCTTCAAGCTGATTCATATCATACTGCGTGCAAAATACATTGTCTTCACCTGTGACTTTTGACAAAGGCGTGTAATCAGTAACATTTCCGGGAGCTATCACAAGGCCGGAAGCATGGATCGAAGAATTTTTATTCAGGTTTTCCAGTACAAGACAATAGTCATAAAGTTTTTTCTTTTCTGTTTTTTGAAAAGTATCACCGGAATCAAAATATTTTTTGAAGTCAGGCTCTTCCTTCATGCACTCGGAAAGTTTTTTAACTTTTCCAAAAAGTATGGGAATTGTTTTTGTAAGATCATTAATTTCCTGAAAAGGAAAGTTGAGGACTCTTCCAACATCTTTTAAAACTCCGCGCGGAGCAAGCTTATTAAAAGTAACTATCTGCGCAACTGAATTTTCACCGTATTTCTCTTTTGCATATTGTATAATTTCATCTCTTCTGTCATCCTGAAAATCGATGTCTATATCCGGCATTGAAATTCTTTCAGGATTTAAAAATCTTTCAAACAGCAGGTCATAATCGAGAGGGTTAACATTTGTGATACCGATACAATAGCATACAAGGCTCCCGGCCGCACTGCCTCTGCCCGGGCCTACAAGTATCCCAATGCTCTTTGCATAGCTTATGAAATCCTGAACAATTAAAAAGTATCCGGAGAAATCCATTTTCTTTATAACCTCAAGTTCGAACTTCAGCCGGTCTTCGGCTTCCTTAGTATAATCGCCAAATTTTTCTTTCAGCCCTACAAAAGAAAGTTTCTCAAGATATTCATCAAATGTCGGAGCATGTTTTTTTTCTTCTTCAGGTATTTGGTAATTTGGCATGAAGTTTTTTGAAGTGTCAAGCTCAACGTTACATTTGTCGGCAACTTCAAGTGTTGAGCGGATCGCTTCGGGATAATCTTTGAAAAGAAGGCACATCTCATCTGCAGATTTGAAATAGATCTGATCTGTTCCGTATCTTAAATTCGTCAGCAGATCTTTTGGCTCATAAACTTTTCCTGCTTTTGCAGACTGCTTAGCGCTGATGTGAAGATAAATATTATGGGCAACTGCGTGTTCACGTTTTATATAATGTACATCATTTGTCACGATCAGCTTCAGCCCGAATTTCTTTGCAAGCTTTGGCATTGCAGCCATTACTTTTTTCTCGGCAGGAATATCGTGATCCTGAATTTCCAGATAAAAGTCTTCACCGAAAATATCTTTATAAATGCCGGTCATTTTCTCGGCGGTCTTCATATCATCTCTTGTAATATAACACGAGATAACCCCGCCTGCGCATGCCGACGTTGCTATCAGTCCTTTACCGTACTGATTTAAAACTTCAAGATCGATACGCGGCTTATAATAATAACCTTCGGTATGGCCGATAGAAGTAAGCTTCAATAAATTCCTGTAGCCGGCTTCATCTTTTGCAAGAAGAATAAGGTGAGCGTAATTAATATTAGAAGATGTCAGCCCGTCAGAGTTTTCAAGGCTTTGCTCTTCTATTTCTTCAACAGCTTTAACAATTCGTTTGCCTTTTTCGAATCGTGAACCTGACTGAGCCACATATACTTCGCAGCCGATTATTGGTTTGATCCCTTTGGATTTTGCATTGTTGTAAAACTCCATTATCCCGTACATCACACCGTGATCTGTCAGCGCAACTGCCGGCATTTTATTCTCCACTGCCGCATCAACGAGACCGCCAACTGTTGAGATGGCATCTAATAAAGAATAGTGAGTGTGATTATGAAGGTGGATGTATTCAGACATTATTACGAGT
>JBDSYA010000288.1:0-9973 GCA_039925865.1 Ignavibacteria bacterium
AGCTTACACATCAATGGTTCGGTGATAAGATAACATGCAGGAACTGGGAAAATATCTGGCTCAATGAAGGCTTTGCTACATTTGGCGAAGCTATTTATAATGAAGCAGTAAATGGTAAAACCGGATATAATGAGTTTATGAAGTTCAGAATGTCGGATGCCAAAAATGCTGTCGGTTCAATTTATGTTCAGGACGTAAATTCAATAAATGAAATTTTCAGCGGCAACAGGAGTTACGCAAAAGGTTGTGTTGTTCTTCACATGCTGAGAGGAGTTGTGGGAGATTCAACATTTTTCAGGATATTAAGAAATTATTCATTGGATACGTCAATCGCATACAATACTGCTGTAACAGAAGACTTTCAACGCGTTGCGGAAAAAGTTCACGGCTCGGATCTGAATTATTTTTTTACACAGTGGATCTATGGCGAAAATTATCCAAAGTATAATGTCAGCTGGAGCACTGAAAGTATTAACACAAATTTATACAGAGCTTCAGTTAATTTATTTCAAACTGCAAATACAAATCCTGCATTCTTTACGATGCCGGTAAATATTAAAATCATTACTCAGCGCGGCGATACTTCTTTTACCGTATTCAATAATTTACGAAATCAGACTTTTGATTTTATAATTACAAGCAAACCTGTCAGCTTTAAGATCGACCCTGAAAATCTGATATTGAAAACAGTGACCGGCGAAGATGTTGTTCCCGTTAGCTTTGCGCTTGAACAAAATTATCCAAACCCTTTTAATCCTTCTACAAACATTAATTACCGGCTCGGAAAGCCTTCAATCGTTAAGATAAAAGTATTCGATATTCTCGGACAGGAGATCACGGTCTTAAAAGATGAAAAGCAGCGTGAAGGAAATTACTCAATAAGGTTTGACGCTTTTTCACTTACAGGAAAAATTCTTTCTTCAGGAATTTATTTTTATAAATTAGAAGCGAGAGATTTTGATGATATCGATATTCTGTTTATAGAAACTAGAAAAATGATCTTCATAAAATAAATTTTCTGATTTTGAAGATTTACAATTTTGACTGTGGCGTCAGGACTTGGTTCTGACGCAATTGACGCTATATCATCTCCATTCAAAGGTAAAGTTTTCCTGTGTTTCTTTACTTCAGGACTTAGTCCTGACGCAATTGACCTATGTTGCCCTGTCTTACTATTGACTCTTAAAAAAAATAAGGGTTGACTGTGGCGTCAGGACTTAGTCCTGACGCAATTGATCCTATGTTACCCTTGGCTTACAATTGATTCTTCAAATAAAGAACCTTAAGTTTTATTACTTACAGCAGTTCTAAATTAAATGAAGAACAAATATGAATATTTTCCCCAATCTTATAAATTACAATTTGTTCCGTTATGAAAAATATAATTCTAATTTTTCTATTCATTAATTTTTTTTCGTCTTTAACTATGTCTCAATGGGTTACTCAACAATCCGGAACAACTGCGGCATTAAGAGATATACAATATGTCGGGAATAACATTTTATGGGCCTGTGGGGAGGGTGGAACAATAATCAGGACTACAAATAATGGTGTTAACTGGTATTTACAAACCACCAACGTTCCTAGTAAACCCTTATTTGGAATTCATGCGGTCAATCAAAACGTAGCTTACTCGGTCGGTTGGTTTGCAACAATTTTGAAAACTACAAACGGGGGTGTTAATTGGATAATAATTGAGAATGGAACAGCCGGTCAGGACGGAAACTATTTTTCAGTTTTTTTTATAAATGAAATGACAGGATGGATTGGAGAAAATAATATTATGGGTAGTGGTGATGTAAAAAAAACAACTGATGGGGGAAAAACTTTTGTAACATCGGTAACATCAGGTTGGCCTCGTGATCTTTATTTTAAAGATAGCTTGAATGGAATAGGAGTTGATGGGGGAGCTACAATTCATAAAACAACAAACGGTGGGGAGAACTGGCTTTCATTCTCACTCGCTGGTACAGGTGATTTTTATAAGGTTTCGTTTATTAATAATTTTACGGGATTCACTGTAGCAGCCGGATCAAACAAAGTTTACAAGACAACAGACTTTGGTTCGAATTGGTTTGAAATTTCAGTATTGAGTGACGTACAGGAATTTGTTCGTTGCATTAAGTTTAGTAGTGATAGCATAGGATTTATTGGAGGAAATTTTAGCAGACTTTATAAAACAACAAACCAAGGAGTCAACTGGCGAAGAGAGCAAATCTCAACAGGTTTTATCTTAGATATTACATCTTTAAATGACAGCGTTTTTTTGGACATGCGGTACGGGAGGTAGAATTTTTAATACAATAACCGGTGGACAACTGCTCGTTAAGATTGAGAATATCTCTAACCAAATCCCCCAGCATTTCAATCTGTTTCAAAATTATCCTAACCCATTCAATAGTTCTACGACAATAAAGTTTGATATAAAGGAACGATCATACTATATTTTGGAAATTTACAATTTAAAAGGTCAGTTGATTAAGAAGTTAATCAATCATAGTTTCTCACCGGGAGGTTACAAATTAAATATTAATTTATTCGATACACCATCAGGGGTGTATTTTTATAATCTTTCTTCGGATAAAGTATCTGATATCAAAAAGATTATTCTTTCTAAGTAATTCTGAATTAACCCTTTTTAATTTTTGAGGCGCTGGCGTCAGGACTAAGTCCTGACGCCACGGTGTTTCAATACTAAATGGAACTCAACTTTGGAAGGCGTTTGCGTCAGGACTAAGTCCTGACGCCACGGTGCATAATGTGCTGAAAATATCCGGAGAAGTCTTTTAAAATTATGTAAAAAAAAACCCGGATAATTACTTAACCGGGTTTAATATTAGATCTTATATAACTTCTATACTTTATTCTCGTCAGTTTTAGCTGCTTCTTTAGGTTCAAGAATTACATCTTTCTCAGGAGTATCAGCTTTTACTGAAGGTGTAGTTTCTCCCGGGATAGTAACTACCGGAGGATGATTGATCTCAGGAACATCTTCACCAATTATATCTTCAATTTTGAAATCTATTTGTTCAGATTCAAAACTCCTTGTCTTCTCCTGAATTTCTTTAGGAGAAAATTTCTTTGGTATCTTGAATTTGTTTGTATATTCATCGATCTCAACCTGATCTTTATCTTTTAGATATTCAATAACTGATAGTACAACCTTCTTATTATTTTTATCAAATTCTATGACTTCAGCCATTAAAGTATCACCGGTCTTGTAAAGATCGCTGAAGTTTTTAATAGGAATAATCGACAGCTGTGATGCCGGAATGAAAGAATCAACTTCGTCAGGAAGCTCGACTATAATTCCTTTATCAATTGGCTTTATGATCTTGCATTCCACTTCAGTTCCGACTTTATACTTATCTTCCAGTTTATCCCACGGATTATCAAGCAATTGTTTTCTACCAAGAGAGATACGCTGATTTGCAACGTCCACACCGAGTATAACAACTTCCAGTTCATCTTCTACTTTTACAAATTCACCTATATCAAGTATTTTTTTTGTCCATGAAAGATCTGAAATATGAACTAATCCGTCAACACCTTCCTCAAGTTCAACAAAAATTCCAAAGTTAGTTATATTGCAGACTTTACCTTTATGCTTTGTACCGACGGGAAATTTATCGAGCAGGCTTTGCCAAGGATTTGGCGTCAGCTGTTTCATGCCTAATGAAAGCTTCTTATTATCCGAATCAATTGTCAGGATCTGTGCTTCAACGACCTGTCCCATAGAAACCATTTGTGTCGGATTTGTAATATGCTGTGTCCATGACATTTCACTGATATGGATCAATCCTTCAATGCCTTTTTCAATTTCAATGAATGCACCGTATTCTGTTAATGATACAACTTTACCTGAAACTTTATCACCGATCTTATATTTATTCTGAACATCATCCCATGGATGTTTCTGCAATTGTTTCAACCCAAGATAAACTCTTTGTTTCTCCGGATCAAATTCAAGAACATAAACTTCGATATGCTGATCAAGTTTTACAACATCACTCGGATGATTTATCCTGCCCCATGAAAGATCAGTTATATGAACTAATCCGTCAAGGCCGCCCAGATCAACGAAAACTCCAAAGTCAGTAATAGCTTTTACAACTGCCTTCAGCGTCATTCCTTTTTGAATGGTCTTAAGTAATTCTTCTCTTTGTCCGGCCATTGATTCTTCGATCAGAACCTTGTGAGAGATTATAATATTTTCGTTTGTATTATTTACTTTAATGATCTTGAAATCCATCACCTTTCCAACATACTCATCATAATCCCTGATTGGCTTTGTATCGATCTGAGAACCCGGCAGGAACGCTGACAATCCACTGAGATCAACAACAAATCCACCTTTAATTCTTCTGATACATTTACCTTTAACAACTGTTCCGTTTTTCTGTGAATCAACAATTCTATCCCACATCTTCATCGAGTCAGCTTTCTTCTTTGAAAGTACAAGCTGTCCTTCTTTATCCTCGATCTTTTCCAGAAAAACCTCGATCTCATTTCCTACGACGATCTCGCTCTGATCTGCGAATTCATTTACTGAAACTCTGCCGTCGGATTTTGAGCCGATGTCAATTAAAACATCATCACCATTGATCGCAACTATCTTACCTTTTACAAGTTCATTTTCCTTAATTACATTAAAAGTCTTTTCATAAAGGCTGAGCATTTTTTTATACTCATCTTCATCATAGTCACTGACAAGGATTTTGATCTTATCTTCTTTTTGATTGTTTGTAACCGGTTTCTTTTCTTTTACATCTTCTGTTGCAATTTCGGCTGTTTCTGTTTCAACCATGTTTTTTATTTCCTCCGCATCCCTGTATAAAATTAAGATTTATTTCAGGGATTGTTTTTTTCTTTTGAAGCCAACAATTTTAATTCTTCAAAAGGTTTAGTTTTTTAATTCCCTTATCGGGCTTGTTTAAAAATATTTGTTAAATTAATCCAGTCCTTTTATCTTTCTGTACAAAAAGTTTACCTGCTCTTCAATTATCATGTTTGTCGTATTTACTTCAATTGCATTCTTAGCTTTTTTTAAGGGGCTTTCTTTTCTTGTTGAATCAATTTCATCTCGTTTCTTTAATTCGACCATGATCTTATCAACAGGGATCTTCAGTCCGTTGTCAATAAAATCCTGCCTTCTCCTCGCTGCTCTTGTCTTTAGTTCACATACAAGAAAAAATTTAAAACCTGCTTCAGGGAAAACTACAGTTCCTATATCTCTGCCATCCATAACTACAGAATTTTCTTTTGCAAAGCTTCTTTGCTTTTCTATAAGAACTTTTCTTATTTCTTTAATTGCACTTACACTGCTGACTTTATTTGTTACTTCAAGCGATCTTATTTCTTTTGTAACATTTTTGCCGTTTAAAAAAAACTCTTCTCCTTCAAAGGTGATCTTAGCATTTTTTGTAAGGTCTACAATTTTTTTAGTATCATTTGGCTTTACTTCATTTGTAAGAAGTTCTAATGTAATTGCCCGGTACATTGCACCGCTGTCAATATATAGAAAATTTAATTTCTCTGCCAAAAGCCTGGCTGTCGTACTTTTTCCCGTCCCTGAAGGACCATCTATTGCTACTACAATGATATTATCCAAAAATTCCCAATAGATATTGCCCGTTAAAGAAAATCTTTACCGGATTACATTTAATTATTTCAACTAATTTATTCCCGTAACAAGTTATTATTAACTATGAGGGTAAATTATTTGCGGTCTTTGCTTCGGAAAGCTTTCTGCGCACTTACAAATTTAAGATTCTTTCGAAACTTAAATTTTTAAAAACATTTTTTTAAACAGGTGTTAAAATCGTAATTTTAATGTACAGTTTCAAGATAAAAGTTTTTTTCTTATGCCTCTTTCTCTCATTGCCGTCCAAAACGTTTTATTAATTTAAATTTATTTTAAATGTGGGTTATTAAATGAGGAATTGTTCGTTCATTTGAGAACAACCCCTCCATAGGAGTCCTTTCAGAAGGAATCTACGATCGTACCAAAACCCAATGCCATTAAGTTAAGAAAATATGGTTTTTAAAGCTGAGAAACTTCCGAAGTCTCAATTCAAATTTCAAATATATTGAAGCGCAGAAAATAAGACTTCGGAAATTTTTGCTGCTTAACTTAATGGCATTGCCCCAAACCCTCCATTTGCGAGTGGTGAATTAAATTTGAAACTTTTAAATATATTTTTATTTTCTCCATATTACATTAGATTAGATACACAATTATGTCAAAAAAACTTATAGTAATATTCCTGATACTATTACTAACAGATATTTCAATTTCTCAGACAAAAATTTTATCGATCGACGTTTCGGGAAATAATTATTTATCCGCTTATGCCATTATAAATTTAATGGTATCTAAAAAAGACGGTGACTTTAAGGAAGAGCAGTATATGGCTGATCTCAGGACCATACGCGATAAATATAAAGCCTCCGGCTATCTTTTTGTTAAATTTACCGAAGACAAAATTTTTTTCAACAATGATTCTTCATTTGTCGATATAATTTTGAAGATAGATGAAGGTAAAAAAGTTACCATTGGAAAAATTGTTGTTAGCGGCAATTCGTCATTTTCTGATGATTATATCTTAAATAGATTCGAAACTAAAATAGGTGATAATCTGAATGACAATATTCTTAATGATGACATTAAAGAATTACTGAATAATTATGAATTAAAAGATCTGCCGTTTGCAAAAATATCAGTGAAAGATATATCTGTTTACAATGATAACGGTGAGGAAAAGATTAAAGTAGAACTTGCTGTGACGGAAAATTCAAAAGTAAGTGTTGAACAGGTAAAGATCAAAGGTAATGAAACAACAGAAGATTATGTCATTCTGAGGGAAATTAAAATTGATAAAAATAAATTTATATCTTCCCAGTCTCTGCAGCAAATGAAAGAACGTCTCGACCGGCTTAATATATTTGAGTCTGTTGCCGATCCTAAGATTTATTCCTTAAAAAATAAAAATGAGTCCGGACTTCTGATAGAAGTAAAGGAAGGAAATACAAATACATTCGATGGTGTACTCGGCTACAATCCGCCCCGGGGAACTGATGACAATGGATTTTTTACAGGTCTTGTAAATGTTTCTTTCAGAAATCTTTTCGGTACCGGACGAAAACTTGAAGCCAAGTATCAGCAGGAAGTTAAAGAAACTCAGGAGCTTGAGTTTAAATATTTTGAACCTTATTTCTTTAACCTTCCCTTTAACATTAATTTTGGTTTTCTTCAGCGTCTTCAGGACACAACTTATACTCGTCGTAATCTGGATTTCAAAGGTGATTTTCTATTCACGGATAAATTTACAATTTCTCTTTTAGGCGGATACGATCGGGTAATTCCTTCGGATATTGCCAATCCGGGTTTTGTAATTGCTGACTCAAGGATTTTTCTATCAGGGCTTGAATTAAAGTTCGACAGCCGCGATAATATTTTTGTTCCTTCAAAAGGATTTTTATACAGGACATACTATTCATACGGTAATAAAAAGATTTTTAATATCAGCGAATTGCAAAATCTCGGGTATGCAGAAAGTTTTTCCATTCAGAAATATTATCTCGACCTTGATTTTTATTTTTCGTTTTTTAAAAGGCAAACTAATCTTTTGAAACTTTTTGGCGGTGAAATCAGATCAGACAAACTGGAAGATGCAGATTTTTTCAGGATCGGAGGCACAAAGTTTATAAGAGGTTATCGCAATGAACAATTTCTTGCTTCACGTTTAGCAGCAGGCAATCTTGAATTAAGATATTCAATTTCCAGGAAAGGCTTTTTATTCGGATTTTTTGATGCAGGATATTATTTCAGACCCGCCGATATAATCAATAATTATCCTGAACAAAGCGGTTTTCTCTATGGATACGGGCTCGGAATAAGGCTCGAGACCGGACTGGGTATCATTGGTGTAAGTTATGCATTGGGAAAAGACGACAGTATTCTTGACGGAAAAATTAATTTTGGACTGATTAATGATTTTTAGATGAGTTCTTAATGAATAAAAAAATTTATTCATACTGAGTTCTTATAAATAAATTGGTTGAATCTAATTTCAGCTTGTTATTGGCGAGCCAATTAAGAAAACTTTTCCACTTATCATTATTTGAATTTTTCCATTTATCAAATGCATTCTGATTGCCATTCATCAAAATCCAGTAATTGTACGCTTCAATATGACCGGCTTCAGATATAATTCCCTGATAATCTAATAATGCATTTGGATAGTCAACATTTAAACCTTTTGCGAAATAGTTTTCAACAAATCTTTTTCTGATATTGTTTAGAGAATAAATGCTCACATCCTTTTCGTCACTGATAGCTTCTTTAAGAAGCGGTTCATAAACTCCATTGCCAAAAGGAAGTAACTTTTTAGTATTCTCTGATTTTTCTTTAACTGTATAAAGAATTTTGCTAAAATCGACAATGTGATTCCCATCGAATACAATGGTTATCTGTTTCGAATAATTGTCGTAAAGTATTTTACTTATTTCTTCAGCATGGCTGCCATCAAGATCAAGGTTCAAAAACAATTCGCCATAGATCATCGTCCAAACCTTTTCCGATGTTGCATTAAATATTTTAGCTAATAAATAATAGTTTTCCGCATACTCCGGCTCTGCTTTAATTCCTTCTTCAAAACTATCAATTGCTTTTTCAATATTTTCTTTTTGAAGATAGCAGATTCCCATTTCCATATACAACATTCCGGACTGAGGGAATCTCTTTATGCCTGCTTTATAATTTTTTATTGCCTCATCAAACTCACCATCAATTTTATAAATTTTTCCAAGAAGCTGATACAATTCATCAGTTATATCCTGCCTGGAAGAAAGTTTTTTTAAAATTTCAGCTGAATCATCATATCTTCTGATTGTAAAATATATAAAGGCAATCTCGTAAGGATATCTAAAATTATCAGGATCCAGCTCTTGAGCTTCCTCAAGTAAACCTATTGAGACATGAATTTTCCCTCTCTTGACAAAATCCAGAGCATCCTGACGTTTCTCCTTTGCAAGATCTTTTTTAGATTGTGAAATTGATGAGCCGGCAAAGACTATCTCAGCAAGTAAGAAACAAATTATGCAAAATAATTTCATCGTGTTTTTGAACAAATGTACAATTTAATTATTAGGTGAGCCATATTAATATATTAATAAGAGTGTCGCTTTCCATTTTTACCAAACGTAAATTAAATATTAAGAAATCAAAAATATACTGATTTGTAAAATCAGTATTAGTCTCGAATTATTTAATACAGTATGATCTTCAATGGTTCATGAACTTCCTCATTTGCAAAGACAATTTTACCTATATCACACTCATTGCATTTACCTTTTATACAGTAAAAATTGTGAAGGTGTAATAACCCCTGTTCGTCTGATATAGAATTAACTTTTACATCCAGCTGCTTTTCCATAATTCTTGTGATCTCATTGCTTCCACTTTTTTGTTTTTCTTTTCGAAAAAAATAGTCAACTCGTTTTTTAAGATTTTCCTTTTCAAAAATTACCGAATAATAATTTATAACGGGAAGAATTACATTGGTTATAATATCTTTGATCCTCTCTTTTCCTATTGTTCGGGTAACGGATTTACTCGACTTCCCGAAATTATAATGATTTTGCCAGTATGCTGAGATCTTTATTTCATTAAATTTCCCCATCAGCTCCTTTGTAATGTTGTTGCCTTCCTCAAATATTCTGACAATAGCAGAAAATAAATTATTGTAGGCAATTTCATAGAGAAGTGCAGAAGCATATGCGATCCGGATAGAAGGAAAGTTTGCGGGCCTCAATCTGAAAAAATTCCATTCAGACCGATCCATGCTTTCCTCCATAAATATCTCTTTCAAAATCCGGCGGCTTTCTTTCAGATCTGCAATATATTTATCTTTAAAGTGAAGGTCTTTCATAAAGCCACTTAATCCGTACAGCAGTGATTCAGTCTGAATAA
>JBDSYA010000289.1:0-3051 GCA_039925865.1 Ignavibacteria bacterium
TTTAAATTAAAAGATAAATATGCTTCAAAGGATGACATTACAAAAAAAGATAAATCGGTAATTTCAAAAAAGACAATTGCTCAGGTTGAAAAAACTACAACAAATTTTTACGGATCAAAACGTGTGAAGGATACAACTTCAAAAAGTAAAAAAGAAAATGTTTTGAATGAACGTGCTGATGTAAAAGCGGCTTCATTGAGAAATAAAAAAGAAAAGCAAAAGAAAAATAATAGTTCAGATGAATTAATTGATAAGGGAAAAGATGCGAAATTTCCGGATAAAGTCTCGCCTATGCTGGCGACACTTGTAAGTAAACCTTTTGATGAAACCGGCTGGCTCTATGAAGTAAAGTGGGATGGTTACAGGGCTTTAGCATTATGCAATAAAGATAAAGTTGAACTTAGATCACGCAACAATAAATCATTTAATGAAAAATTTTATCCGGTACACAAAGCCGTTCAGCAATGGAATATCAATGCTGTTATAGACGGCGAAGTAGTTGTACTTGACAAAAGCGGTAAATCAAATTTCGGTTCGCTGCAGAACTGGAGAAGTGAAGCCGACGGCGAAATATATTTTTATATTTTCGATCTGCTTTGGTTAAACGGGAAAAACTACATGCATTTGCCTCTGACAGATCGCAGAGAATTATTAAATGAAATCGTTCCAAAGGATGGAATTATCAGATTGAGTGAAAATTACAGCGCAAGCGGCATTGAGTTTTTTGAAGCAGCAAAAAAACTTGGACTTGAAGGTATCATAGCAAAGAAAGCGGAAAGTTTATATACTCCCGGAGCGCGGACAGATCAATGGTTAAAAATAAAAGCTAACAAAAAACAGGAAGTTATAATAGGAGGTTATACTAAAAATGAAAACACGTCGAAAGAATTCAGTTCATTGCTCGTAGGAGTTTATGACAAAGGAAAAATAATTTATACAGGTAAAATAGGTACAGGTTTTAATGACAAACAGCAAAAGGAAATGCTTGCTGCATTCAAGCCTTACATAATAAAAGATCCTCCGTTTACTGAGATTCCTGACATTAATAAACCTTCACGCTTCCGTCCAAATCCTCCAAATGCAAAAGCCGTCTGGCTGAAGCCTGAACTGGTTTGCGAAGTAAGTTTTACAGAAATGACAACTGATGGTGTAATGCGGCATCCCTCTTTTGAAGGAATGAGGACAGATAAAAAAGCTAAGGATGTAGCTAATGAAAAAGCTGTCGAAACAAAAGATGTTACTGAGACTTCAAAAAAAATTACTAAAAAATCATCAAAAAAATCTTCTCAAAAATTATCCAGAACAACTCCGCAAAAAATTTTAAAGCCGAGCGGCAAAGCAGAAAGAAAAACTTTACTGAATCCTGCAGATGAAATGCAGGTAAGAAAAATTAACGGGCACGAATTAAAATTCACCAACCTGAGTAAGATCTTTTGGCCGGATGAAGGGATCACTAAGCGCGACATGCTAAACTATTATTACCAGGCAGCACAATACATTCTCCCTTATCTTAAAGACAGGCCGCAGTCACTTAACCGGCATCCTAACGGGATCAACGGAGAAAGTTTTTATCAGAAAGATGTTACGGGCAAAGTTCCCGGATGGGTCAAAACATATTTATATCACAGCGACGCTGATGCGCGTGATAAACATTTTATGGTTGCTGATGAAGAGGCAAGTTTACTTTATATGGCTTCACTTGCATGCATTGAAATGAATCCGTGGAGCAGCCGCATCAACAAACCCAATCATCCCGACTGGTGTATCATTGATCTTGATCCTGCTGAAAATACATTTGAGCAGGTGATCGAAGCTGCCCGGGTAACTCACAAAATTCTTTCAGACCTGATGGTAGATTGTTATGCTAAAACAAGCGGTTCAACCGGCATTCATATATATATTCCATTAGGCGCAAAGTACACTTACGAACAGTCAAAAGAATTCGCAAGATTTATTGCTACAATGGTGCATAATGAATTGCCGGAGTTTACGAGCATTGAGCGGGCAGTTAAATCCCGCAAAGGAAAAATGTACATAGACTTTTTACAAAACCGTCCTCAGGCGACACTTGCAGCACCATACTCTCTAAGACCCAAACCCGGCGCGACGGTTTCCACGCCTCTGCATTGGGAGGAAGTCAAGAAGGGTTTAAAGATGAAAGATTTTACAATTCATAATGCAATAGCACGGATGAAAAAGGAAGGTGATATTTTTAAGCCGGTACTGAGTAAAGGTATTAATTTAGAAAAGATATTGAAAAAATTAAAATAGAGAAATTATTTTTTCTTAATTAATCTACTTAATCTGAGTTTAATTTTTAATTGTTAAGATCCCCGCCGTCGTTGAATCTGTGCCAATGGGTTCCAAAAAGTTTTAGATTACTCTTAGAAAAATTTGACGTATCGTAAAACTTTTTGGCCTCTGTAATGATTGTCGATCATCCCTGAATGACAGAACCTTGCCTGAGCATTGAAATTTAAAACCGGGCCGAGCCTGCATTATCATAAGCATATCCTCAAGATTATATTCAACGTTTACTAATCTGGTGTTTGGTTTAGTACTGAACGCATATATGCGTTCAGTACAGTACAAGTTCAGTTCGGAAGGATTTTTACTTGTGAAATTTAAATCAAGAAGGGCATAACTTACAGCAAGTCTTTGAGGCTAAACCTCTAAAGGATTAAAAAATCTTAATTGTATCCCATTCATATGTTATTATGAGGAAAATTAGGATATCACCAACTATTAAAAAACTAACGAATAAATTTATTAATAAGATTTTTGAATTTTTATTCTTAATGAAATTTATTAAAAACCATATAAAAACTGGTAAAGCGGAAATTAAGGTAAATCCAACTATTAACTGATCATTATGAATTTTCCAAATAAAAGATTTTGAATTTATGAAACTAAAAAAATTAATAATATTAAATAAGTAAAAAAGAAAATTTATTATTTTGATTATCATATTATTTGCCATTTTGTTGTTCCCGCGTGATGACTTCGCTTTTCCTGTTCGCTCTGAGTCTCCAGCCCGGACACATCTTAAAT
>JBDSYA010000290.1:0-16403 GCA_039925865.1 Ignavibacteria bacterium
ATATCATTTCCCAGTTTTAATTGCTGATCAGTAATTACAGATGTCAGAAGGTCAATTACTTTTTCTCTAAGATCCATAAAATTGCTGTCAAGGATCTCATTGCATTTTGTTATGCTTCCTTCTGAGATCTCCGAATAAAAATCAGCCTCAGTCGGTGAAACGTTTTCATATTTCTGTTTAATGTATTCTGCAATGTGGGATTTTTTCAGATTATCAAATTTTATTTTTTGACACCTGCCGATTATTGTGGAAATAATAGAATTGACCCTGGATGTAGTTAAAATTAAAACACAGTCTTTAGGCGGCTCCTCGAGAATTTTTAAAAATGAATTTGAACTTTGTGCATTCATTCTGTCTGCTCCGGAGATTAAAAAAATCTTTTTTTTCCCGTCTTTTCCGGTTAAATAGATCTCTCTTATGATCTGTCGTATACTGATTATCCTTATATCATTTGCTTTTGGAAGCAGTACCTTATGATAATTGTCAGCGGCTTTTGCTTCCATTTCAGACAGATAATTTGCATAATCTTCCTTTTCAAGTTTTTCCAAAGGATTTGTATCTTCATCTGTTTCATTTTTTCCTGAAGGAAGAGCGGTGATGAATTTAAACAACGGTGATCTGAAAGAATTTATTTCGAGGCAGCTTTTACATACATCGCAGGCTTCATTATTATTGACCCGTTTATCACAGTTAAGCAGCTTTGCAAACTCAATCGCAGCAGCATCTTTACCCACACCTTCATTTCCGTGAAAAATATATGCGTGAGAGATCCTGTTGCTGTTGAATATATTAATTAAAATTTCCTTCGGTCTTTCCTGACCTGCAATATTACTCCACATAAAATATTAAAATGTATTTCCTATGCCGAATTGAAAATTATATTTATCCCTTAAGCTACTTCCTTTTCCTATTATCCAGTTGGATCCTCCGACTATACCGGGCTGAGGATCATATATCTTAAAGCCAATATCAAATCTTATAGCTCCGATGATAGTATAATATCTTATGCCGGCTCCTGCAGCAAGAGCAAGTTCATTGAATTTAAATTTCCCAATTTCCGACCAGACATTTCCTGCATCAATGAAAGTTGCAAATCCAAGATCGCGTATATAAGAATTGTTAGAATTCAGAAATGGTCTTAGCCGATGTTCAATTGAACTCTCAACAATAAAATTTCCACCAATCTTTTTTTCATTAACTATACCCAGTTGCTTTGCACCCCAACCGCGCACACTTGAGCTGCCACCGCTAACGAACTTTTTATCATTCGGCACTCTGTCAGATTCTACTCTTTTGCCGTTTATGCTGAATGAATTGTCCCCGTATTCCAGGATAATTCCTGTCGAAAATTTTCCTGCCAGGGCTGACGAAACATTTATTTCATCACTTGAAAGATTATAATAAGCGGAATTAAAATTTGTAAATTTAAAATAGCTGAGAGTAGCAGTGTTAAACCATTTTCTTACAAGCCCGCCAAGGAGACCGCTTTCCTCGATCTCATATGACTGATAGAATCCCTTAGAAGGAAACTGAATATTATTAGTCGAATTGTGAACAGCGCCTACGCTGATTGTAGAAGTAAAATAATTTGCATCAAATCCTTTAAGGGTTACTGTATCTTCTGTAATATCCTGTTTCAAAATGACCTTAATATTTTTGATCTCCCATTTTGAATTTATTTTATTGATGTATGTATAATTAGGAAGGTCATATGAAACGCCGAATGAATTATTAATTTGCGTAATATTTGCAAGCTCGTCCAGTCTGTATTCAGCTCCGATATTCCATGTACCAGTAATATTCCTGTTATTAAACAAGAAGGGCTGATAAATTGTGTTTACAAACTCCAGCCTGTTATCTTTGAAGGAATGAAAATAAAATCTAAGACGGGATGTTAAAACTCTGCCTCCTCCCAAAAAATTTTTGTCAGAATACGAAATTCCTGCTCCTAAATAAAATACCTGTTGGAAATAATAGCCAAATGCTTCCGGAGTAAGATCATACTTGTTATTTATTACGGCATTTATCGCGAGGTTTACTTTTCGGTTAACATTATCAATAGAATCAATAACAATCCGGGGATTATCAATCAATGAAATCTTGGATAGATTAAGCTCGCTGTTTACTACTTCCCCTTTATTGTAAACCTGATTCTCATCATATGTAAGCTCTCTTAAGATATCTTCCTTTGTAACATTATATTTTTTTTTGGGAAAGGTTACAGTTGTCTTCCCGAAAAAGTATTTATAATTTGGAGAAAAGTATAATTCAATATTTACTTTATATTTTAATATCTGATCATTCGTTTCATATTTTAAAACTTCAGGATTTTTTGAAGTTGCCGTTGCATATCCGTTATTAAAAAGCACATTGAGAACTCTGTTTAACTCTAAAGTAACACTGTCCTTTGTATAAGCTCTGCCTTTATAAAGTAATTTGTCTGCCGGACGGAGAATTTTTTCCCGTGTCAGCTGATCTACGCTGTCAATACCATTGTAATTTATTTCATAATAGACATATCTGTTTTTTTCGGTGACAATAAATTTTTCATCTACTTCACCATCGGAATATTTATAAACAATGGAAGTATCGACGGCAGCATCAAAAAATCCACGGTCAAAATAAAATTTTTTGATTCTTTCCACGTCTTTGAGATAGGAAGCAACTTCGTAAATATCACCTTCCTGGGATGCGATAATCTGTTCGATTTCACTTTCATCAAAGGTTCGGCTTCCTTTGAATTCTATTTCGATATTATCGATCTCAAAATTTTTCGATTCTGTTTTATCCTGCGCATGTGATGCCGAAAATAAATTCAGTATTATAAATAATGAAATCAGATATTTTAAAAATGTCCTGAGCAATATTTCATGGTTAAAAAAAAGCCCAATAATGAAAACATTATTGGGCTTGGAATAAAATTAATTAAACTTAAAAATCCTTACTTTCTTCATCATAAAAGAAATCTTCATCGGTAGGATAGTCAAGCCATATTTCTTCGATGCTTTCATACGGTTCGTCCGTATCTTCAAGATCATTAAGATTGTTTATAACTTCCTGAGGAGCACCTGTCCTGACTGCATAGTCAATTAATTCTAACTTATTGGCTGGCCATGGTGCATCATCAAGGTAGGATGCCAGTTCTAATGTCCAAACCATATTATAATACCTCCTGAGTTTTTATTTGTTTTGAAATAGCAATTAATTTTGCAATATTAGGTATCACTTCATTTAAAGTCAATCTCTTAATCGAGGGTCTAAAGCATCTCTTAATCCTTCGCCGATAAGATTATAAGAAACTACTGCCATAAAAATCATAAAGCCCGGAAAAATTGCCAGCCACCATGCATTAGAAGCACCTCTGGCTTCGTTTAATAAGGAACCCCAAGTAACTGTTGTCGCTGCAACACCAAACCCAAGATAACTTAAAGCCGCCTCAGTCAATATAGCCCCTGCAATAGCAAATGCACCGGATACCAAAACAGGAGCAATTGCGTTTGGAAGTACATGTCTGAAAATGATCTGTTTATTTGGTAGTCCAATCGAGTTGGCTGCGGTGATGTATTCCATATTTCTTACCTTTAAAACTTCACCTCTGATAAGTTTCGCATCACTGGTCCAGCTTGTAAATCCTATTGCAGCCATGATATACCAAATGCTTGAACCGTAAATTGCAACGATGGTTATAATAAGGAAAAATAAAGGAAATGTTACCATGATCTCTACAAACCGCATGATAAGCAAATCAACTTTTCCTCCAAAAAATCCTGCTAACGAACCAAGTACTATTCCTATTAACAGAGCAATACCTGCTGCAATAAAACCTACTGATAATGATACTCTTGATCCATGGATTAATCCCGATAACAGATCTCTTCCAATTCCGTCTGTACCAAGATAATGGTCGCCCTCCGGCGAGGTATATACATTTGCAAGATCTATTTCTCTTGGACTATAAGGTATCGGCGTCCAGATTACACTTTCTAATTTACCCTGATTATCTAATTCTTTCCAGCTGACATTTATTAATTCAGGATCCCACTTGCTCAAACCAAAATCATTCAGGTAATCTTTTATTACAGGAAAATACGTCTCTCCTTTATAAACAGCATATAAAGGTTTACTGCTCGCCAAAAAATCAGCGGCCAATGCCAGAAACACTAAAAAAGCTACAATATACAGGGAGATCATTGCTAATTTGTTTTTTTTAAACTGGTGCTTCACTAATGACCAGTATGAAACCCCAACCTGCTTTTGTGATTCAAGCTGTGCTTCGGTCAGATTATCACTGATCTCTCCTGATTTCTGTTCAGTAGCAAGTTTTTCTAAGAGGTCTTTATCATCCATATTTTAAGCGGCTTTTTTGGTAAATGCAATTCTTGGATCAACAAATGAATAAAGTATATCTACAACAAGTATACCCACAACAGTTAGTGAAGATGCAATAACAAGCTCCGCCATAATCAGCGGATAATCACGGTCAAGTATTGCCTGAAATGCCAGCTGGCCGATCCCCGGAATTGAAAATATTGTTTCAATAATAATGCTTCCTCCAACCATTGCCGGTAATAAACCGCCTACAAGAGTTATGATCGGGATCAATGAATTTCTTAAAGCATGTTTCATTATTACTTTTCTTTCTGACAGTCCCTTTGCGCGGGCAGTTCTGATATAATCCTGACGTATAACTTCAAGCATGGAGCTTCTCATTTGTCTGGATAAAAATGCAAAGCTTGCAAGACTTGTAATCACAACTGGAAGAAATAAGTGCATAAAGTAATCTGAAATTTTTCCCGCGAAACTCAATGTATCAAACTGTTCTGAACGCATTCCCGCAGTTGGAAATATTTTTAAATATTCTACATTACATAAAAAAACTATTGCAAGAGTTGCCACCCAAAAGTTAGGCAATGAGTAAAGTATGAAAAGAAATACTGTAGTAGTTCTGTCAACAAAAGAATACTGTCGTGCGGCGCTGTAAATTCCAATTGGAATGGCAATAGAATATATCAAGATAAAGGAAAGAAGGCTGATTGTAACGGATACGGGAAGCCGTTCAATAATTTTATCAAGGACAGGTCTGTTATCTTTGAAAGAATTTCCAAAATCACCCTGGAGCATATTTCCCATCCATATCACATACTGCATGGGCAGTGGTTTATCTAATCCGAATTTCTTTTTATAAAACTCTTTTGCCTGTTCCGTCATTTGGTTCTTAGCATCAGTCTTCTGAGCTTCACCGGTCTGACCCAGTTTCATTTCTGTCGGATCACCGGGAGCCAGCCTGCAGATCAGAAAGGTTATCATGGTAATAATTATGAGGGTAGGAATGAAAAGAAGGATTCTCTTGATTACATATTGTGTCATAACAAATTCATAATTATTAAATGGATATTAAATGTTGAGGATAAAACTATCCTGCTGTAAACGATGTACAGCAGGATAGTTAAACTTATTGTTCTTTATATCGTTGATTTGCAACCGGTGTCCACCATTCATTCATCAAGGGAGAATCCGGATATGCATACCACCTTGTATTTTTATACCTGTCACTATAGAGGTATCTTGAAGGTTCAGACCATAAAAATGTAGTAGGCTGATCATCATAAATAATTTTTTGCCACCTTTTCAATAACTCAACTCTTTTTACTTCATCAAATTCATTTCTGTTTTCCTCAAGTAATCTGTCACTTTCCGGATTTACATAACTTATAAAATTACTTCCTTCACCTTCAGATTGTGACGAGTGCCAGATCTGATAAGGATCTTCAGGAGTAACATTAAGCTGCCATGCAGAGTAGCAGGCATCAAACTGATGTTTTTTGGTTTTGTCCAAAAATACTGACCATTCGTAATCCTGAAGATCTGCCTGAATGCCTAATTGTTTTAATTGTTCCATAATTATCAATACAACTTTCTTTCTTTTGGGATTATTATTATTGACAAATGTAAATTTAAAATCGGTTTTCTTGCCGTTGATAACTTTATCTAAAATTCCGTCACCGTCAGTATCTTTCCAGCCGGCTTCAGTCAAAAGTTCTTTTGCTTTTTCCGGACTGTATTTTATTTCAGGAAGATCCGTATTGTAATATTTACTTTTTAAAAATACAGGTGTGCTGACAGGCGTACCCATTCCATATATGATCTTGTCAATTATTGATTGTCTGTCGATAGCATGACTAAGCGCTAATCTTACCTTCTTGTCGGCAAACAACGGGTTTTTATTATTCCATGCAATGAATACATAAGTAGGCTCTGTTACTAAAGCCTTTTTTAAACTGAATTTTTCCGGCTCTTTTACATTTTCAACAAAATCAATTGGCTGTATGACAAACATCTGATCAACTTCTTTGTTCTTTGCAGCAACGATCGCAGCGTTTTGATCCTGTATAGTTTTGAATACAAGTTTTCCGGGAAAATTCGGAATTTCAGATTTATTCCAGTAATCGTTATTTCTTTTCAAAGTTATAGATTGTCCGGTGATCCATTTTTCAAGCATGTATGGACCGCTTCCCACTAAATATTTCGGATCGCGTGAAACTTCCTGTGAATTAAGAAACTCAGCATACTTCTGCATATCAGGAAATTTTAAAGGGTCCATGCTTTTTCCTGCAGCTTCGAGATTTTCCCACGTAAATTTATCATTCATATTGTCCTTATCAAGTATATGCTTTGCAGTAATTGCCGTGCTTCCTATTGTATATACTGCTTTGAAATAAGGCTTTGACATGTTTATTCTTACTTTAAATTTGTTTCCATCTACAAGCTCAACACTTTTGACATCATTGAAATAATTTCTTAATGCCTGCGCATCGGTGAAAGGATTTTTAATTGTTTTAATAGTGAAAATTATATCTTCCCCGGTAAGCGGTTTTCCGTCAGAGAAAGTAACATTCTCTTTCAGATCATATGTATATGTTAAATGATCATCGCTGACAACAGGCGGGGCTTTTGCAATAATAGGTTTGATCTCATAGGTCTCCCTGTCAACATCGATCAAAGGCTCAAATATGTAAATGTAAATTCCCGAAGCAGTTGCATCATTTGTAACAGTGGGATTTAATTTTTCCGCATCGGACATTTCCTGCTTAATGACCCAGTCGCCATTAGCTGCATCTTTTGTGTCAGGAGGATTTAAAGGTGTTAGGGAAAAATTTGAATTGTCATTCGAAGTTGTTGTTGTATCTTTTTTTCTTCCGCAGGAGGTGAATATAATACTGCATGTGATGAGAACAACAATTGCAGAAATAATTATCTTTTTCATGTTGATAGTTTGAAGTTTGGTTTATAAATCGTTTACATGGTTTATACTGTTCGTGGATATGATTTGTTATACATATTATTCAAAATCGTGCTCAAAATATTCCGTAGTTCTTTCGAGCCTTTCGCTGTCTATCTTCTTCTGAGACTGTCCTGCATTGCCGCTAATTTTTTTTTCGAGTCTTTTTTTGAATTCTTCAGCTGCATTGTAACCGTAGTGTTTACATAAATAGTTCAGGGCAATTACTTCGGCAATTACGGTAATATTTTTTCCCGGGAAAATCGGAAGTTTTATCAATTCCACATCAACTTCCAGAAGATCTATCGTCGAACTGTCAAGACCGGTTCTGTCATATGCTTTGTCTTTATCCCAGTCTTCAAGCTCAACAATAACCTCAACTCTTTTCTGATATCTTATAGACCTTATACCGAAAATTGTACGGACATCAATAATTCCCAATCCTCTTATCTCCATTATATGTTTTGTAAGAGCAGTACCGGAGCCCATTAAAACACCTTCGCCTTTTTTACTTACTATGACAACATCATCAGTAACAAGCCGGTGTCCGCGCTCAACCAGATCTAAAGCTATTTCACTTTTGCCAATTCCTGATTTACCGGTAAACATTAAACCTATCCCGTAAACGTCAACAAATGATCCGTGAATGGTTATTTGTGTGGCAAACTGATCATCAAGAAAATCACTGATAAAATATGCAAAACGGGTTGTCGGATAAGGAGTGTGGAAAACTGTTATATCATTCTCTTCAGCAAGGATCATTAATTCTTCAGGAATCTCATTATTATCAGTTACTATGACACACGGTACATTAAAGGAGTAAAATCTTGCAAGTGTACTTTTTCTGCTTTCGGGAGATAATTGTTTTAAATATTTTATTTCGGTATTTCCAAATACCTGCACTCTGTTGAATGTAAAAAGATCAACATAACCCGCCAGAGCAAGTCCCGGTCGGTGAATATCTTTTTCTGAAATTATCTTCTCAGTGCTTATTGCAGAGTAAGTAACCTTTTTAAGTTTAAATCTTTCTCTGCATTCGTTAAAAAAGAATTTTACGGTTATATGATCTTTCTTCAGTTCCTTGATATTTGTAAACCTATGGGGCAATACGAAATTTTAATTATTTTCTGATTCGATTAAAGTATCAAGTTTATCTATTCTTTTAACTTTGTGCTTATCTTTATATTTTAAAAGCTGCGTCTCAATTTTATTTACTGCCTTATCAATTGCCTTGGGAAATTCATCGGAATTTTCTTTTGATGTAATGGTCTTATCACGGAGTTTCATTATTATTTCACAGATTTTAACACTGTTTAAAGCTTTTTCAAAAGATAATACAACTTCCGCATGAAGTATTTCTTCATTGAACTTTTCTAAACCATCTATTTTCGATTTAATATATTCCTGGAGAGTTTCATGAGCTTTAAAATGCCGGGCGGTAATGTTAATTTTGATCATCTAACAAGATTTTATTTAATAAATAAAGTTTGTTTAAGATTTTTGCGAATATGGTAAACTATCCCTTTAATTTCAACTGTAAATTTATGATTATGAAATTATAAATTTTTCTGATGCGAATTTTAATTGTTTAGTAAATTTTTTTACCGTATTAAAATAAATTTCCAGTATATCACCAACCCAATCAAAAAAAACAAACAAATCAAAACTATCAGCGGGTCAGTTTTTATAAAGCTGTCTTGCCGTCGGTACCCACCACTCATTCAGCAGCGGAGAATCAGGATAAGCATACCATCGTGCATTTTTAAAACGGTCACTGTAAAGATACCTTACAGGCTCGCTCCATAAAAATGTAACCGGCTGGTCATCATAAATGATCTGCTGCCACTTATTCAATATCTCTCTTCTCTTAGTGTCATCAAACTCGGTTCTGTTAGCCTCTAATAATTTATCACTCTCGGGATTATTATAACTGAAATGATTGCTGCCTTCACCTGTGGCCTGAGATGAGTGAAATATCTGATAAGGATCATCCGGCGTTACTGTAAGCTGCCATCCTGCAAAGCATGCATCAAAATTGTGTTTCTTTACTTTATCCAAAAATACAGACCATTCATATTCCTGCATGCTTGCATCAATACCTATCTGCTTCAGTTGTTCTATCAGTATCAGAATAACTTTTTTTCTTTTTGGATTAGTGTTGTTTGTAAATGTAAATTTAAAATCCATTTTTTTACCGTCTATAATTTTATCCCGAACTCCGTTGCCGTCAGTATCTTTCCATCCTGCTTCATCAAGAAGCTGCTTTGCTTTATCTATATTAAATTCAATTGGAGGAAGAGACGTGTTAAGGAATTTACTTTTAAGAAAAAAATGTGACTGTATTGGTGTACCCATTCCGTAAACGATCTTATCAATTATAGAATTTCTGTCGATGGCATAGCTCAATGCCCACCTTACTTTTTTATCGGAAAAGATCGGATGATTATTATTCCATGAGATATAATTATATGAAGGCTCAGTCACAAGCGCTTTTTTCAAATTGAACTGTTCAGGATTTTTTACATTCTCAACAAAATCTGTCGGCTGGTAAACTTCCATATAATCTATCTCTTTATTCTTAGCGGCAACAACAGCTGCATTCTGATCCTGAATTGTCTTAAAAATTATTTTATTAGGAAAGTTAGGGTTTTCACTTTTGTTCCAGTAAATTTCATTCTTTTTCAATGTCAGTGACTGACCTGTGATCCATTTATCTAAAACATAGGGACCGCTTCCAATAACAAATTTCGGATCACGTGAAACCTCTTCGGAATTCAAAAAATCAGCATACTTCTGCATATCAGGATATTTCTTCGGATCAAAAGTTTTCTGAGCTTCTTCAAGATCGCTCCATGAAAATTTATCTGTTGCATTATTTTTGTCAAGTATATGTTTTGGTATAATTTCCATGTCGCCGATTGAATAGATTGCACGGAAGTAAGGTTTTGACATCTTAAATTGTACCTTAAATTTATTACCATCAACTAATTCAACGCTACTCACATCAACAAAATAATTTCTCAGTGCCTGGGCATCAGTGAAAGGATTTTTGATTGCTTTGACTGTAAAAATAATATCTTCACCGGTGAGTGGCTTGCCGTCTGAGAAAGTAACATTTTCTTTAAGATCAAATGTATAAGTCAAATGATCATCACTTATTACAGGCATTGCTTTAGCAATAAGAGGCTTAAGTTCGTAAGTTGCCCTGTCTATCTCAAGAAGATTTTCAAAGATGTAAAAATAAATTCCCGTAGCCGTTGCATCATTCGTAACGATTGGGTTTAACTTTTCTGCATCTGAAAGTTCAGTCTTTATTATCCAGTCTCCGTTTTCGGCATTTGTAAGTTCGGGTGGACTAAGCTGTGTAAGAGGAAAAGTTGAGGTATTTACCGATTGTACACTTTCCTTTTGATTTCTTCCGCATGAAAAGAGAAATAAGGAAACAAATAAAGCGGATATTAAAAAATGGTATTTTTTCATTTTGCTTTCAATTTAAATTCAAAGTAAAAATTACTTGCCGACTTAATATTTACTGACTTTTGATGTGTTAAAATATTAAATATTCTAATTGATTTATTCAAGTTAATGTAATATTTTGATTTATGAAAAACTTTCGGAATAGATCTGCTGATGTTCGCAATATTCCCGGAAAAGTTTATTTTTCAATTATAACGATCAGTCTGCTTTGGCTGATACTAATATTTTTAGCACCTTTGTTCGCTTCATCAGGCAGCTCCTTGGAAAAGATCTCATCTTACATTTATTTATTTTTCTCAAAGGTCTGTCATCAAAATGAAGACAGAACATTTCATATATTCGGACATATGCTTGGTGTATGTTCAAGGTGCATTTGGATATATGCAGGCTTTTTCATTGGCACTGCCGTATATCCTTTTAAAAAAAGATTGTATAACACTGAAATACCTTCTTTGATATATTTATTCGCAGCAGTAATATTTTTATTGCTTGATGTAATGCTTGATGTCTTTGGGCTTTTCTCTAATACGTTTTATTCAAGGTCTGTAACCGGTTTCCTGATAGGAGCAGTACTTCCATTCTATATTATCCCTGGTTTCGTCAAATTTTTTGATGAAGTACATACATTTTTAAGAAATAAATTAAGTTATAAGGATTAAATGAATACACCAAATAAGATCCTGCCAATTATTATTGGAACAATGGTTATGACTATGATATCTGCAATCCCGATATTGAATCTGATAAATGTATTTTGCTGTGCCGGAATAATTGCAGGTGGATTTGCTGGAGTTTATTCTTATTGGAAACAGCTTCAAAATTCCGGAGTTCTTCTTACTTCAAAAGACGGAGGAATGATTGGAATTCTTTGCGGAATTCTTTCAGCAATATTTGTAACGGGCTTCGGCGTTTTGATTAGTCTATTCTCGGATATAAATCCTATGCTTGATCTCATGAAGGGATTTGATGAAATGGGAATTCAAATGCCTGATCAAATGATTCAGTATATGGATAAATTTTCAGAAGAATTTAATCAGCATGGCTTTTCTCCTTCAATTACAATTTTTTCCTTTATATTTAATCTGATCTTATATCCTGCCTTCGGATCAATCGGAGCTTTGTTAGGAGTTTCTCTCCTGAATAAAAAAAATAATCAGACTGTTTGAAATTCATTTCGATTTTAAAAACCACTCATGCAGAATCATCCAAAATCAGATTAATTCTGTTTGCCACTTTAGCTTTCGGAATTTTAACGATCTTTTTTTATCCGCTTGACTTGCTGGCACATTTTTTTCCGGGACTTTTCAGAGAGGATAGCTCCTGCATTCTTCTAAACGCAACAGGACTCCCATGCCCATTCTGCGGAATGTCGCGGGCATCATCCGAATTCATTAAAATGAATTTTGCGGGGAGTTTATATTATAATCCGTCATCTGTAATCTTCTTTACATTTACAGGTTTTTTTGGATTGACTATTTTTATATTAAGCCTATGTAATTTAAAGATGGTGTTTAATTTTAACCGTAAAACTTTATTAATATTTATTGTGATTTTATTTTCAATGTGGATAATGAATATTTTTTACGGACATCATTCACGCTGATATAATTGATTAAATTTTTAACTGCTAAACACAATTGCTATGTTTGAATACTCGGGTTCTATACACATGCATTCAAAATTTTCTGATGGATCAGGCACTGTTGAGGAAATTGCCAGATATGCCTGCGAGTCTAACCTTGATTTCATAATTCTCACAGATCATAATACTTTAAAAGCAAAAGATAAGGGTTATGAAAAGTGGTATAAAAAAATGATGTTGATAGTCGGCTATGAGGTGAATGACATAAAAAACCAAAATCATTATCTTGTTTTTGGAACAGACAAACTAGTTGGAAATTATGAAAAACTTTCTGACGGTGATCTTGGTAACAGGTTAACCGCCAATGAATATGTCAAAGAAATAAAAAAAAAAGGCGGCATAGGTTTTCTTGCTCATCCGCACGAGGTCAGAAATCATTTAAAAGAATTGCCAGCTTATCCCTGGACAGCATGGGAATGTGAAGACTTTACCGGCATGGAGATCTGGAATCATATGAGTGAATGGGCTGAAGGTTTGAATGAATCTAATAAACTTCACAGATTTCTGCATCCTTTGAAATCTATCATCGCTCCTACAAAAACAACTTTGGAAAAGTGGGATGACCTCAACAGGAAAAGAAAGGTGGTCGCAATAGGAGGGATCGATGCTCATGCTCATAAGCATACTATAATGGGTTTTGAATTTGAAATTTTTGGATATAAAGTTTTATTCAAATCCATCAGAACACATGTCTTTGTCGAAAATGAAATCAAGAAAGGTGACCCGGTAAATTTTGAAAATGATAAATCACAAATAATAGATGCTTTGGGAAGAGGAAGAAGTTTTGTTGTCAATAATTATTTAGGAAATGCAACCGGATTCAGATTTTATGCCGAATACAAAGGTGAACATTTTACAATGGGGGACGGGATAAATTATGATTCTGCAAAAAATAAAAAAATTATTTTAACATGTCTGCTTCCGTTTCCGGCTAAACTAAGATTAATTCACGACGGAAAGTGCATCTATCAAAAGAAATGCCTCGACTATATTTGTGATATTGATAAAAAGGGCTCTTACAGAGTTGAAGCATGGAAGGATGATAAGGGCTGGATCTTTTCAAATCATATCAGAGTATTATAAATAATAAAAAATTTTCTCGGACAATATTTATCTGCAAATTGAATTTAACCTATCTTCAATTATTTAATTAGTAATGATCAAACTGAATATACTGGATCAGTCTCCTGTTATCGAAGGCTGCTCAGCTGCTGAGGCAATAAAGCAAACTATTGAACTTGCCGGGCTTGCCGATGAGATTGGCTATCACAGATATTGGGTCGCCGAACATCACAGCTCTAAATCGTTTGCTTCCGCAAGTCCGGAAATTCTAATTTCAGCAATTGCTTCAGAAACTAAGAAAATAAGAGTCGGCTCGGGAGGAGTTTTATTAAGCCATTACAGTCCGTTTAAAATTGCAGAACAATTCAATATGCTGCAGTCTGTTTATCCCGGAAGAATTGATCTGGGTATTGGAAGGGCACCCGGAGGCGATATGGAAATTATTAAAGCTATGAGAACCTCAAAGGAAGATTCATTTCTTAAAACGGATGAGCTCATAAAATATCTTATAGATTCCTCTCAAAATAAAAATAATAATATTATTGCTGTTCCCACCGGATTAAATATGCCCGAAGTATGGATATTGGGAACCAGTCCGGACAGCGCACTGTATGCCGCCGGAAGAGGGCTTCCGTATTGTTTCGGCAGTTTTATAAATGACGAGCATATGCTGAACTGTTTTCAAATTTACTATCAGAATTTCAAGCCTTCCGTTTACCTAAAACAGCCATATCTTAACCTTGCATTATTTTCGATTTGCGGAGATACAGAAGCAGATGCTCACAGAATTGCCAGGTGCACCGAATACTGGTTGTCACAGACTTTTTTGAAAGGGAAAAATATCCCGTTCCCGAAAGAAGAAACTTCACAAGCTTATAATTTTACTCCGGAAGAAAAAATGCTGATTGAATACAGGAGAAGATCAGCCGTCATTGGGGATGCAAAAACCGTTTCTGAAAAGTTAAAAGAAATCGTAAAGAAATATGCGGTGCATGAACTTACGATCGTAACAATTACTTCAAACTTTGAAGACAGAAAAAATTCTTACAGGCTGCTTGCGGAAAATATGAATTCGTAATTGTTAAATCATCAGACAAAATTGCTTATTTATTGAAAGGCTTTATAATTCATAAGACAAATTTTTGTAAATCTAACATTTTACTGACAATATACTCTGATAGTTTTTTTTGTAATGAATCAATTTAATTTTGGTTTTCGTATTTAGTTAACATTCATTAATCTTAATTAACCTACAATTATGCAAATATTATGAAAACTATCAAACTAAATCTTTTAATAACACTTGTCATTTTTTGTTTAGTAATCACATCTATCTATTGCGGACAAACCAATTCGCAAAAGCAAATTGAAACCTCATCTAATAATAGTAATATATCAGATAATGATACATGTGTTGGTCCCGATGCAAATATTAATTGCTGTTTTCAGTATATGCCGGATACTTTGAATCACATCATTGATATTGCTGAAGAAACAGAGCCGGGTGAAAAAATTATTATTAAAGGGACAATTTTTAAGGAAGACGGTCTGACCCCATATCCGAATATCCTGATTTACAGTTATCATACAGATAATTCGGGTTACTATTCTAAAAAGGGAAACGAAAAAGGAATTCGTAAGTGGCACGGCTATCTTTACGGCTGGGCAAAAACGGATCAGAATGGAAAATATGAATTACATTCTATCAGACCCGGCAAATATCCCGCCGGCGGGGCTCCTGCTCACATTCACTCTGCGATTAAAGAACCGGGAATTGATGAACCGTACTATATAAATGATTTTGTATTCAAAGACGATAATCTTGTAAATGAATATTACCTGTCGTCACTGCGTTTAAAAGGAGGGCAGGGAGTTGTCGATTTAAAAAGAGATCAAAACGAAATCCTGACAGGAGTGCGGGATATAATTTTAAAATAAAATTTATTGCACGTCAATTATACAAAATATAAGATGAAAAATTTCAGACATAAAATTCCAATTCAGGTTCGCTTCAAAGATCTCGACGACATGGGTCATGTTAATAATGCCAACCATCTCAGCTATATTGAACTCGCACGGTTAAAATATTTTCAGGAAGTTTTTGATATCGGTACAAACTGGAATAAACAGGACGGGTTAATACTTGCGCGTGTTGAAATCGATTTCAGAAAGCCGGTTTATTTCAATGATAAGGTTTTTGTATATACACGATGTTCCCGCATTGGCAATAAAAGTTTTGATCTCGATTTTTTGATCGTTAAAGAAACACTCGCGCTTAAAAATAATTCTTCAGACGAAATTTTTACAGAGGTACTTGCTGAAGGAAAAACAATCTTAGCATGTTATGATTACATTCAAAAGAAGGCAATTGAAATTCCTGAGGAAAGAAAACAAATACTTAATGATTATGAAGGTGAAATAATTCAGAACTTAAAGAATTAAAACACCTGTCCCAATTCTAAACTTTTCAATGTTTTTAATAATTTGATATTTCAAAAATTATACATATAGAATAATCAAAGCCAAAAATGTAAGAAAGAATCTAAATTCTCTATAAACTTTGTAACTATTTAAATATATTGAAGCATAAATTAAATAATAAAACATAAAAATGGCAGACGATAGAGAATCAAAGATGAAATCGCTTGATATAGCACTTGAGCAGATTCAAAAAGATCACGGTAAAGGTGCGATAATGAAATTAGGTGACAAGCCCATTCTTAAGATAGCATCTATTTCCACGGGTTCGATCTCTTTAGATGCAGCTTTGGGAATAGGCGGAGTGCCGAGAGGCAGAATCATTGAGATATATGGTCCGGAATCCTCCGGAAAAACTACATTGAGTCTTCACATAATTGCTGAAGCTCAAAAGACAGGAGGACTGGCAGCATTTATTGACACTGAACATGCACTTGATACCGGTTATGCACAAAAACTGGGTGT
>JBDSYA010000291.1:0-9437 GCA_039925865.1 Ignavibacteria bacterium
CAATCTTACCGCCGGCTTCGAGTTCTTTTTTACGGATCTCCGGAAGATATTTTCTTCCTATTGATTCTTCAGTAAGTTCAAGTCCGTAAATCGGTTCTGCAAGAGTTGAGTATTTGTAGCCGCCTTCTCCGTTAGTGATCAAGGCCAGATCAACCGTTCCTTTTAAGTCATGGACAATTTTATAATTCACACCTGCCATTGCTGCGTCATCATCGGGATGTGCAGTAACAATAAGGATCTTTGGGGATGAATCAAGGCAGTAAGAATCCGTGATAAGGAATATACCAATGACAAAGAGAAGTGCTAAAACATTTCGATAGAAATTCATAACTAATTTTAAACATAACTTATCTTAACTTATCTATAGACAGATTAATTTTCAAGTGCGATAACCAATTTGAAATTCTAAATTTTCCTAAATTTTAAGTTCTAAATTAGAAAATACCTGTTGCGCCTTGCAGGCATTAGTAAATTTGAAGTTACTTTCATACACGATATTACATTTAAAATTTACATTTTGAATTTAAAATTTATAATTTGAAATTTTAAATTGAACATATTTCCTTTAATTTAAAAATAAAAAACTATACTTTTCTTTTAACAACCTCCCCCTTCATAGGAGCCCTTCGGACCGACCCCCTCCTTTGGCAAGGAGGAGGAGAAAATCAAAAACATAATTATGAAAACAAGTTATCCTGATACAAAAAATTACATTGCCGGAGAATTCACTAAGAACGGGCATAAAACACTTGATGTTATAAATCCTTCCGACGGAAAAATTATTTCAACAGTTCCTCTTTCCAACAGAGACGATCTTGATGAAGCAGTGAAATCAGCTGAACTTGCATTTAAGAAATGGTCAGTAACTCCAATAAAAGAAAGAGTTCAGGTTTTTTATAAATATAAAACCCTGCTTGAAAATAATCTGACGGAGCTGGCAGAACTGACTCAAGCCGAGAATGGAAAGACATTTGATGAAGCAAAGGCTGAAGTTGAGAAGAGTATTGAGCTGACTGAGTTTGCATGTTCTTTACCGCAGCTGATCGGTGGTGAATTGCTTGAAGTAAGCGCAGGAGTTGAATGCAGGATCGAGCACAAGCCCCTTGGAGTTGTTGCATCTATCGCGCCTTTTAATTTTCCTCACATGGTTCCTCACTGGACAATACCAAATGCGATCGCGCTGGGAAACTGTATGATTTTAAAACCATCAGAGCAGGTACCTATAAGTTCAAATCGGATCGCAGAAATGCTTAAGGAAGCAGGACTTCCGGACGGTGTTTTTAGTATTGTAAACGGTGATAAAGAAATCGTTGAAGCTATTTGTGATCATCCTGGTATTGCAGCAGTCTCATTTGTCGGGTCCACAAAAGTTGCCAAAATCGTTTATAAAAGATCAACATCAAATTTAAAAAGATGCATTGCTCTTGGCGGCGCAAAAAATCATCTGATCGTATTGCCGGATGCTCATCCGGATATGACAGCAAATAATGTTGCGGCTTCAATGTCCGGCTGCGCGGGGCAGAGATGTATGGCAGCTTCGGCAATGATCGGAGTTGGTATGATCGATGACATTGTCGAAAAAATTATTGAAGAATCAAAAAAGATAATTCCCGGGAAAAATTTAGGATCAGTGATTACAAAAGAATCTAAGGATAGAATTGAAAGATTCATAAGTGAAGCTGAAAAACTTGGCGCAAAAATTTTAGTTGACGGAAGGAACACTGTGGTAGAAGGAAAAGAAGGCGGCTTTTATGTCGGACCGACTGTTATCGATTATGTAAAACCTGAAATGGCAATTGCTAAAGAAGAAGTTTTTGGACCGGTGCTTGCGATCATACGTGCAAAGGATATTGAGGAAGCAGTTAAGATTGAAAATAATTCTGAATACGGAAATGCAGCTTCAGTATTTACGCAAAGCGGTTCGGCGGCAAGATATATAATGGATAATGCGAACGCGGGAATGATCGGAGTTAATATCGGCGTGCCCGTACCCCGCGAGCCATTTTCATTCGGCGGATGGAATGAATCAAAGTTCGGAGTATGCGATATTACGGGAAAGAGTTCGATAGAATTCTGGACATTGTTGAAGAAGACGACGACGAAGTGGAATCCCGAAGCGAAGAAGAATTGGATGAGTTAACCAGGTTTTGTAAGATTTAAAAGATTTTATAAGATTATCAGATTTGAAAAATTGAATAAAGTTATTTTTTGTCATTTTCACTCCAAGCGTGCAACTTAGACTTCGGAATTTTTTTTTTGAGCGGACATAGATTTCCGAAGTCTGAGTAATGCTTTAAGTTAGCGCAACTTAGACTTCGGAAATCTTTTGAATCCCGAAGCGAAGAAGAATTGGATGTCGTGATGCAAAGTTAATCTTTGTCATGAATTATTTTTTTCCAAATGATTTATGAATTTTCAAAGCATTCGTTGGAGCAAATGGAAATAATAAATCTCTCTAAACATACAGTTTCAAATATAAAAAAATATTATGAAGGTAAAATATGACAAAGAAGTTGATGTGTTGTATATCTGTTTGAGCCAGAAGCCGGTCAGTGAAAGTGATGAAAGTAAACCGGGAATAATAATTGATTATTCAATGGAAGGAGATTTAGTTGGAATTGAAATTCTTGAAGCGTCCAAGAAAATTTCACTTCCAAATAAAGTTGAGTATGAAGTAGCATGAAGCATTTTAAGTTGAGAGTTCAGACAGAATTCTGGACATTGTTGAAGAAGACTAAAATGTGACAAAAAATTTTTGTTGAAAGAATTTCAGTTTCCATTTTGAAATAATCTAAATGACGAATGAAAATATTAATACTCCTTCTTTGCTTTATACTTACCTCTTGCTCCGAAAAGAAACCGGAAGTAAGAATTACTGAAAAAAAAGATTCCGTCAAAAAACAGGTTTCAAATAAAGACACCGCTTCAATCGAAATTAAAACCATCAGTAAGTCACTAAAAACCGCAACCGGAAAAAATTTCAAAATTGATGAAAGAAAGAAATCTTCCAGTGTCAGTGATTATTTAATTTCAGGTATTGGATTCGGAACCTTCAGCGATACTTTAAAAATTGAGAATAAGGATCCGTTAAAAAATATTTTTAATGCTGATCTTGATAAGGATGGATTTGAAGAGGTTTATATAATTACACAAGCAACAGGTTCAGGATCTTATGAAAATATTATCGGGGTGGCATCTGATAAAGATAAAAGTTACAGATTAATAAATATCCAGGAGATCCGTGATAAGGACTTACAGAATACGGGACAGTTCAGCGGATACATGGGCAGAGATTCTATTTATGTTTCCGATGGAGTTCTTACGAGAGAATTCCCTGTATATCTGAAAACTGATGCTATGAGTGATCCGTCCGGTGGAAAAAGATTAATCCTGTATGCTTTGAAATCCAGCGGGAACGCTTATGAGATGATCGTAGTGAATTCGATATACATGAAGAAAGCAGTCAAGTAATCATTTACAAAATTGTTTAACATTAAAATAAAAATATGGATCCGGTATTAGCAATAGATAAAGATCAAATTGTAAAAGACAGCATGGATCATACTCTGACTTCATGGTCTAAGCAGCGCGGAGTAAAGCCAATCGTGATAGAAAGAGGTGAGGGTGTTTATATTTATGATACTGACGGAAAGAGATATCTGGATTTTTCTTCACAATTAATTGCAGTCAATATTGGCCATGGCCATCCTAAAGTTGCTGAAGCTGTTGCAAAACAAATGAGTGAAATTAGTTATGTTTACCCCGGCATGACTACAAAGGTGAGGGCAGATCTCGGGAAAAAGCTTGCGGAAATTTCTCCGGGTAATCTTAACAGAACATTTTTTACACTGGGGGGAGCTGAAGCTATTGAAAATGCAATTAAGCTTGCAAGAATTTATACAGGCAAGCATAAGATAATCACTTTGTATCAATCGTATCACGGGGCAACTTATGCATCATCTACTGCAGGCGGTGATCCGAGAAAACTTCCGGTTGATGCGCAGCAATCTCCGAATTTTATTCATATTGAGAATCCGTATTTTTATCGATGTCCATGGAATACTAAAACTCCGGAAGAATGCGGAACCAAAGCAGCTGAACACTTGGAAAGAGTTGTTCAGTATGAAGGTCCTAATAATATTGCAGCGATAATGATGGAAGGTGAATCGGGTTCTTCGGGATGCATTAAATATCCTTCTAACTACTGGAAGAAAGTAAAAGAGATCGCCGATAGATACGGCTTGCTTATTATTGATGATGAAGTGATGAGCGGTTTTGGACGAACGGGCAAATGGTTTGGAATTGATAACCATGGTGTCGAGCCCGATATACTGTGTATGGCGAAAGGAATTACTTCCGCATATCTTCCTCTCGGCGGTATGCTTGTGAAAGAGGAAATTGCAAAAGTTTTTGATGATAAGCCGTTAATGCTGGGTTTGACTTACTCCTCACATCCCGTAACTCTCGCGGCTGCAAACGCTGTTTTAGAAATTTATGAAGAAGAAAATTTAATTGACAATGCTGCTGAGATGGGAAAATATATGGATGAGAAAATGGAAGGCATGAAGTCAAAACATCCTTCGATTGGAGATTGGAGAAATTCGGGATTACTGGGCTGTATCGAACTTGTAAAGAACCGTAATACTAAAGAGCCGATGGTCAGATGGAATGCACCGGCTGATGAAATGGGTGTAATGAATAAAGTGATGGCAAAGATAAACGAACTTGGTATGTACACATTCGGAAGATGGAATTTTATTTTTGTCGCGCCTCCGCTGTGTGTGACGAAAGAGCAGATCGATGAAGGTCTGGAGATTATTTCTGAAGCGTTGAAGATAGCTGATGAGGAGACTAATTAAGAATTACGAATTAGGAATTACGAATTGAAAAATTAATTTTTCGAATTCCTTACTGATTTTTAAATTTTATCAAAAAGTTATTTGAATAAGCTAAAGCTAATTTCCGACTTTGACGGCATATGGACAAATCAGAATATTGAAGCCGAATATGTCTGGGATCATATTGTAAACACGACCTCCGGACTTACAGGATTTGGTCACAAGAAAGTTCAGAAAATACTCGAAGACTGCAAACTTGTAATGAATAAGAACCCTCACTTATACGGGTGGTTTAATACCGGCGGGATAGCGGCATATTATAACGAAGATCCTTTTGGTGACAATAATGCAATTTTTGATTTTATAAACAAGAGTGATGACTCAAATGCGGATCTAAAAAAATTAAAAGAAGATGTTTTGAATAAATTTTCATCGCTGGCAGATTTCTCACAAAATTGTTTTGCAACATCAACTACAAAATTCAAAGAGGACGGTAAACTTAATCCAGTAGACACAATGCGTGAAGTTGTGAATAAACTAAGTCTCGAAAACGTGGAGATCATTGTCGTATCAAATTCACAAACTGAAAAGATAAAATATTTATTTTCAAAAGCTGATATTTACGTAAGTGATGAAAATTCCGACACACGGGCGGTAGTTCATGCAATAGGCGATGCAAGAAAGTACGTTATTAATGCTGATTACAAAGAGCTACCCGATTATTTAGAAATCAATTCACATTATAAAATCCCTCTTCGAAGAAACAATTATCATAAAATTCTTCTGAAGGAAAAACCCGACTATGTAATTGGTGATGTATTTTCGTTAGACATAGCTTTGCCATTACACCTGAGAATGAACGATAAATCTTTTTCAAATTTAAAAGTGATACAAAGGGTTCAGCCCTATACACCTGATTGGGTGAAAGAGTATTTGAGTAAAGATAAATTTAAAGGAATGGCATTTATGGTGAACAGTGTTGATGAAGTGCCGGAAGTCATTTCAAAGAGTTTTAATAATTAATTTGATAAAAGAAAGCTTAGCAGAAAAGTCAGATATAATAAAAATTTCTTCCTCACTCTACAGTGAAGACCTCGCCCCCATTCCTGAATCTAAAAGAACATGGAGCACATGGAATTATGTCGCTCTCTGGATCAGTATGAGTCTTTGCATTCCTACTTATATGCTTGCAAGTTCACTGATAGAAGGAGGCATGAACTGGTGGCAGGCGATCCTTACAATTTTTCTCGGCAATACCGTTGTATTAATTCCAATGATATTAAACGGAAGAGCAGGAGCAAAGTACGGAATTCCTTTTCCCGTTTTTGCGAGAGCAAGTTTTGGAGTTAGGGGAGCGAACATTCCCGCGATGCTTCGGGCAATTGTAGCATGTGGATGGTTTGGAATTCAAACATGGATAGGTGGTTTCTCAATTTATCAAATGGTGAGAGTTTGGATTCCTTCATTTGAAAATCTTCCCCAAATTTTTCCGGATTCATTTGGATTACAAACCGGTCCGGCGATCTGCTTCTTTTTGTTCTGGCTTCTGAATATGTACGTCGTGTATCTCGGAGTTGACAGTATTAAAAAATTATTGGTGTTCAAAGCATTTTTCCTTCCGGTAGCCGCTTTAGCTCTTTTATTCTGGGCTATATGGGCGGGGAACGGATTAGGACCGATACTTTCGCAGCCTTCTAAATTTCAAAACAGTTCTGCCTTTTTTGATTTCTTCTTTCCAGCCTTAACCGGAATGGTTGGCTTCTGGGCAACACTCTCATTAAATATTCCTGACTTCACCCGATATGCAAAGAGTCAGCAGGCACAGGTAGTGGGTCAGGCAATAGGGCTTCCGACATCGATGACTTTGTTTGCTTTCATTGGAGTTGTAGTTACTTCCGCAACGGCAATAATTTACGGAACTACAATCTGGGATCCTGTAGTCCTTGCAGCAAAATTTGAAAGTAAAATTTTAGTTAGTGTTGCAATGATATGTATTGCAATCTCTACACTTGCAACTAACATCGCTGCAAACATTGTTAGCCCCGCTAATGATTTTGCAAATCTCTCGCCTTCTAAAATTGATTTTAGAAAAGGGGGTTACATCACAGGTATCATCGGTATTTTAATTTTTCCGTGGAAGCTGATTGCTGATCCGGCCGGATATATTTTCACATGGCTGATTGCTTATTCAAGTTTGCTCGGTCCTGTAGGTGGAATTTTAATCGCAGATTATTTTTTTATCAGAAAACAAAATTTGAAATTGAATGATCTTTATGAGGAGAAAGGCGAGTATACTTATCAAAACGGTTTTAATAAATCAGCATTGATAGCACTGTTACTGGGAATACTTCCGAACGTACCCGGATTTTTATCAACGGTCGGTTTGATAAGCAAAGACGCCTTTCCGCACTGGATAGATAATTTATATCATTATGCTTGGTTCGTTGGGTTTGGTGTGTCGTTTGTGCTGTATTATTTTTTGATGAGAAAATATTCTTCGCATGAAGATTATTCGCCACTAGAGTCGTAGTTTTATAAGCGAATTCATTTATTAACTCTTTTTAATTAATTTATAAAAGTGACCTATTATGAATGAAATTGATTAATCAAAAAATTAATGAAAGAAAATTTAAAAACTGGGTTAAGACTGAAGATGGAGGCCGGATTTATACGAAAGAATTAAAAGGTAAATTTGGATGGAGAGCTGAATACATTAAAATTGTTGATAAAAATGAAAATACTTTGGAGTTTAAACAGAATATTTACAATGAGTCGGGAAAATTGGTAGAGGTTCATGAAAAATATCCTGTAGATAATGGGCATAAAAAATTATAAACTAAAAATATGATAATAACAAAGAAAATACTGGCAGATAAAATATTACATTATCTGCAACATAAGATAACCCTTAGTGAATTGGTGGACTGGGCTGAGAATGCAACAATGAAGAATGCTTTTGAAGAAAAAGACTTTGATATTATAGACGAAATAGTGAGTGCAATTGGACTGGCTGATGTTAAGGCATTTGGATTGACCTGGGAAGATTGCGAAAAATATCTTAACAAACTTGGATATAGAGTCAAAGTAGAAGCTGAAGCTGTTTAAGAATTCTGTATTTCTTAGAAAAGTTTGAAATAATATTTAATTACCAAAAAAAATTTAATATCATGTCTATACTTATTAAAAACGGACGAGTCATCACAGCATCAGAAGATTATACAGCCGATATTTTTATCGAAGGTGAAAAAATCTCTTCAATTGGAAAAGACCTGAAAGTTAAAGCTGATGAAATAATTGATGCAGCAGGTAAATTAATTTTTCCGGGCGGCATTGATCCGCACGTTCATCTTGATATGCCATTTATGGGAACGTTCTCCAGTGATAATTATGAAACAGGAACCTTGGCGGCTCTCCATGGAGGTACAACTATGGTGATCGATTTTATTTTGCAGACACAGGGAAAATCGTTACACGATGCTTTAAAGGAATGGCGAAGCCGTTCTGATGGAAATGCTTATGGTGATTATTCATTTCATATGGCAGTGACGGATTTCAATGAAGAAACAAAAAAAGAAATTAAAGATCTGATCGACAAAGAAGGGATCACTTCTTTCAAAACATTTATGGCATACAAAGGAGCGCTGATGATAGACGACAGGCAGATGATTGGTTTGATGAATGAAGTGAGAGACAGAGGTGGACTTGTGACTGTTCATGCAACGAACGGCGATATGATTGATTTTTTAATTGCCAAACACCGTAACGAAGGAAAGCTTTCCCCTCTATATCATTATTTATCACAGCCCGAAATCACAGAGTCTGAGGCTGCGGGCAGATTTGTTGATATGGCTTACCATACTGATGTTCCTGTATATATCGTTCATCTTACCTGCGAGGGTGCATTAAATCAAGTGCGGGATGCATCAAAGAGAAATCAGAAAGTTTTTGTGGAAACCTGTATTCAGTATTTGTTACTTGACGCATCACTTTATGAAAAAGACTTCGAAGGAGCTAAGTGGGTGATGAGTCCGCCGTTAAGAGAGAAAAAGGATCAGGAAACATTATGGGCAGGATTAAATCAGGGATTAGTGCATGTGGTTGGTACAGATCATTGCCCTTTTGAATGGAAAAAGAAATTAATGGGAGAAAAAGATTTTTCAAAAATTCCAAATGGTCATCCTGCGATCGAGCATAGAATGGAATTGCTTTATTCGGAAGGTGTAGATAAAGGGAAGATTAGTTTGAATAAATATGTTGAAGTTACTTCTACTAATGCTGCAAAGATCTTCGGAATGTTTCCGCAGAAAGGAACCATAGGAATTGGCTCGGATGCGGATATTGTAATATTTGATCCGAATAAGAAACATTCTATTTCAGCAAAGACACATCATATGAATGTGGATTATTCAGGATATGAAGGCTGGGAGATAACGGGGAAAGTTGAAAATGTTTTGTTGAGAGGAAAAATTGCTATTGAAAATGGAAAAGAAAAAATTGAGAAGGGTTATGGGAAGTTTGTAAAAAGGGGCAAGGTGTCAAAGGTTGTCTAAGACATCAAAAAGTGTAGCTCATTAATAAAAAAAGCATTAAGTTCTTTTT
>JBDSYA010000292.1:0-11412 GCA_039925865.1 Ignavibacteria bacterium
ACGGGAAAAGGAAATTCCGTAATGGAGGTAATCAAAACATTTGAAGAAGTTTCCGGAATGAAATTGAAATACAAAATTGGTCCGAGAAGGACAGGAGACGTTGTCAGTGTTTATTCAGATACAAAAAAAGCAAATGAAGTATTGGGCTGGTCTGCACAACGTGATCTGAAAGATATGATGCTTACATCGTGGAAATGGCAAAAAGCAATTTCTGCAGATAAATAAATTTTGTCTGCATTATTAAAACACAAGAATATTTTATTTACTTATAGTTGTCCGCTTATAACTTGAATGTTAAATCCTGACACAAATTTCACTAATTTTGTCGAATTTCAAAAAACATATTTTTATAAATTCGCTTCAGTTCGTGCAATTCGTGGCGAAAAATCTGTTTGAAGAATGATGCGGTCAACATCAGTTATTTAATATTTTGTACAAGATACCCGTCCAAAACTATAGGCGAGTTTTTATTAAAACAAAATTATTGTGGAATATAAATTACAATTTTAAATAATATGACAATATAGAAAATGTTTTGGACGGCAATGGTTACAAAATATTTTACAATATTTTATTTAATGTTTAAATCAAAAAACCTTTACAATCTGTTCACTTCATAATCGACTTCTCACTACACAAATTTTAAAAATATAATTTGGATACAAACAGTGATTTGACAAGCAAAATAATTTCTGCCGATAAAAGAGCTATAGCAAAGGCTTTATCATTGGTAGAAAATGAAGGTAAGGGAAGCGTAAAGATACTTAAGGAATTATTTAAATACACAGGCAGAGCGCATCGGATCGGTATAACAGGGCCACCCGGCGCAGGTAAGTCCACACTCACAAATAATTTAGTAAAGCTTCTGACGGAAATGGGAACCAAGGTCGGAGTCATTGCTGTCGATCCGACAAGTCCGTTTACAGGAGGCGCTTTGCTTGGAGACAGGATCAGAATGCAGGATGTAGGTTTGATGGAGAATGTTTTTATCAGATCAATGGCAACACGGGGAAGTCTTGGCGGTTTATGTAAAAATGTTGTTGAAGCTTGTGATGTACTTGATGCTTCGGGTAAGGATTTTATAATTATTGAAACTGTTGGTGTAGGCCAGTCGGAGCTTGATATAGCAAAGACAGCAGATACGACGATAGTAGTTTTGGTCCCTGAGTCAGGAGATTCAGTCCAGGCAATGAAAGCCGGCTTAATGGAAATTGCCGATATTTTTGTATTGAATAAATCTGACAGACAGGGTGCAGATGCGGTGACTGCAACTCTTAAAAATATCATACATCTTAAACCACCTACACCTGACGGGTGGATAATAAAGGTTCTGAAGACCACCGGAAGTCAAAACCAGGGAACACCGGAATTACTAAATGAAATTATTAAGCACAAAGATCATCTTAAGTCAAGCGGCTATTTGCAGGTTAAGAGAAAAGATCAATTGAATAAAAAAATTACTGACCTGGTAAATAATAAACTTGAAGTAAACTTTTGGGATGACACCAGACGTAAGGATCTGACTGAAAAGATTCAGGACATATTCGAAAGAAGATCAGATCCTTACACATTTGTTGAAAACATAATTCAATAATTTTAATTTAGATTTCAGTATGCAGTTTTAACAATATTTATGTTTAATGTTATCAAATTTTGTAAATTCATTGATTTTGCAAAGCAAAAAAATTAGTTTAAAAGTTACAAAACATTTCGAATAATTAATTAATATTTAAATACTAAGGAGTAGTTTTATTTAATGGCTAATACGACAAAAGTTCAGAATACCGGCATAATGAATAAGATGCGCGATAAAATGCCTTTGATCATCATAATACTTATAATCGCTTTTTTGGTTACCATCGTGTTTGAGTGGGGTATGAATTATATGGGAATGGGAGGACAAACCGATGCGTTTGCAAGTATCAATAAACAGGAAATAACTTATCAGGAATTTGAAAGAATTGTTCAGCAACAAATAGAGCAATCCCGCCAGCAAAATCAGGGTAAAGATGTAACTGATGCACAGGTTAAACAAATAAGGGATCAGGTTTGGACAAGTTTAATCAATCAAACCTTAACCAAGCAGGCAATAGACAAATACGGTATCAAAGTTTCAGATAAAGAAATTCTTGACTGGATCTATAACCGTCCCGAGTCATTGCCGGAACCGATCAAAAAGAATTTTATGGATTCAACCGGTGTGTTCAATGCGGGTTTTTATCAGCAGGCATTGAATATGAAGACAAAAGAAGCTACACAATTCTGGGGGCAAGTCGAAAATTATATCCGTGAAACTTTATTGTCAGAAAAACTTCAGGCAGTACTTTCCGAAGGGGTAGTAGTTTCTGAAGGTGACATACTTGAAAAATACAGAGACGATAATATACTTGCAAACTTTAATTACGTTCTTTTGGATCTTAATACTATTACAGATTCTACACAGTTTGCTGTGACTGACGGTGATCTCAAAAAATATTTTGAAGATAATAAGTTAGATTTCAAGCAGAATGAAGGCGTTAAATTAAAATATGTAATTTTTCCTGACGTAGCTTCTGCGGAAGATTCTGCACAGATCAGAAAGCAAATGGAATCGTTTCAAAAACAAATGAAGGCAGCAAATCTTGAAGACTCATCAATTATCCAGCTGATGGAAGGTAATTCTTCAACTTCATGGAACAGCGAATTTCAAAAATCAAATGCGTTTGAAGTTCCGGTTCAAAACTTTTTATTCAATGCTAATGTAGGAGATGTCTCAGACGTAATAATCGGAGAAGATGGATATCAGGTGTTAAAGTTATTAGGTGTTAAACCCAGTGAAGAGCTTTATGTTAATGCGGCACATATACTTATTAAAATTGAAAATGATACTGCCGCTGCTAAAAAGAAAGCGGATGATCTTTATGCCAGGTTAAAGAACGGGGAAGATATAGGTAAACTTGCACTTGAATTTTCTGATGATCCGTCAAAGGCTCAGAATAGTGGTAATCTGGGATGGTTTACAAAAGGGGCAATGGTCAAAGAATTTGACGATGCAGCATTCAATTCAAATGTTGGAGATCTGGTCGGACCTGTAAAATCAAGATATGGATTCCATGTGATTAAGGTTCTCGGAAAAGAGAAAAAAGAATTTCAGGTTGCACAAATGATGAGACCGGTGGCTCCAACCAGCAGAAGCAAACAGTTAGCTGAAAAAAATGCACAGGATTTTTACGAGCAAATTACAAAAAATGGACAGAATATGGACTCACTTGCAAAAAAACAAAATCTACAGGTGCAGATAAGTCCTGAGATACAACGAGACGGAACCGTTCCGGGTGCAGGCCAGGACAAGAGTCTGATCAAATACTTTTTCGATAACAAAGTTAACTCCATATCAGAACCTGTCAAATCCGAAGCCGGATATGCACTTTATGAAAGTGTATTAAAACTTTCAGCGGGTTATCAGAATTTTGATTCAGTGAAAACAACTATCATTAAACCGAAAGTGATAAACGAAAAAAAATATAAGATACTATTAGGTATTGCAAATGATCTCGAAGGCAAAATCACGAATGGTGACATTAACTCATTAAAGAATATTGCTCCACAGTATACTTATGAAATAGCTGACAGCTTTGCTGTTTCAAAACCAAATAAAACCATCGGACAGGATTATGCTTTGGGAACTGCTGTATTCAATATGAAAGCGGGTGAGATCTCAAAGCCTATAAAAGGTTCAAAAGGTTATTACATAGTTAAGGTAAATTCGATAACAGAATTTAATGAAGCTGATTATGTATTAAAGGCTCCGGACATTAAGAAGAATTTGTTAACAAACAAAAAACAACAAATTGTTTCAGAATGGCTGACAAGAATGCAAGCTGAGGCTGAGATTGTAGATAACCGAAGCAAATACTTAAATTGAGTTCAGAGGAATATTAATTCAGACGTTTATTATAAAAATCTAATCCCGGCTATAGAAATCTTAGCCGGGATTTTTTTATCTTATTATTATCTTGCCCTTTTTACTAAATCAGGTTAATTGAGTTTTGAAATGAAAGTTTTGCGGTGTTTTTGTTTGTAATCACTTGAAACTCCGCCGCGGGATATTCGAAAAGACTTCAATAAAAATTGATTCCTAACTGACAAAAACTTCCGAAGTCTCAATTAATATCTTGAAATCTTTGAAGCGCAGTAAAATAAGACTTCGGAAGTTTATTAGCTCTGATCCTTAACTTAATGGCATTGAGGGGTTGTTTAAAATGTTAAGAAATTTTCTATAAACAATTAATTATTTCAAAGTTTTTTCTTTTTAAAAATTATTTTGGACAGCACTGCAAAACATATTTTAACCAGAAAATTTTGAATTAAAAGTTAATCTGAAAAACATTATCTATCATCTGCTGTATGTACTTTCATATGGTAGGTTTTAATATGCAGTATAAAATAATTGTATTAGTGTTTTTTACAATGATGATCTGTACCTCAGTAAACAGTCAGCAGAATCCCTCAATTGATCTTGGTAACGGTTTCAGCCTTATGCCAAATTTAATTTATGTGTCGTCGGCAACTGTACAGCTGAATCCTTTTTCAGTAAATGAGTTTGAAAGAAGCCTTACTGAAGAATTATCCGGAGGATATGGTTATGGTTTGGCTTTCCGGAAAAAATTTTTGCGTGAAGATCTTTCATTCGGTATTTCGACGGAGTTCATAAGGATCGTTGACAGAGAGCTTACAGAAACATTTGAAAATGATTCAGTAAGATACCGGGTAAGAGTTAGCGAAGAATTATCAATGATACCCATCGAATTTACCGGATACTTTAATATACCTGATTTTAGTGAAGACCTTAAAATTTATCTGGGCGGCGGCGTGGGTGTTTATTTTGGCGACAGGAAAAGAACTGTATTAAACATACAATCAACGAGCATTTCCAAACAAGCAGGATTTAGTTTCGTTGTACTTAGCGGTGTTGAATATTTTTTTACAAAAAATGTTTCGGGAGTATTTGAAATGAGATTCCGACAGGCAGAATACAAAGTAAAAAGCGAATACCCTGTTGCAAACATTAATATCAACGGAACCTCTTTCCCATTAAATAAAAACTTAAATTCAAAGATCTTTGTTGACGGATTGAAACTAAGCCTGGGCTTAGCATACAATTTTTAAATAATTAAAATTTATGATCAGTATGAGGATTTTTTTCCTGATTGCAGCAGCTACAATTTTTTTCTTCACACCTTTTAAAACCCCGACCCTTACAAATATTAATTCATCTTCTTATTCCGGTAAATTTTTTGTTAAGACGCGGTCAGAATTGAAAATTTCCGAAGCAACCGGGAAAGTCCTGCTCACGACAGATATAATTACTCTCGATGAAAAAATCTCTAAATACAATATTACCGCCATAAAAAAACTTTTTAATATTAATAACGGTGATAAAATACTTTATGAGAAACTTGGCATGTCGAAGATATATGTTTTTGAGATAGAGCCAAAATCTGAATATGAAATTGAAAATATCGTTAAAGATTTCACCGGCGATGAAGCGGTTGAGTTTAGTGAGCCGGATTATAAAGGAACATCAGCAGGAAAAAAGGATTTAATTCTGAAAGAAAATTATTCTTCAATTGTCCCTAATGATGAAATGTTTTATAAGCAATGGTATCTTCAGAATAACGGCTCGGTGGAGCCTTCCGGCGGAGGAATGGCCAAAGTAGGCGCAGATATAAAAATATCAGAAAGCTGGGAAATTGAAAAAGGCAGTGCCGATGTAATCGTAGCAATACTGGATTCGGGAATAAAGGATGATCATCCCGACCTTAAAGAAAGGATGTGGATAAATAAAGGTGAGATCCCCGGCAATGGAATTGATGATGATCAAAACGGATATAAAGATGATATTAAAGGCTGGGATTTTGCTTATGATGACAGGAGGCCCGAAGACGGATTTGGCCACGGGACAAACATTGCAACTGTTATCGGGGCTAGTACTAATAATTTAATAGGTTTTTCAGGAATTGATCAGAACTGTAAATTAATGAACTGCAAAAATCTTAACGCGGAAAATACGGGAGAATATTCATGGTGGGCAGAATCAATTAAATACGCAGTTGATAACGGAGCCGATATCATAAACATGAGCGAAGGCGGAGATGATTATTCCAAGGTTTTGAAAACTGCAATTGAATATGCAGTTGACAGCGGAGTTTTTTTAACAGCTGCAATGATGAACAAAGGTGATAACAGGGATTATTATCCGGCGAGTTACCGGGGTGTATTTGCTGTCGGTGCAACTGATACAGATGACAAAAGATGCAAAAAGTTTTCGTGGGGTGGCGGAAGCTGCTGGGGTGAACATATTTCTGTTGTAGCTCCGGGAAATAAAATTTACGGACTGGATTATGAAAGCCCCGACAATTATGAAGTTTACTGGAGCGGCACATCACAATCTACTGCAATTGTAAGCGGGATCGCTTCACTTCTTTTATCACAGGACAGGTCACGTTCGAGTGAAGATCTTGGGAGGATTATTAAACTTTCATCACGAGACCTGATCGGCGATACATCGCAAGATACGCCGGGATGGGATCAGTATTATGGTTACGGCCGGGTAGACACTTACCATGCTCTTACATTTGATAAAATAACGGATACAGGAAAAGAAATTGAAAAAAAAGTTGACGAGAAACCTGTTGATAGTAAGGAGAAGGTAAAAGAATGGGATAATAATCCTGATGAACAGAATACCAAAAATGATAAACCTGCAAAAGCCGTTGAACGAAATAATAATCCTTCACAAGAAAATGACGGGTGGGCACCTGCCAAGAAAAAATGACCGGCTAACCTTTTTAAATTTAAAAAAATTGCAGATTAACCTTATGCCAATTGACAATGAATGCCGAAGCGATCAGAAATTTATTGGTAAAAAAAGATCTGTTAAGTGAACTTATTTACTTTGAGAAGTTAGACTCAACAAATACATATTCAAAAATTAACAACCTGCCCGATAACACTTTAGTAATTACATCTCACCAGACAAACGGAAAAGGCCGGTTTGGAAAAGACTGGATCAGCATTCAGGATAAAAACCTTACTTTCACATTGACAAAATGCTTCAGGATAAATATTGACGATATCCATCTTGTTAATTTTTATTCGTCATATATTTTATTTCAGACAATAAAAAATTTCATCAGCGGATCACTATTAAAAGATCCTGATTTAATTTTAAAGTGGCCTAACGATATCTTATTGAACCGGAAAAAAATTGCAGGGATATTATTGGATGTTAAAGATCTGACGTCTCCCGTAAAAAAATTTATTATAGGGTTTGGTATTAATATAAATCAGGAAAAATTTCCCCCGGACATTGAGCATAAGGCAACATCACTTTTCAATGAAACTAAAACTAAAATTAACAAAGAGAATCTCTTAACTGAATTTATAAATATGTTTTATGATAACACAAGTTTTTTAATTGCCCGGAATGATCTGATGAATTTATGGACTTATAATTCTAAGATGACCGGTATGAATATAGAATACAAACAGCTTGATGACGATCAACCCAAGAGAGCAACTGTAATGAATATCAGTAACGACGGGGGGCTTGTGGTTAAGCTGTCAGACGGCCGGGAAACAAAATTTTATTCAGGTGAGATCAGTATTATATACTGAGAGTATTTTTTTAGTTATCTGCATTTTTTAAAAACCATCCAATCTATCACCGGACTTTCTATTTCATTACTCTATTAATAAAGTAATGACGTCTCATTCACACTCCGATTAATATTTACAAAGAGTTAATATTCCGATAAGATTTTGATAATAACATTTGTTTTAATTTGCATTAAGTTTTTGTATTAAACAAATGTTATTGTGATTTGTTAGAAATTTGTTAGGATAAAAATTAAATTAACTTATACTTACCATAAAAGAAAATTTCAACTGTTGCATAAATACACTAATTAGTATATTTTGCAACACACCAATCACAACAAACTATTTTTTAAAACAAATTAAAGAATCTAATGAAAAAAACCATTTCATTTTTAATGGTAATGTTTTTCCTTGTACTAAGTATAAATACTTACGCACAGGTTAACACTTACACATTTTCACAGTCATCAAATCCATATTCAGAAATAACGGGCACACTTTTTGACTCAGCAACTTCTGCCGGAGGCGCCACATCTCTTGATGACAATGTTTATCTTTCAAGAGCAATTGGTTTTTCATTTACCTTTAATGGTAATTCATATTCTACTTATAATATGAACACCAACGGGCAAATCACTTTCGGAGCAACATCACCGGGAACTACCAATTATTCGGCTATTTCTTCAACTATTGCTTACGACGGAGCTATTGCCGGTTTATCAAGAGATCTTCAGGGTATTTATGGTTTCACAGCTACAAGAACCCTTTCAAGCACAACACTTACCGGTGTCACTGCTTTTGCAGGTATAGTTGTGGGAAAGATTGTTGTTGGAACCGGTATTGCAGCCGGTACAAGAGTAACAGCAATTAATACGGGCGCAGGAACTGTAGATATTTCTATTGCAGCAACAGCAGCCGGTACTTCTACATTGAACTGCGCATCAGGTGAGCTGAGATCAGAAACACAAGGCGCAGCCGGTAGCAGAGTTCATATCATTCAATTTAAAAATTTTAAAAGATTCGGTTCTGCAACTTTACTCGATAATTTCAATTTTCAGATCAGGATCTATGAAACAACGAATAAAATAGATGTTATTTACGGATCATTTACAGTAAATGCAACAGCTACTACAGCTCAGGTCGGTCTTAGAGGTGCAACAAATGCAGATTTTAATAACAGGACAACTACTACTGACTGGTCTGCTACAACTGCCGGCGCTGTAAACAATGCATCAATGACATTAAGCGCTACAGTATTTCCTGCATCAGGTCTTAAATATACCTGGACTCCGGATGTTGTATTTGCAAATGATGTTGCTACAATTGCAATCACTAACCCTTTAAACGGCGCTTATGAAGGAATCTATGCGCCTCAGGCAACTATTAAAAACGTTGGTACAAACAATCAGCTGACTCCATTTAATATTACCTGCACTATCAGTCCGGGCGGATATACAAATACTGTATCGGATACTCTGAGCGCATTACAAAGCAGAAGTAAAAGTTTTGCTAATTTTAATTTCAGTGCAGGAGTACCTTATACAATTACAGTTTATACGAGCCTTGCAAGTGATCAGGACAGATCTAATGATACTCAAAGAGTTGTTGTAACACTTATAAATGGAAATGCAAATTACGGAAATGACACCGGATACTTCTTTGCCAACAATCTTGCAACAACACAGCCGTCTTTCCCAGTGAAATGTCTTAAAGATACTTTAGGAAGCAGGAGTCTTGTTGTTAACGGTGTTACTCAACCCGGAAACACATTAGTCGGTACTCTTGATGACGGGTATTATATAAAGAGCTTAAAAGCAATATTGCTTGAATTAAATCTTGATACAACAAACAGGCATATCAAATTTAATGGTGTTTGTTATGACTCTATTTTCCCGGGTACAAACGGAATTGTAGGACTTACCCAACAATTTGGTGCCACTTCACTTTCAGCATTTGCAATTGACGGTCAGCTTGTTGCAGACAATGCACTTCTTCCATTATGGCATGATTTCAATCTTTCAACACTGGGCGGCGGTACAAACAGACTTAGCTATTCAGTAAAAGGAAATCAGCTGATCATAACTTATGACAGAGCGACATCTTTTGCTCCGACAACTGATTACGCAACCTTCCAGGTTGTTATTGAACTTGTTACAGGATGCGCAGGAAGCAATTCAAACTTCAGATATACTTATGCAGATACAACCGGAGGCCAGACCAGTACTTCATTTGTTAATAACTATCTTGCCGGTTACAATGCAGCTCCCGGAGCAATTACAACTTTCAGAAATTACGTGGTAGGTTATTCATTACTTGGTCCTCCAAAAGCATACGCAGCATACGTTTCTCCTGCAAATCCTTTTCCAGCTGCAAGTCCAACTCCTTTGTACGTTTACAGAACAATCTATAACCCAACAACCAAACAGGGATTAGCAGTGGAATTCGGATCAAATGTAAATCTTCTCAATGTACATGACTGTGTATCTTTAACAGTCAGACTTACACTTGAAGGGTTACAAAGCAATCTTTCCCCGAGAGCAAGAGATACAGTGACCGTTGAGATCAGAGACGGTTCCGCTCCGCCATACAATATCCTTCAGAAATCAAGGGTATTTTTGGATTCAACTGTTAACCAAAAGGGTATAAAAACTATAGCACTCTCTATATTAAAGAGAAATTCACCATACTACATTGTTATAAATCACAGAAATTCTATCAGATCATGGAGCAATGCTGTTACACCGACCGGAAGTTCTTTAACTTATGACTTTACAGGTAGTGTAGCTCAAACCTTCGGCAGCAATGCTGTAGTTGTCAATGGTAACGCTTCTTTCTATTCCGGTGATGTAAATCAGGATGGAATTGTTGACGGCTCGGATGCTGCTTTAATCGACAATGATGCATCAAATTTTGTAACAGGAGATTATGTAATTACAGATCTTAACTGGGATGGAATTGTTGACGGTTCTGATGCAGCTATCGTTGACAATAATGCTACAAACTTTGTAAGTGAAGTAAAACCTGTAGGCGCTTTAGCTCCTTTCATGGAATCATTTACAAAATATAATTACACTCCATCTACAGAAATAATAATAATTGCAGATCCATATGCACAACCAAAAACAGAAGTAAAATAAAATAAAATTTTTAAGGTGGGACATTTGTTCCACCTTAAAATTAAAAAAAACAAATTAACGAATTGACAAAAGCAATTTAAAGATTTAATTTAATTTAAATAGAAAAAGTATAAAACTTTTTCTAAAACTTTTTAAAAAATAATAACCTAAAAAAACAACAATGAAAAAAACATTCAATCTCTTCGTAACATTGTTCCTTTTGGCTTTCGCAGTAAATGTAGGTATGGCTCAAGGTGTTCCACCTACTTATAATCTAACTGTAAAGAACGGAACATTAGCAAGTATTAATACTGTTGATGATGCATTTGAATTTGATGTATACATCGAAAACACAAATGGTGGTATAACAAACTTTGAATTTGCCGGTTCACAGTTATTCTTAACTTTTAACCCTGCAGTATTAACCGGTTCACCAACAGATACCAATGCAACTACATACAGAATTATTGGATCTGATCTTCCGGTTGCAATGCGTCCAAGAAACCCGTCAATATCAGCAGCAACGTCACCAACAGCAACTGTATTGAGATTAGCTATCAATACATTCCCTGGTGCAGGTAGCGGTGTAGATCTGACAAACAACGGTTTTCCCGGAACAAAGATCGTCAGAATGAGACTTCTTAATAAAGGCGGA
>JBDSYA010000293.1:0-11839 GCA_039925865.1 Ignavibacteria bacterium
CATATTTGTAAAATATAACTTCATCGATCTTACTTAAATATCTTCCGTTGAAATTAATGTTAAAGCCTGAGTATTTAAAGTTCACGGCAAAATTAAAATTATGTCTGGGTTTATAAGGAAGAAATTCGTCAGGACGGTTTTCAGAAAGATCTTTCGCGTCAAGATATGTGTAACCTATATTAAAATAATAATCAACCGGACTGCTTAGAAGCTTAAACTTTGAAGAATAATCCATATAAAACTCGAATCCCTTTATCTGCGCGCGTGCAACGTTTCGCACCTGAAACGGACCGTATAAGCTGCTTCCTGTATTTACATATTGAATCAGATTATTATAGTCATTGAAGAAAAACGAAACATCTGCAGTAAAACGGTTCTTATATTGTTTCTTTATTCCGATCTCGAAAGAAAGCATTTCCTCAGGTCTGAGGTCAGGATTATAAATAAATTCAAATCCACCGAACAACTCTTTCTTAAAATATATTTCTGCAATTGACGGGGCTCTGAATGCCCTTCCGCCCAGTATTCGTAGTGAGGTATTAGTAAAAATTTTATTTAAAGTAACAGGCGTAAATACAAATGACAGCTTTGGGCTTAACTGAACTGATCTTACCCCCGAAACAATTTTATTGTAATCCAGTCTCAAACCTGCTGTTGAGGACAAGATCGTTTTTCCGTTCTTATCGTTTAATATATTCATTTGTTCCTGAAGAAATATCCCGGTGTTATTCATCTGCTGATTGCCATATAATATAACTGATGGATACGATCTTACTATGTTCATTTGAAAATCAAAACCGGCTATCAGATAATTATTTCTTCCCAGCTTAAAATCGATTTGAGTAATGTTGCCGGCATTGTATGAATTAATATAAGTATTTAGTCCGCTTCCTGTATCTGCGAACTGTAACGACACAGGATTATTAGGATTATAAAAAGAATTGCTCTTCAGATTGTAGTAGTAAAATCTTGAAGTATATTTTGAACTGGAATTTGGAATTGCCCTGTAAAAAAGATCGTAACTTTGTGTCTGCTTTTGTATCTTGTCGCCAATATAAACATTTGCAACTTTAAACGGCTCTGCAACACTTCCGCCTTCTTTCCTCCAGTAATGAGGAAAACCACTATGTGAATTTGTATACTGAATGGTTGCTTCAAGATCCCGGTTACTTAACACATCATATGTAAATTTTCCCGTCACACTGTAGAAGTCATAATTAGTCTGTTGTGCATGGCCTTCATTATTTAAATAATTTAAATTCAGAAGGTAAGAAAACTTTTTAATGGTATTACTGTGCAATATATCACCACCGGAAAAAGATAAGAGCCTGTTTGTAAATCTGAGGCTGTCATTTAATTTTTCATAAAAACCGTAATTGAGATTAACACTGGTCGAAGGTTTGTATGACGGTTTTTTTGTGATCACATTGATTACTCCGCCTATTGCACTCGATCCGTAAAGTGATGAAAAAGCTCCCTTTACAATTTCAGTTCTCTCGATCAGTGATACCGGTATTAAAGACCATAATGCTCCTTTGGAATCACCTGTGAGTGAAGGCCTTCCGTCAAGAAGAAGAAGTACACGATTGCCAATCCCGCCCCCTGCAACATCAGATGAGCCACGTATCGATAACGAATTTACATTTATACCGTTGCTGCGATTAACAGTTATACCATTTACTTCTTCGAGCACATTATCAAAAGTAAGGATATTTTTATTTGAAATTTCATCCGAGTTTATAATTGATATAGATGAAGGAGTTTGTTGAAGTGTGATCTCGGTCTTAGTAGCAGTTACATTTATCTTTTCAGTTTCAATATCCGACTGTTCGAGAAAAATATTATAGATTTTAATTTCAAACGTCCCGATATTGATAATACTTCTAAATTCATTGTATCCTACATAGCCTGCAGTAATTTTATAATCCCCATTCTGAATATTTATAAATTCATAATTCCCTGAGTTATCAGTCCGGGTTTGTAAAAAATCATCTGAGTTTTCTTTACTAAGCTTAACATTTACAAGACTCAGCACAGAATTATTTTCCTTATCTATCAACCTTCCTCTTAAAACAAATGTACCCTGCGCAAAGATATTTTCATTTAAAAAAATACAAAAGCAAAGCAGGATCATCATTATAATGCTCCTGCTAAGTTTGTAATAAGATTTGTTTTTAGAAAAGATGTTCATTGAATGTTAGTAAACTTTTTTCGTTGTATCTGACCATGACAGCATATTTATTCCTTCTGTTCCCTGATTCTCAGCACCAATAGTGGCTTTAAGTGGAGGACTTAGAAAACAACTGGAACCCGCGCCATTTAAAAATCTTGCTGTATCACATCCATAAACCGACATTATCGGGCTTTGCCCACCGGTAATTTTTCTGAAGCCGACTGAAACTACATAATCTCCGGGATTGAGGTCTTTCAATTTGTAATTATAACTCTTATTCAGAATATTGTTTGTGCGGCTGACCCTGATGGTATCAAATGAGGCAGGACCGCCCATTGGTGGCCAGCCCGCCGAAGGATATGCTGAAATTAGATAAGTGCCTCCTGATAAAATAAAATTAGTGTCTACAAAATTTACAGTGCCGTTGATAGTCTTAATTTCCGGCCCGGTGGGTGTAATAATTTTATCGTCGGAACAGCTGTAAACTGTGAAAAGTAAAACTGACATTATTATTGCAGGAAAGAACGATGATTGAAATTTGTTTCGCATTTTTTCTCCTGTGTGATTAATTAAATTTGATTTAAACAACATGTACATGGATATTTTAATTTTCTAATTCTGATATATTGTAGGAAGATGTGACGACAAGTATATCGTAGATTTAATTCTGAAGATTTCGAAAGTAGATACTCTTTTTCTATTGTAAGATTTATTATTACCAACTCTGTGTGTATCCTTCAGTAAATTTCAGACAATTCAATATAAGCTTTAAAATTATTCTTTCCCTACTATATAACGACTCTTAAACTTCTTTATACACTCTGAACTATTTTTGAGATAAATTTTTCTTTTAGAATTTATATAGTTTGCTAACATTACTTCTGTAATATGGTTTCAAAATATTATCATTTTTAAAATCATATTTAACCGGTCGATAAACTTTAAATATATTAAGTGAAAAGTCTGCAATTAATTTTACAAATATATTTTTTATTGGGATTATGTTCAATTTAGAAATTTATATCACCCGTAATAAATATCCCTTCAGATATTTTGTTTCATTCATTTGTGGAAGGACCGGATGATCAAATGAACAGTTTGAAGTTTCAATTATCTGAATTATTCTGCCTGCTTCATTGGCACTCTTAATTAGTACATCTTCAAAGTTTTTTTCATTGATATGATGTGAACAGGAAAATGTAAAAAGCATTGAATTAGGTTTGAGAAGTTTCATAGCTTTATAATTTAATTCCTGATAACCGCGTAATGCAGGTATCAGATTCTTCTTCGACTTTGTAAATGACGGAGGATCAACTATGATTACATCAAATCTTTCTTTTGTCTGAAACAGGTCATTCATAAAATCAAAAACATCCTTGCTTACAAAATTTATTTTCTCAAATCCATTGATTGCGGCATTTTCCTTTGCCATTGATATCGAATGATCTGAAGAATCGACTGCAGTTATTTCAGATGCATTTGCGAAAGCTGCATTCAAAGCAAAACCGCCTTCGTTGCAGTACAGATCAAGTATTTTATATTTATCATTAATATAATTTCTTAAAAGCTTCCTGTTCCCCGCCTGATCGAGATAAAAGCCGGTCTTCTGTCCTTTCATCAGGTCGATCTTATATTTGATCCCATCGATGCTGACGACAAAAGTTTTATCTTCACTTTCCGTAATGTCAAATAATATCTCTTCTGTTTTTTCCAGGCCTTCCAAAGTACGAAGTTCATTATTGTTTTTTTCAACTATCAGAACGGCCTTGAAATTTTCAATGAGTATTTCTTTGATCACATCTTTATATTCATTCATACCGATGGAAAAGATCTGAATTGAATATCTGTCTTCGAATTTGTCAATGATCAGTCCCGGAAGCAGATCACTTTCACTGTTAACCATCCTGTAAACATCCCGCGAAGGATAAACTTTTTTTCTCAGAGAATTTGCCATGCTGATCCTTTTAAAAAAGAATGTTTTGTCGATCTCCTCATCTTTATCAGTCAAATGCCTGAATGCTATCAGAGAATTTTTATTGTAAAATCCTTTTCCCAAGAAATTGTTTCCCGCGTAAAGCTCGGCAACTTCTCCGTTTTTCTGAATATCTTCGATCTTGTCTATTTCATTGCTGAATATCCATTGATGACCAACTAACAGCCTTCGCTCTTCATTCTTCTTTAAGAATATTTTTCCCATTATTAATTATAATTAATAAAACTTTTATCTATATATTGTTAGCATTTAATTTCAGGTCAAGCATGCATTTAAAATGTTTTTCAGGACAGCTTTCTCTTCCGATATGAGTACATGGCCTGCATTTCAAATTTTTGTTTTCAATCACTATGGAGTCTTTTAACTGAGGATAAAATCCAAACTCTTTTACCGTTGATCCGAATATTGCTACTACCCTCTTCCCTATTGCCTCAGAAAAATGCAGGATCGCACTATCATTGCAAATTACATATTCACTGTTGTATAAAATGTTTGCAAGAGATTTCATGTTCAGCTTTCCGCAAAGATTCATGACATTGATACATTTCGATTCAATATACGCGCATGTTTCAAGATCTTTTTTTGAATTGTCACCCACGAGTATAACTTTCTTATTTCCAAGTTTTATAATATAGTCAATAAATCCGTCAGCAGGGTAAGTTTTTGTAAAATGCCTCGACGTAGGAGACACGACTATGTATTTCCCATCCGTTATATTGTCTTTACTGAACAAAAGCTTACTTTCTGAAAACTTTAAATCATCTTCATTTGAATATTTTTTAATCGTAAGCAGATATTTCTGATAAACAGGAATAATCTGATTGAATAAATTAATTTTAAATTTTACTAAAAAATATTTTTTCAGATTTTCTTTTTTATATGTTAAAATTTCTTTACCATTATTCCTGCTAAGATAAATACTCCTGAGATTTTTGTGAATGTCAATTACCAGGTCGTACTTTTCATTCTGTATAATATTTTTCAGATCTTTTATTGAGTTATTAAATAGCATTATCCTGTCCACATCAGGATTCATCTTTAAAATTTCTTCATAATCTTTCTTTGTCAGAAAATGCACCTGAGCATCAGGAAATTTTTCTTTCAGTTTTTTCAGAAGGGGGAAGGATAGGATTATGTCTCCTAAAGAGGAAAGTCTTATAACTAATATTTTTTTCATCTTGTGTAATAATTAAAAAAAATATTAGTTAACGGAAACCTGCGGGCTCGCATTAATAAGCTGGTGATTATGATCATCGATCTTAATATCATTAAACATGGTATCAATTAATTCAATGCTGTACTTATTCAGATAATATACAATGTTATAAACTCTCTCCTGAAGATTTTCTCCCGGAAATACATACAGCAAAACCTTTTGCAACTGATTGGAGATTACTTCATTTTGACGGGACTGGGATGTTATGAATTTTTCCTTTGCAACATTCAGCGATTCAATGTACTGCTGATTTCTTTTTGAAAATGCTGCTGAATTAACAGGATCTATTTTAACAAGCTCTTTCTCATATGTATAAAACAAAGCCGTCAGCTCTTCTTTCATATTTGAAAATATTTCCTCAGAATCTGTATCCGAAATATTTTTAATGAGCTTCCTGCTTAATTCTTTTTCATTGAACAGCTCTTCAAAACTGATATTATATTTTTCTAAAAAATTTTTAACCCTGCCTTCGATCAAAGTTACAGATGTCCTGGGATAAACAACGGGCATCGCAACATTAAAAAATTTATAAACACCTTTGAACTGAGCGAAATATGAAACCTCCGAAGGTCCTCCTACATACGCTACAGTTGGAAGCAAATAATCCTGGCAAATGGGCCGTGTTACTACATTCCAGCTGAACCGCTCAGGATTTGTTTCAAGCAGATCAAACAATTCCTCTTTAGTAAATTTAGTGCGGGAATGTTTCAACGCGTAAATGCTATTTTCGCGGGGCTCAATAAGGTAACGATTGCCTTCATGAATATAAAATATATTAATTGCTTTTGGCTTAACCTGCGCCTGGTAGCTTTCCTCCAGCTCAACCGTTGTATTAATAACAATTTCACATACAGCCGGTGAAGTCCTTAGTTCAGTTTCAAAAACAGGTTTCAATAATTTTTTAATTTCAGGATCTGAAGGGTCAATAAAAATAATTCCTCTGTCTCCCAGCAATGAATTTACAAATCCTGTAAAAGATGATTTAAAATTTATTTCAGGCCTGTATGAATCTCTTATCATTGTGAAAATACTTTCGGTGAAATCGGTTTTATTCAACGAACCTTCCAGTTCATTTACAAAAGTATCTATGTATTCATCAAATATCAAATTACCTGAAGGCTTAAGATATTTATCAGATTCTAATCCCTTTTCATAATATTTTATATTCTTAATTTCATTATCTTTGGAAATAATGTTTATGTTATTTATTTCCTGAAAATCGTGGTCATCCGCTTCAAGCCAGAATACAGGCACAAATTTATAATCTGAAAATTTATCATTGAGCTTTTTTGAAAGTTGAACAGTGTTGATTATTTTAAGAATTGTATAAAACGGACCGGTAAGAAGGCCAAGCTGCTGGCCGGTTACAACAGCGAATGTATTGTGATCTTTAAGGAGATTGAGATTGTCGAATGTCTTTATTCCTGATTTGAAACTCCTATTCTGGGTATTTAAAATATCACAAACATCATTCCGAAAAAAATTCTTACCGGTTTCATGAGTCTCTTTTTTCGTTTCAATACACTTGAAAAAATCTTCAAAATTTTTGTAATCATATTCATAATACTTCCTGACAGTTTCAAAATTATTTATATAGTCGAGAAAAAGTTCGTTAAATGTTGGAAGAGAGGTAAATGGAATGGACATTAATATGCTTAATTTTGATGAAAAATTAATCATTAATATTCAAATAAGAAATTTATTAATTTATTATACATTCAATATACTTTTATCAATTGAGGACAAATTAATTCTTTCATTGATCATTCAATTATTTCCATACAATCAGATTTTTAAATTAAAAAATACAAATACAAAATGAAAAAACTTGTAATTCTTGCTTTGCTTTTATTATTTACTGAAGCTTATTCAAACTACACAACTCCCGGGACAGGTCTCAACTGGAATCTCGACAGCCTTGTGACTTATTCATCGGGTAATGTAACATTTTCTGCAGGAAATTATTTTGTCAACGACACTATAACTATTTCTGTAAGTGACACTGTTAAAGTCCTTACAAACGCCACAATGAAATTTGGAACGGGAGTTTTTATTGACATTTTTGGTGTGCTGATCATCAATCCTCCAGATTCTGCAAGGATCACTGCTCAGGACACTTCATTAAAATTTCTAGGACTTAAGTTTGAAGATTTTAGCGAAGGATCAATACTGAAAAATCTTATTTTTGAATATGGCAATGCGATCCGAATGCTCGACTGCAGTATACTCATTGATAATTGTACAATCCGATTCAATACTCTTAACAGCACATTCTCTAGCGGCGCTGTTTCATTTTTCCGTTCAAACACAATTGTCTCAAATTGCAGGATCTACAGAAACAGAAGAGCGGCAATAGTTTCAGGTGCTAATATTGCTTCATCTCCGCAGATATTAAATAATCATATTTACGAAAATGATATAGATAATGCAAATGTGCCTCAGATAAATTTCGGTGCAACCGGCGCAGCACCTATGATCATAAGAGGAAACATAATTACGGGAGGGCCGATCATGAGTGGAGGAATTTCTTTCTTGCCTATCGGATCAATTCCAAATGCAATCATTGAAAATAATATAATTAAAAAGAACCGCTACGGGATAGCTATTGCCGGAGGCAGTTCAAATTTTTACATTAACAATAATATTATTGACAGCAATAATATTCAGGGAAGTCCTACACTCGGTGGGAGCGGGATCAACTTTAACGGAGCAGCTACACAAAAGTCTGTGATCACCAGAAATTTGATCAGAGGCAATCTTTGGGGAATTACAATTCAGCAGACTGCTAAACCAAATTTAGGAGATCTCACAAGCACAGATACTTCTGATGCAGGCATGAATCAAATTTATAATAATGGTAACAGCGGTAAAATTTTCGATCTCTTTAATAATACACCGGACTCGATCAAAGCTGAAAATAATTATTGGGGAACAACCAATATAGATTCTGTTGAAGCTCATATCTTTCATAAGCCCGACAGTACAGTTTTAGGATTTGTAGATTATATTCCTTTGAGAGCTGTTAATTTAGATGTAAAAGTTTTGATGGAAGGCATGTATGATCCTGTTTTAAATATTCTTGCAAGAAAAGACTCTGTAACAGTTTATCTTCATGATGCATTTGCACCTTATTCGGTAAAGGATTCTGCAACAGGTTCAATTGATACAATTTCGTTCATGGGAAATTTTAAATTTTACAATGTTCCTGCCGGACAATATTACATTGTTGTTAAGCATTTCAATACGATCATGACATGGAGCAAAGCAGGAGGTGAGCAATTAACGGCGAATAACACAAATTTAATTTATGATTTTACAGGTTCAGTCACGCAGGCATTTGGAAATAACATGGCAGTTGTCGGATCGAAAGCAACAATGTACAGCGGTGACATTGATCAGAATGGTTTTATTGAAGCAACAGATCTGAGTCTTGTTGATAACGATGCTTTTAATTTTGCTACCGGCATCAGACTCAGCACTGATCTCAATGCTGATGATATAGTTGACGGAAATGATTTTGCTCTTATTGATAACAATGCTGCAAATTTTATTGGTGTTGCTGCTCCCTGAAAATCAGCTGATAACAATTAAACACTATAAATTTTAATATTTACAATCAGACAATTTCACAATTAAACATTAACATAAGATTATTTTTAAAAAAGAAAAGCCGCACTTTAAAATGCGGCTTTATTTATAATTAAATTGATTTTATAAAATTTTAATTGATCTGTGAAGCGATCCATTCATCAACCATTTTTTCAAGGAGTGGAAGTGGTATTGCTCCATTTTTCAAAACCGTATCATGAAATTCTTTTATGTCAAATCTTTCGCCGAGTTTATCTTCAGCTTTTTTCCTTAATTCTTTAAGTTTTAATTCACCTGTTTTGTAAGCAAGAGCCTGACCGGGCCATGAAATGTAACGGTCAATTTCGGATTGTATATCGTGATCGGATGTCGGAGTATATTTTCTCATAAATTCATAAGCCTGGTCTCTTGTCCATTTTTTATCATGGATTCCAGTATCAACTACCAACCTGCATGCGCGCCATATTTCAAATGTCAAAGCCCCATAATGCTGATAAAGGTCTTTATACATTCCGGTTTCATATCCAAGGCTTTCCGAATACAAACCCCAGCCTTCTACAAATGCAGTGACACCAAGCTCTCTCCTGAACTTAGGAAGATTTTTTAATTCCTGTGCAATTGCAATCTGAAGATGATGTCCGGGAACGGCCTCGTGCAGCGCCAGAGCTGTCATTGTATATTTTGGCCTTGAGGGAAGATCAAAAGTATTGACATAAAAATATCCCGGCCTTGATCTGTCTTCCGGCGCACTGTAATAATATGCAGCAGGAGCAGATGCTGCCCTGAACTCTTCCATTTCTCTAAGGTCATATTTAGCTTCAGGAAGTTTTCCGAATAGTTGCGGAAGTTTTGAATCCATAATTTTAAGAATATTCCGGAATCCATTCATCAAATCTTCCTTATCAGTGTAATAAAATTGTTTATCGGTCTTCAAAAAAGTATTGAACTCATCGATCGTTCCTTTGAATCCTGACTTCTCTTTTATTTTTTCCATTTCCGACCTGATACGCGCAACTTCTTTCAGGCCTATCTCATGTATCTCATCAGCTTTAAGGTCAAGAGTTGTATAATTTTTAACAGCCATTTCATAACGTTGCTTACCGTCTGGCATTGACCAGATACCCGCGTCTTTCCTGCTTACCGGCAAATATTCATCTTTCACAAAGTCATAAAGTTTTTTGTAAGACGGATTGATATTATTCTGAATAATATTTTTTAATTCATTTGAAACAAGGATCTTTTCTTCAGGAGATAATTTATTTTCCTTTTCAAGCGTCGAATAAAAGATCGATTTTTCCGCTTCAACATTCATTACATTTTCCATCTGCGGAAGTGTCTGCTCCATTATAAATCCCGGCATAACATATCCAAGCGACATACCTTTTCGCATGTTTGCGATGTCGTCATTTACCTTTTTTTCAAATCCTCTCAGGCGTTTAAAGTATTTCTGATATTCTTCATATGTAGAAAGCGGCTGAACATGGATCAGCTGGGGAAAATTTATATGAATACCGCCCTGCTGCCCCATTGGAGTGTAATGCCAGTTGAATTTTTCTCCGTCAATATTTTCTTGAAGAGATGACTTGAAAAGGTCGTAGTTAAGCTTGTTGTCGTATGTCAGAGACTGATAATCGATCTGTGAAAGTTCTATGAGAAATTCCCTGATATCAATATAATACTTTTTATTTGCCTCTTCAGAATTGTCCGAAAGCTGATCATCATATCGGTGATCTCCTTCATATGTAGCACCTTCAGGATAAGCTTTAAGATTGTACTCATCATATTTTTTGAAGAGATCAAGTATGAGGTCATCCGCATTTGATGTAAGATTCGGATTTGTGAATGCCAAAGATACAACACTCATTAGTATTAGTATTAAATATTTCATAAATTAAATTTTAGTTTTAAAATTTTTTTGATTAATAATTTAGGCTTGTTCAAAATACGAAATACATTATTCTTTGTTAATGTTAAATCTCTCGGTTGATGTGTTCTTAATTTCAGACCAGGAAAAACTTATAGATGACAATTTAGGATGAATAAATTTTTTGTCTACATTATCATCTTTATGTTATAATATTTACCGGACTATTTAGAAAGATTAATGTGTAGTTTTGCCTTCATATAATTTGGTAAACTCATTATCAACAGGCTCCCAAAGTTCTATTTTATTGCCTTCCGGATCCATTAAATGGACGAATTTACCGTATTCATATGTCTCTATAGTATCTGTAAAGTTCACCCCGTCTATCTTCAACTCTCTAACAAGTTCTTCCATATTTCCCACTCTGTAGTTGATCATAAATTCTTTTTCAGAAGGTAAAAAATATTTTGTTGTTTCTTTAAACGGGCTCCACTGAAGATAACCTATGGCTGCAGCACTATCTGAATTTCTGAATTCAAATAGTGAACCGTAATCATTAGGTGCTAATCCTAGATTTTTGTAATACCATTCTTTCAGCATCTTAGGATCTTTTGATTTAAAAAATATACCCCCGACTCCGGTAACTTTTTTATATTGAGCATCAGCAAGTTCATCTTTTAACTTGTTGTTTTCTTCTGATAATATTGAATTAACATAGATCAGTCGCACTATAATAAAAGTTGTAATTAGAAGTATTGATTTCATATTTTTATAGAATAGTTTAGTTGAATATAAAATAAAAAAGTTGAAAGTTAAATAACAGTCTGAACTTTGAAGATTTTTACAGATGTTCATTCATCAGGTAACAGCTAAAACTTATTAATTTTGTTTATATTATTTTGATTTAATTTATGCATTTATCTGTGCAGATTATCTTTTTATTTAAAAGTATTTTAGAAAAAGATCATAAAATATATTAAATGGAAAATAAAAATTTTCACCTGA
>JBDSYA010000294.1:0-13728 GCA_039925865.1 Ignavibacteria bacterium
CTGCATTTTTATGACCGCCTCCATTAAACTCTTTTGCAATCAAACTAATATCAATTTCACCTTTGGAACGAAAAGAAATTTTTATATTGTCCCGGAGTTCAACCAGTATTACTCCTATTTTAATACCTTTGATATTCATCAGCGTTGATGTAAACCCTTCGACATGCTGTATGTCAAGTCCCAATGAATTAAAATCTTCCTGAGTTACGGTGCCTATAACTAATTTATTTCCGTGAAAAAATTCAAGACTTTCGATGAACTTTGCTTCAAGCTTAAGATTCTCGATTGATGTAGTTGCATAAACACTTTCATACAATGAAACCGGATCGGCTCCTTTAGTTATGAGATCAGCGCAGCTTTTAAAAACTTCTGAAGTTGTCCTTGGATGTCTGAATGATCCTGTATCTGTCATTATGCCGACATAAAGTGCTGATGAAATTTCCTGTGTCAGAAGTTTTTCATCATCAGCCTTGATAAAATCATATATGATCTGGCAGGTTGCGCAGTAATCTGTACTTGAAATTATTGCTGAATATAATTCGGGCCTGATGCCTGTATGGTGATCGATGCAAACTTTCTTTACAACGGAAACAGTCAGATTTGATTCCATCGACTTAGTTCTTGCAAATTCATTTGTGTCCAGAATGAAAATAAGGTCAGACTCATTCAGAAGTTTATTATTCTCTTCAGGATCATCGCCGAAGACTTTAATTACATTATTATTGTCTAAAAATTTTAGATTCTCAGGAGTTTCCGAGTGGTTTATGATCAAAGGACATTTCCCTTTGAGCTTAAGATATTCAAAGAATGCAATTACACTTCCGATTGCATCTCCGTCAGGTACGACATGAGTTGTGAGAATTATTTTATTGCTTTGCGCGATAAGTTCGTTTACTTTTTTAAAATCTAAGTTCAATCAGTTTAAGTATACTTGTAAAACGTGAAAATAACTTTCTTAAAAATTTTTAACAATTGAAATATTTTTAAATTTGATTACACTTCATCACTGCCGTCCAAACATTTTTTATAATAACTTAATATTTAAACTATAATTTTTCGAATATCCCGCGGCAGAGTTTCGTGCTTTACCGAACTCTGCCGGATGTATGTCAAGGTTTTTTGAAAGTTAAGAAAATTCTTATCCCTCGGCAGAGTTTCGTGTTTTACCGACCTCTGCCGGATGTATGTGAAAGGTTTTTTGGAGGATAAAAAATTTTCAATGAACAATTATTTATTTCAAAGTTTTTCGTCCCCGCTGAGTCTCCTGCGTTGTAAACATTTCATATCAGCTTGATACTGAAGCGGGGACTAGCGGACGTTTGCGACTTTACGTCGGGTAAAATTAACATAATGGAAATTTAATAAGTAAATAACTTAAATCCGTGTGTCAGGATTTAGTACCTGACACGGAAGAATAAAAGATAAAATATCTCAATTCGATCAATTGGCGTCAGGACTAAGTCCTGACGCCACCGGGTTAAACTCATCAAGATTAAATTTTATTGAACATTCCTTTGAGTAAATTAAGTCTTATCATTTTTTATTTTGAATTACTAAATTGCGATCATGAATGCAGTTCAATTTAATAGTATTGTGAAACAATTCGGTAATTTTACTGCAGTCGATAATATTTCACTTAACATTATTAACAATACTGTCCACTGCATTCTTGGTGAAAATGGTGCCGGCTTTTCATTCCCGCTGAGTCTCCTGCGTTGTAAACATTTCATATCAGCTTGATACTGAAGCGGGGACTCAGCGGACGTTTGCGACTTTACCTCGGGTAAAATTAACATAATGGAAATTTAATAACGAAATAACTTAACTCCGTGTGTCAGGATTTAGTACTGACACGGAAGAGTAAAAGATAAAATAACTCAATTCGATCAATTTGCGTCAGGACTAAGTCCTGACGCCACCGGGTTAATTACTTTATTAAAATCATCTTCCTCACCTGTTCATAACTTCCTGCTGTAATTTTATAATAATATATCCCACTCGAAAGATTGGAACCGTTCAATGAAACTATGTAACTTCCGGCTTCTTTAATTTCATTTACAAGCGACATAACTTCTCTTCCAATAAGATCATAAACTTTGATGGTTACAAAATTATCGAATGGCAGGTCATATTGGATGTTGGTTACAGGATTAAACGGATTCGGGTAATTTTGTTTAAGTGAATATACTTTTGGAATTACACTACCATGTGATGTAGTCGGGAGGTTATCTCCTTCCATACTTCCTTCGCCGCCAGAAATGTCCCATGCTGTTGTTGCGGCAAAATCAGACAAAACAGATTCATCATTAAATTTATCAATTGCCTGTATTCGATATCTAACCGGGAATTCTGCCCAGCACGAGGTTGCCCCGCAAGATTGATCCGTGCATGTGGAAACAAGTCTTTCATCAACAAAATACGGCATTGCATCTTTATGAATATCTACAGCTTCAAGATATTCATAAAGATTTTCAGAATATGCCAGTGCATCGTCAGGCACATCATTCATATCATTTCCTTTACTTCTATAGATTTTATATTTCTTATTACCCGTTAGAACATTTTCCATATCAGGCTCCATGTTGTGATTCCATCTGATCTTAATTCTTTTGTAACTGTCAATTGTCGGAAGAGAATCGCAAGGCAGAACCCTTAATCCCATTGGACGTGAGGGTGGTGTAAGATGGAGTACAGAATCCAGCGAAAGAGTTTCCGTAGGACCACCTTTATAGACTTTGATGTATGACAAACCTGATGGACCACTTATAGAATTCGTATAATGCCAGATAAAAATACCTGAATTTTGATTTGATGGATTGGTTGTCCAGGTGTTAGTATTCGGAGATGAATAAGGAGAAAAAACTTCGTTATATCCGGGGTTCCATGCATCGTATCTGTCACCTCCGACATCAAAACGAGTATAAACTTCGTCAGCATTTGTGAACAATCTATCGGTCCCGATGTTGCATTCATTTGTCGGTGGCTCTCCTTCACCCCACCATTTTAAACGATAGATATGTCTATTATCTATATAACCAATATAATCTCTGGCGCTTATTCCATCGCCGCTAAATCTAAACGTATAATTTGATGGGGGTTCATAATATAAATTCGAAGAATCATTTTCGTAAAGGACTTTCTTACTTGTATAGTAATACCAATCATTTGCTCCCGATATAAAACAATCATGAACAACTTGCTGTGCCGATTGTCCGGTATAGTCAAAATCAAATAACCCATCCGCACACTCCATGTCTTGTTGAGAATCCATATCACCCGGAAATGTTATACTATCACGAATGTGATAAATATATAATCCTTTTCCATAGTCTGAATTTTCTGAATAAGGATTAATTTGTGCAACGTCTCCACCCATCACTCTGTCCCACTTTGAAACTTTATTCCTACTAACTAAAAGAAAATGTTCACTACTCGTTATTGGCACCTTTAAAATTTCCCCGCCTCCCGAAATTCTTGAAGAATAATCGCCGAGGGTATTTGTCGAATTAATGGTTGCATTTCTTGGTGTCATATATTCATTTAATATCATGTCCGCAGGGCTGTAAAAAAGATCATAACCGAAACCGTATGAAACTCGACTATATGTTGAATGACCACCTGAATACATAAAGTGTCCGTGTTCATGACCAATAGTTCCAATGTATTGATCCAATTGACCCTTGAATGAAACTGTTAAACCAGAGCCTCCTCCGGAATAATTAATTTTTGTTCCGAAAGTATCTATCACTGTTGGTTCAAAGTAGTTCCATCCAAGACTCGCGTAACCTGCATAATCACCAAAAATTGTTGTCCATGCTCCGGTGGAATCCTGCACCCTTGCACCCCGCGACTTCATTACTTTATATATCATATCCACATATCCGTCAGCTTCACCGATTGGCCTAAAATAAAATACTCCATTTTCTTTCTCCCATCTATCATATGGTCTCCAATCAATTAAACCTTGAGACCTAATACTTCCCCAAATATCATGATGAATCGCTGAATCAGATCTATATTTTGAGTAATTGTAAAAAGTAAAGTATTCCTGAGCTGTCTTTGGAAGAATTACAGAAAATCCTCCATTGCCAGATGGCCTTGGGCTTATAACATGGAATTTCCCCCGACTTATTTCTGCCCAATGAGAAGACAAAATCTGGGTTTCAGAACTATACCAACTCCACCAATCCCCAACAGCATTTTTTTGAACTGCAATCATTTTATTTAAATAAACGGGGGCAGAATCCTGGGGCCATGTGTTTCTTTGATCTGAAGGTTCATTTTTAAACTGAACAAACACTACCAGAATAGGAAAGAATGCTTCTGAAGGCTGACCAACTGTACCACTTGAATCTGTCCTATTTGGGCTTAGCGTTCCGCTAAATGGAACTGATATTTGCGCTTCGGATACATCAATTGAAAAGCAATCAAATTGATTAGTTGAAGTTTGTGACAAACACAATGAACTGTATGTTTGAAGAATACAAACAAGTATTACAAATTTTTTCATAATGAATTTTTCCTTAAGAAATTATTTTAATAATATAAATTTTTTACTTACCGTAAAATTTTCTGATGAAAGTTTATAAATATAGATTCCGGATGATAAATTAGCTGCATTATATTGAATTTTGTATTTCCCGGCTTTAAAATCTTTTTTGAAGACTTCCAATAATTTTTGTCCAAGTAAATTATGTATTTCAAGCAAATATGATCCTTGTATGCTTACTTCGAATTCAATATGCGTTTGTAAATTAAATGGGTTTGGATAGTTCTGGTAAAGATAAAAATCTTTTATTTCAAAATGGTTATAATTAAATATGAAAGTTGGATTTCCAGAATTAGTTGTTTTGAATATATTTCCAATTCCACCACAGTACCACCCTGTATTATCGTTAACCATTCTTATTGATCCGATAAAAGCTAAACTACTTGTATCAGATTTTTGTAATATCCAATTGTAACCTCCATTAGTTGTCTTAAATATTTTGTTAGAACCTCCACCTATATACCCTGTATCACGATTTATAAAATCTAAAGCAACGATTCCAATTCCTTCATTGAGAGTATCAATTATACTCCAAGTTTCACAGAAATTTGAAGAGTAATGAATTATAGCATCTAATCCCGAAACCCAGACATGTCTATTTTCAGCAATCCCTAATTTTCTAAGCATTGGAAAACTTCCCGGATTAGTGACATATGTATCGAACCATTTCTCACCACCATTAGTGGTTTTAAAAACTCTTCCATCACCGGTAAATATTCCGGTATTTATGTCCTTGAAATAAATTTCATAGTTTGTAAACCACGGTGCATAAAAAGAATCCAAAGTATTTCCACCATCATATGTTCGAAAAACTTTATTTGTTGCTAAAAACCAACCGGTATCCTTATTCAAAAAATGAACTCCGATTGTTGCAGAATTACAGCTTGGGCAAAAGTTTAAAACATCCCAGTTCATCCCTCCATTTGTGGTTTTAATTATCAGATCTCTCCCGCTTGTAATGTACACAATATTTGAGTCAATGGGTGCAACGCTCCAGAGATTTGGACTTAATGATGGAGATGGGTTTGGAATGTTTATCCAATTTATTCCACCATTTGTTGTTTTAATTACCACACCTGCATCACCGACAGCCCATCCGGTTTTTTCATTAATGAATTCGATGTCGTAGAGATTTTGATTTGTGCCAGAGTTTTGCTGGATCCATTGAGCATTTGAAATGATTAATGAGCAATGAATAATGAGCAATATTATTATTATTTTTTTCATATTGTAAAAATCTTATTTGAATAGAGTATGAAGAGTAACTTTGGGGGATTATTCTTCTTCCGTAATTAATTTAACTTAAGAGTTTTGATTTTAAATTGCAATTATCATGGATCTCATTTAATTCTAATTTATTAATAAGTGGGAGTTAAAAATGATGAAAAATGTCCGAACGTGTAGTTTCTTCTTCACCCACATCATTTAACGGAGAGAGGTATTACGATGCAAGGGGCGACTAACTAGACAAGTATTAATCCCTTGATGGAGAAACACTATCATTATTCACAGTACCATTTTACTAAATGGATTTGTTCGTCAGGATTTCTTCTCGCTTAGAAAACACATTGAATTTAAATTTTCTCTCCGAATTCTCTCTTTGAGAGGGTAGGGGTGTGTTTGTCAGGTGAGAAAGATGACATAATTTAAGTAATTTGTAGTATTTTTTTTTTAATCCCTGAGATTTTTTTTGCGAGTTTTCTTTTAGATATAAATGTATATACATTTTATTTATATTTAAACTAATTCTGTAAAGTCCCGCGGAAGAATAAAACATAAGCATGTCCTCAAAAGAAATCGCTTTAAATAATATTTCCAGACTTGTCGAACGCTTTGATGAGCAGTTTTCTTCTTATAAGAATCAATCTTATAATGAGACACTTACACGACGTGATTTTATAGATCCCTTCTTTGAATCTTTAGGCTGGGATATGAATAATAAAAATGGTTATGCGGAAGCTTACCGTGAAGTTATTCATGAAGACAGGGTGAAGATAAGCGGTTACATGAAAGCTCCTGATTATTCATTCCGGCTTGTCGGCGGGAAGCGGTTGTTTTTTGTCGAAGCAAAGAAACCAAGCGTATATGTCAAAGGCGAGATCATTCCTGCTTACCAGGTACGCAGATACGGCTGGAGCGCGAAGCTTCCGATAAGCATTATAACGGATTTCGAGGAATTTTCAATTTATGACTGCACAAAAAAACCTGAACCTTCCGATTCTGCCTCAGTTGCCCGCACAAACTACCTGACTTATAAGGAGTACATTAAAGAGTTTGATTTTATCTGGGATACTTTTTCAAAAGAAAAAGTTCTCAAAGGAAGTTTTGATAAATTCATTCTGGGAAATAAAGGAAAGAAAGGCACAGCCACTGTTGATAAAGAATTTCTTTTATCTCTTGATAAATGGAGAACCTTTCTTGCTAAAGCAATCAGCAGGGATAATAAAAATCTGAATGAAGATGAGATCAACTTTGCTGTTCAGCAATTAATTGACAGAATAATTTTTTTAAGAATCGCTGAGGACAGAAGCGTGGAACCGTATGGCAGTCTTAAGGAAACAACCTTAAGCGGTGAAGATATTTATAAAAAGCTCTTCATGCTGTTTAAATCTGCCGATGAAAAATACAATTCGGGCATATTCGATTTTAAGAAAGATAAAATTTCCGGATCGCTGATTCTGGATGATAAAGTCCTTAAGACTATAATAACTGAACTCTATTATCCCGAAAGTCCTTACGAATTTTCTGTTCTCTCTGTCGAAATACTCGGCAGCGCTTATGAACAATTTCTTGGTAAGCAGATCAAAGTAAGCGATGCTCATAGGGTTACGATTGAAGACAAACCGGAAGTTCGCAAGGCAGGAGGGGTGTATTATACCCCTCAGTATATAGTTGAGTACATTGTAAAGAATACAGTTGGAAAGTTGACGGAAAATAAATCTCCTAAAGAAATTACAAAACTAAAAATTGTTGATCCTGCTTGTGGAAGCGGAAGTTTTCTTCTTGGAGCTTATCAGTATTTGTTAGACTGGCATAAAGACTATTATAGTAATGACGGGAAAGCAGTGCAGCTTACTAAAGGAAATAAAGATAATCCACTTACACCTGAAGGAAATCTGACAACTTCCGAGAAGAAAAGAATTTTACTTAACAATATTTATGGAGTAGATATAGATGTAAACGCTGTCGAAGTAACTAAATTGAGTCTGCTTTTAAAATGCATGGAGGGTGAAACCGAGGCAAGTATTGCCACTCAGTTTAAAATGTTTAATGAAAGAGTTTTACCTACTCTCGATAATAATATTAAGGATGGTAATAGTTTAATCGATACTGATTTCTATTCGGGTGAGTTGGATTTTGGTGAAGAGAAAAAAGTAAAGCCGTTCAACTGGCAGAAAGCATTTCCGGAAGTATTTGCACAAGGAGGTTTTGATGCGGTGGTGGGGAATCCGCCGTATGTTTTAGGTAGGGAAACATTTGAAGATTCAGTTAAGAATTACATTTCTAAGAAGTATGAGTCATATGGGGGTAAGTATGACCTGTATGTTTTCTTTTGCGAAAAGGCATTGAAACTTTTACGTGATAAAGGAAGATTCAGCTTCATTATTCCAAATACCATTCTTGTAAATGAAAATGCATCGAAAATCAGAGAACTTATTTTGAAAAAGTATTCCTTGGAAACGATTTGTATTTTCAATCACAAAGTTTTCGAAAAAGCACATGTTGAACCAGTCATCATGATTATTGAGAACAAGAAAAGCAGTAAGAATAGCATTATAAGAATTGAAAACGGAAAAGTTATTGAAATTCAAACAGAGAAATTTCTAACAAACAAAAATTTTAAATTCAATGTAGCGACTGACGATGTCTCTAATGAACTTATTGAGAAAATTGAATCTGGCTCAATTTCACTTGGAGATCTAACTGATATTTGTATAGGTATTCAGTTAGGAGGAAGTTATGGAAGCAATACCAAAGCAGATTTCCTTTCAAACAAAGCATTGGATGAAACTTGGAAAAGAGTTCTAGATGGCAAGGATATTAATACTTACCAATTGAATTGGGAAAATGTTTTTGTTCATTATGGTAATTGGTTACACAGAAAACGAGATGAAAAATATTTTTTGAATCCTAAAATTTTAATTCGTCAAATCGGTAAAACTCCAGTTGCACCATTGATGAAGATAATTTTTACACTTTGAATACGCTTTACAATATCATTTCAATTAGCGATTATTCACCGAAATTTTTATTGGCAATTATTAATAGCCGTGTGGGTAAATGGTTTTGGATGAAAAACAATTCTGACTTCAAAACAATCTTTCCGAAAATTAAGAAATCAGAAATTGAAGCAATTCCCGTTTGTAGAATTGACTTTAATAACAAAACTGTAAAATCTTTCCATGATGATATTGTTAAAAATGTTGACCAACTCTTAGAACTGAATAAAGAAAAAGCAGAAACAAAACTTCAAACAAAAATTTCTCATATTGAAAGTAAGATTGATTATTTTGAGAACAGAATAAATCAAATTGTTTATGAGCTTTATGGATTAACGGAAGAAGAGGTCAAAATAATTGAGGGAAAGAGAAGCCATTAGAATGAACAGAAGCAACCTTAAAATAAATATTAATTGCCCCAGCTGTAATTTCTCTTTGGAGGTATACATTAAAGAAGTTCAGAATCATGATATTATTGTTTGCCCTGGGTGCCTAAAAGAAATTACATTGTCAAATGAAGACAACTCAATTGATAAAGCAGAAAAATTACTTAACGAGTTCGAATCTACTTTAAAAAATTTATTCAAATAATCACTTATGACAATTCAAAACTTGAAATCTGATTTAAATACAAATTACAGAACAGTTTCTAATTCTGATTATCAAAATTATACGAGAAATTTAATTAATTTTCTAAATTATATCGATGATGTCGATATTTTAAGAAATATTACTGAAGAAATGAAGCTGAAATATTCTGAATTGAATGAGATTTCTATGGAATATGTTAATCAAGATGAAAGCTTTCATACATGTAATACTATCGAAGAAACAGCCATCTTAAGTTGGCTTATCCTTAAAAATTTATTGATTCATAAAAGACAGAATTTAGAAGACTGCATTCAACAAATTTCTCGTAAAAATTTTGGATGCCATGAAGCATTGTTTGAAGCAATGTACAGTCACTTCAGCAGAAATGTTGTTGAACCAGTTTATAATTATTTACTTTCTACATTGAATAATACAAACCTTACTCTAAATTTTTTAATTAAATATAAACATCGATCTGAATGGTTTAAAAAAGATAATCTCTACAAGCTTTTTAAGGCAGATACATCTAAAGGGGAAGCAAACTTAAATTATGATTTATATGAATATTTGTTTGATCAAGGAATAGATTTTCATATTGAACCCAGGTCTGAATCAGGAAGACCTGATTTAATAGAATCGCAAAAAGGAAATAATAGATTAATCGCTGACGGAAAAATTTTTGACACAGAGCGAAGCAAAGGCAAATCTTATATTATAAATGGATTCAACCAAGTATACACTTACACAAAGACTTATAATAATTCTTTAGGTTATTTAATTATTTTCAAAACTTGTGAAAAAGAATTAGTTCTAAATTTTTCAAAAGAGCAGGAAATTCCGTATTTTACTCATAATGGTAGAACTGTCTTCTTCTTGATAATCGATATATACCAATATGAAACAACTGCTTCAAAAAGAGGAAAGTTAGAAGTAATTGAAATAAACGAATCTGAATTAGTAACAAGGATCAATGAATAATTTATGAATAGATTTGTAAAACTAGTTTAATAAAAATTAAAAATTTGAAATAAATTGTGTAGCTCAAATAATGATCACATTGATGATAATTCAATAACTGTTGCTGAGTTAATCAAGTCAGCTGCTGAAAACTTGCGTCATGAATTTGAGCAAATAAGAAAAACCTTACCTCACTATGGAGAACAGGGAGAGGAGAGCGAAAAAATATTAATAGATTTTCTAAACACGTACTTGCCTAAGCGGTTCAGAGCGGATTCCGGTTTTATTCTCGACAAAAGTAATAATAGAAGTAAACAATGTGATGTGATAATATATGATCAGATGTTATGTCCAATTATAAGAGCATCTTCAAAATCTTTAATTTTACCTAATGACTATGTTGCTTCAGTCATTGAGGTGAAGTCAAACTTAAACAAGCAACAATTATTAGATGCAATAAATAAGATAAAAGTAGCAAAATCTCTGCTCAAGGATGAACCAACAGAACATGATTTACCCTCTACAGGGTCATCAATAAAGAATTATAGAACTTTAGGAATTATTTTTGCTTTTAAGTCTTCAACATCATTAGAAACCTTGGGAAAAAACATAGTTGAAATTAACAATTCCATTAATTCCGATTTATGGATAGATTTTGTAATTGTTTTAGATAAAGGAATAATTGAGTACCAATGTCAGATATTCGGAGAAAAGAATTTTTCTGGAAGCTGGACACCCCCTCCAATAGATGCAACCATTATACCTCCCTTTTATATTCATTTGGCAATAAAGAAACTAAATGAGTTTAGCTTAAATTGGTTTTGGGCATATTTGAATTTACATTTGACTTTTTACATTCATAGACCAAATTATGTGAACATTCAAAAATTAATGGAAGGTGCAACAAAAGATGCTTTAACAATGCAGTCATATCAAATGAGTTTAGATAGGAAATTGTATAAGAGCCCCCCAGAACATTATCAAAACAGCTTTAGAGCATTATTAGCAAAACTAGAAATAGTAGGAAAAGGAATAAAATTTGGAGTATTGTATTATTACAAATGGTTTGAAGGAAGTATTTTAGAATGGCAAGGATTAAAACAATTTCCTCTAAACGATTTTTTATTAAATTTTCTCAAAGAACCATTAAATAAAACTATTTCAACCTCCAAGAATCCAATAATTGAGGTAACAACAGTGTTAAATTTATCCTTAGAAGAATTTTGTAAATGGCCCGACAAAATTGGAAAAACTTCTAATTTACAGATTAACCTAACTATATTACTTTAAGCGGAATTCTAAAATGCACAAACCAAATGGATAAACGGAAGAATTTATTTAAAGATAATGACGGGTATTTCGTTAAGGGTTTTGAGTTATACATTCATAAAACAACTAATATTGAAGCACCTCTAACTATAGATTTACCTAATATTGCGGCGATGTTTTTGAATATTTCGGATAAAGCTAAGGAAAGTGCTGGAGAAATTTATATAAACAAATTAGAGCCATTTATTTCAATAAGTGAAAATGGAAAATATTTTGAGTTTAAAACAGAAAAGGCAGAAGAACATCTGTTTGATTTTTTTGAACAGCTATTTGTTTCGATTATTTTTATGTATTCCGCTGTTGAATCCATAGTTAATAACTTAATCCCCAATGACTACACCGAAATTAGGTTAATTAAAAAAATACAAGAAACTAAAGGTAAGAAGTATATTGAAAAAAATGATACCCTAGAAAATAAAATCAAAATAATTATTAACAAAATATATTGTAGTAATTCTAAAATTCATAATACAGAGTCTTGGAAAAACTTTAAAGAATTGCAACGCATAAGAAATGAAATCGTACATTTTAAGTCTGAGGAATTAGAAGGTAACAAACATAGCATTGGCCCTTTATTGTCAGAATTATTTTACAAAATTGTTAAGCTAAGAATAATTGAATCCGGAAGAGAAATCATTAACTTCTTGATGACTGTTACAAATAATTATGCTGCTATTCCTTTTGAGTTTCATAAACTATCAATTAATTCTGATCTATTCGAGAAACACTTTGTCAAAAAAACCTAACCTTACATTTTATTTATTAAAATATGGCAAAAAGGACTTTAAAAGTATTAAGACCGTTATCAGAATTAATTCCACAAAAACTTAAGAGATTCACTGTGGAATTTAGGAGACAGAAGACACAGTTAAAACCAACTTCTGTAAAACGTTTTGATACAAAGGAAGGAGCTGATCTGTATATGAGCAAAAACCCCAGACAAAATTATAGGTTAGTTGTTCGTGGAAAAATTTGAACAATATTTACATAAGAAAGTTTTTAGTTTTCCCTATTCATTATACAACCCTTCACACAGTATCAGAAAAACCGGGTCAGGAAAATCAAAACTCAACCCGGTTTATTATGGCAACACTAACTTTTAATGCTTCTTATCCTTCGGCGGATGCCTGCCTGGCGTCAGACAGGCGGATCATTCCCATAACTGTCTCTATCAGCTATCCTTCCTTTCTTGTTGTGAATAAACAACTCTGACTTCTGATTCTTCGAAATTGTCCTTGCTTTCTGAATCGCTTCTTTTTTGTTTCGGTCGTTCTGGCCAAATTGGAATTACCTTCCCCATCACTCCACTGGTTCACCAACTACATAACGTAACTCCGGCCTATACTTAAAATAGTACCAATAAAACTACTTATGTAACTTTACAACTTGAATTAATTAATTGATCACAATTCTTCTATCTTATCCATCAGCCATTGTCTTTTCATTATCCACTTCTTATCATTAACAAGTTTATTCTTAAACATCATCACTTCTTCTCTTCTATTGTTTTTATCCATGTTAAAGATCTTCATAAGCATATTAAAATATTTTAAAAAGTTATTTATTATTATAACAATTCCCTGATTGGTTTTTTTACTTTTTTTAAAGGTCTTCACATTGTTCAATTGGTTTTTTATTCCTTCGGAATCCTGCATTTCATAATAGATTATTGTCGTGTAAATCCGCCGGTTTAATTCAAGCTGTGTATATTTTCCTGTTATTTTAGAAAACCAATATAATGCCGATTTATAATCTTTTTTGTGAAAATGTATTAAAGCTTTTGTTGTACTATAAACTTCATCGTGGTTTAATTCAGAAAGATAAATTTTATTTTTCTCTATAAATTTTTCCGCCCAAAGATATTTATTCAGACTAAGAGATACGTTAATTGAATTAATGAAAAAACCGGCAGGAATAATTCCATTTTCTAATACTTCCTCTTTTGGTTTATTCTTGACAAAATGTAGATCTGTAAACTTAAATAATTTTATCGCTGCTTCCCTCCTGCTTTCTTCGTTTTGGAATTTTCTATAATAAAAATTGTAATAACTCTTAAGATATCCTTCTGCAAAATTTCTTTTC
>JBDSYA010000295.1:0-3750 GCA_039925865.1 Ignavibacteria bacterium
ACGAGAAGAAGAAAGACGAGAAGAAGAAAGACGAGAAGAAGAAAGACGAGAAGAAGAAAGACGAGAAGAAGAAAGACGAGAAGAAGAAAGACGAGAAGAAGAAAGATGAGAAGAAGAAAGATGAGAAGAAGAAAGTAACAAAAGATGAAAGTTCGGTTAAAACAAGTAAGTAAGAAAAAAGTAGAAGGCAAGTAAACTTTTTAGAGATCCTTAACTCCTGTAAATTTTTTTCATCGGAAATTTAAATATACGGTTAAGGATTTTTCATTTAAATACCCCGAATAAAAAAATGAAAATACTTTCCGCAGAATTCATAAAAAGCATTTTTGACCTAAGAGCTCTTCCAAATTCAGTACTTGCTGAATTTGTTTTTGTTGGGCGTTCAAATGTTGGGAAATCTTCACTGATAAATTCCATTTGTACAAAAAAAAAATTAGCTAAGATAGGATCAGTGCCCGGGAAAACCAGACAATTAAATTATTTTCTGATAAATGAAAAATTTTATCTTGTAGATTTGCCCGGATACGGATATGCAAAAGTTCCGGAGCAGATCAGAGCAGGCTGGAGAAAACTTGTTGAAGATTATATTAGTGAACGTCAAAATGTTAAGCTGGTTTTTGTTCTTATTGATTCAAGGCATGAGCCTACATATTTAGACGAGTTGATGGTGAGCTGGCTTGAGTATTATGAAATACCTTTTGCAATAGTATTAACTAAGTCTGATAAGATTTCGGCAAACAAAATGCAAAAACAGATTTACAGGGCTTCGAAGATAGTAAACAATGAAGATCTCTGTATTGATTATATTCCCTTTTCAACGATCACCGGCGAGGGTAAATATGAAGTTCTTAAATTAGTGGAAGAACATCTGGAATCATAACAGCCTTTGCAGCTATCTTAAAATTTTCATTCTCAATTTCCCTCCCTCTGTTAAATTAAACAAAACCATTATTTAATGATTAAGATATTAATAGCTGATGAGATCGATTTAGCAGGACTTAAGAAGCTGTCTGCTAATAAATTTTCCGTAAAATGCGAATTTGGAATAACAAATTCAGACATAATTAAATTATTTAAAGATTATAATGTACTTGTAATAAGGAGTATTCGTAAGATAGATAAGGAATTTATTAAGAATACTAATTTTCAAATGATTGCAACCTGTTCTAAAGGTACTGATCATATTGATCTGATTTCTGCAAAGATTAAAAATATAAAGATCCTCAATGCCAATGAAGGCAACCATATATCTGCCGCTGAACATACGCTCGGACTCATTTTATCCATTTATAAAAAAATAAATTTTTCAGACAAACTGGTCAGGGAAAATAAATTTAAATTTTACAATTACGAAAGAAATGAACTGTATGGCAAAAGTATTGGAATCGTCGGATTTGGAAAAGTTGGAAGTTATGTAGGTAAATTATGCAAAGCTTTTGGAATGAATGTATATGCAAATGACACAAATACAAAAGTAAAAAATCAAAATAAAAAATATAATTTCATAAGCCTGAATTTTCTTTTAAAGAATGCCGACATAATTACAATTCATATTCCTCTAAATAAAAATAATTATAAATTTTTTTCGGAGGATAAATTAGATTTAGTAAAAAGTTCTTCTGTGCTGATTAATACTTCCAGAGGTGATGTAATTGAAGAAAAATATTTGTTAAAAAAACTTAAAGAAAAAAAAATCAAATATGCCGGGCTTGATGTATTCAGCTCCGAGCCTAATGTTAACAGGGGTTTCTCAACCCTGAGCAATGTTATTTTGACAAATCATATTGCAGGAAAAACGATAGAAAGCAAAGAAAGGATTTCAGAAAGTATATTCGCAGACATTAATATTTTTTTTTTATAAACTATAAAAAAGAAATTGCACATGATTTTTATTTATAAAAAAATTTACGATTCGTTAATACGAAAATCTCTATTGACAAGTTACGACATTAGTAGTATATTATTTAAAATTTTTACAATAGTAATATGTGCAAGAAATTTATTTTCAAATAATAATAATTTAATTTTAACTATAAAAATCAAAGAAGGAGAAAGTAATGTTTAGAAATTCAACCATTTTTTTATTTTTAATCTTGTTTACCTCAGCAAATTTTTTGCTTGCTGATAATAAGCCTAATAGAAAAATGCACCCGATCGTAAATGTTACGGGTGAGGAAAGATCAAATAAAGTTTCAGATAATAGTACTTATCCATCAACCCAGTTAGACAGATATGAGCCGTTTCATTCTACAAGTTTAACTTATATCTATACTAATACAGAAGTGTTTTCAAAATACGACCTTCAGTCAAATGGAGTTACTCAGGAAATATGGCAGGATCCTCTAACACCAGGAAATGTTCACGGATGTTTTATGAAATCAGATCAGGATGCAGGCTGGACGGACAGAACAGTCGTTTATATATTCAGTACTGATTTTGGAGCAACATGGAACAATTTAGGAAATGTGCCAACCAGCGGTATAAGAAGCGGATTTGGAGCGATCACAGGTTTATCCAATGGTGCAGCTTTGATAGCATGTCATACAGCTGATGGTGGTGGCACTGTAAGAACCCAAGCTTATGCAGACTTAGGAGCCGGTTTTGGTGCTTTTGTAAGATTAGATCCAGGTGCCTCACCTGGTGGTGATGCAATTTGGCCTAGAATTATAGCTACATCAAGTATTACTAATCCCGTAAAATTCGTTGTTACTGCTTCTATTAATAGTACTTCAGAAGATTTAACTTATACAAATACAGGAACAAGTTTAACAACTCCTGGTACATTCAACGGATGGGTGCAGTATCAATCAGCGAATGCTGAAACATATTCTTTTGCAAGAGGCGATGACGGCAGAATTGGAAATGCTTATCTAGGCGGAGGCGCTGATCTTGAAGGAGATGTGTTATACAGATTCTCAACGGATAACGGATTGACATGGAGTTCACCAACTACAGCGTGGAATTCTAATTTTACAACTGATAGCTTAGGCGCGGTAAGAGGTGTTACTATGAGTTATTTAGGAAATGTTCCTTATGTAGCATTTGAAACCGGTCATATTGCGGCAGGTTCATATGTTCCAGGGCTTCCATCCCAAATTCGTATCTGGTCACCTTCGATTAATGGTGGTACACCAAAAATTATTGCTGATTCAAGTACAGTTCCTTTTTATCCAAACATAACACTCCCTGACGTACTTTTCCCGATCGCAAGACCATCTATCGGAAAATCAAGTTCAGGAAATGCTTTAGTAGTGTCTTTTGTAAGTACTACTGCTAACTACAATGCTGACACTGTTAATTTCTTCGGTGGCTGGTTGACTTATTCCACCAATGCCGGAAATATTTGGTCAACACCTGAAAGATCAACACCGACAGTTCCGATCAGGGACTGGAGATATTTATGCGTATCACCGACCAATAACGTTTTAGGAAGCATCATGAAAGTACAAATGCTTGGTCAGTCTGATTCGATTCCCGGAAGTCTTCCAAATGGAGCATTACCTGGAAAAGCTCAGTGTTTTGGAATAACTACAGACATTGTAGTTACTACAGGAATCAATACTATTTCAACAATAGTTCCTGGTCAATTCAGTTTGGCACAAAATTTTCCAAATCCATTTAATCCTTCAACTTCAATAAGATTCGACATTAGAAATAGTGACAGAGTCACATTGAAAGTTTATAATACAACCGGTCAGGAAGTTGCTTCATTAATAAATAATGAAATAGTTTCTGCTGGTACAAAGGAAG
>JBDSYA010000296.1:0-9861 GCA_039925865.1 Ignavibacteria bacterium
AAAGATGGCGGCAAAATTAAAGTTAAACATAAAAAGGGAAGTGAAGAACTTACCTTCACTGATGACCGAAAAGATAACAGTACTGATAAAGATGAAAATACAGTAGAATCAGTGGAAGAGTCTAAGAGTTCAGAAAATAATCAATAATGGAAAATAAAGGTCCTTTTAATGCAGCAATTACAGCGGTCGGGCATTATGTACCCGACCGTGTTATTGATAATAAGTTTTATGAAGAATATCTCGATACAAATGATGAATGGATAAAGTCGCGGACAGGTATTTCTGAAAGAAGACGGCTGGATAAAGACAAGCCGACTTCTTATATGGCGGTAAAAGCTATCGAGATGCTTTTAAAAAACAGGGGAATCGGAATTGAAGAGATAGATCTTATAATAGTTGGAACAGTTACTCCGGACATGATGTATCCTTCCACTGCATGTATTATACAAAAAGAATTAGGCGCAAAAAATGCATGGGGATTTGACATACTTGCGGCATGCTCAGGATTTATTTTTTCATTAAGCACTGCAATGCAGTTTGTACAGAGCGGCTCGCATAAAAAAGTAATCGTTGTAGGTGCTGATAAAATGTCTGCGATATCCAATATGGAAGACAGAAATACCTGCATATTATTCGGTGACGGTGCCGGAGCTGTGTTGCTTGAACCTTCAGAGGATAAGGATTTTGGAATACTCGATGCAATAATGCATATTGACGGTGAAGGTGGTAAATATTTGTATCAGCTTGGAGGAGGAAGTTTAAACCCGGCTTCTCATGAAACTGTAGATCAAAGTATGCATTTTGTTTATCAGGATGGTAAAACAGTTTTTAAAGTTGCAGTAAAAGGAATGGCAGATGTATCATATGAGATTATGCAAAAGAATAATTTAAAACCTGAACAAATTTCATATTTGGTGCCCCACCAGGCTAATATGCGAATAATAACTGCATGTGCTGAAAGAATGGGAGTTTCCATGGATAAGGTAATGGTAAATATTCATAAATATGGCAACACTACTTCCGGAACTATTCCGCTTTGCATATCCGAATATTGGCAGGATGGAAAAGTAAAAAAAGGTGATTATATAATCCTATCCAGCTTCGGTGCCGGTTACACCTGGGGTTCAATATTGGTCAGATGGAGTTATTAAACATTAACATTTATATTTAAAAATCTTTATCTTAACTCAGATTTTTAAAAATACTTGTCAATGTTCAGCAAGATCATTAAGTCTTATGCCAAAATCAATATAGGTCTGCGGGTCTTAAGGAAGCGTGAAGACGGATTCCATGACCTGGAAACTATATTTTATCCCATCAAACTCTTTGACGAGATCACATTTCATATCGAACCTTCCAAGATCAACTCAAATTCTGTAAGGCTAAAATCTAATAAAGCATATATACCTTTAACAAAAGAAAATATTTGCTATAAGGCCCTCGAACTTTTTTTTAAGACTTTTTATATAAAAGAGTGCTATTCTATAGACCTTTATCTTAAAAAAAATATTCCTGTAGGAGGCGGATTGGGAGGTGGCAGTTCCAATGCTGCTACAACTATAAAAGCACTGGTTAACTTTTTCGAAATCGATATTGAGTTGAACAAAAAAAAAATACTCGATCTCGCTCTTTCAATAGGCAGTGATGTTCCTTTTTTTTTGATGAGCAAGCCTTGTTATGCGGAAGGAAGGGGAGAAAAAATGTCTCTTCTTAACAACTTTAACATTAACTATGATATACTGATCGTTAATCCAAATCTGCACGTTTCAACTAAGTGGGCATTTGAAAAATTAAATGTTAAGCCCCCCAACATTAAGAAAATTATTTTAAAAGATATCAAGACTTTTGATATTTCGGAAAAACAAATTTTTATAAATGATTTTGAAGATATTGTTTTTTCAAAATTCGATATTTTGAAAAAATTGAAATATGAATTCTTAGAAATGGGTGCGGTTTATTCATCGATGAGCGGTACAGGGGCTACTATGTATGCATTCTTTGAAAGAAACAATAATACGCTTTTAAATATCTGCAAAGACTACTATCATGAAAAACAATATTTTACTTTTGTTTCAGATTACTGATTCGATTAACTAAAAAGTGATATTCATATTTGCAACTGGGACCAATTTTCTGTCTCCAAAGTGTGAATATTTATTTTCCATATGGATACCCGTTTTAACTTTCAGACTTTTATTAAACATCGATACAGTCCAGGCCGCATCAGCCGCACTGAGAATATGATTTAGTAATACAACTGTCAAAGTTGTTGTTCCTTTATCGTAAAATTTGTTAGCTTCCTGACGTTCAAAAGAATAATCCTTAAACATTGTAGTTTTATAATTGCCATAATTTGCCCTGTTAACAATATTAAGATCCGCATCAGCCCAGCCTGTCACAAAATTCTGATACTTTCCAATTAATTCATAATACTGTTGTTCACCATAAGGAGGAAGTTGATGTGAAAAATTTTGTGCTTCTACTACATTCAGCTGTCTTCGCAATAAGTCTTTATCAGCTAATAAATTTATATTCTCAGCACCGGCAAAGTTTTGTTCTTTGAGCCATCTGGCGTATTTATATACATCCCAGTTCTGATCAGCATAATTTTGATAAACCTTTGTCTGATCGTCGCCTTTATTCTGAAAAATTGAATAAGCAGTCCAGAGCCCGGCTTCGATCACAAAAAATATTCCTGCCTTCAGATAATTCTTTCCATACACCTCACCTGCCCCGGGTATTATTCCTGAGAACAAAGCTCCGAGGTAAGGAGATTTTTCGCCTGCTTTTGTAAGGTTATTTAGATTTAATTTATTTGTTAAAGAAGGATTAAATTCCTGATTTAAGATCTTATTGCTCAATTCAAGCTTCCGAAAGTTAGTATTCGTCTGAGAATTAGTATCGTTGAGCAAAACTGTTGTTATGAACAATACTAATATAATTTTTATAGTTTTCATTTTAATAATGTATTTTTTTTAAGAATAATGCTTTAGCTGGTATATAATGAATCGGAATCTTTTCTCCTGATTTAATTTGTTCTTTAATTTTTTTTAATTCAATTTTTCCTCTGCCGATATCCAAAGCACATCCGATAATTGCACGTACCATTGAATGAAGAAATCTGTTTGCGGATACAAGAAAAATAATTTCGTTTTTAGATTTTATCCTATTGTATTTTAATTCATATATTCTGCAAATAAAATTATTTTTGTCCTCTTTATTTTTGCAGAGTGATCTGAAATTTTTTTGTCTTTTGAGAAAATTGAAAAATGAATCGATCTTTTCAAAATTCAGATCATACCAGATCTTGAAATGATACTGGCGGTCCAGTGATATCTTTTGTGTATTAATTTTATAAATGTAGTCCCTTCTCCTGGCTGAATATCTCGAGTGAAAATCCATCGGAACGTTAGAGATCTTTTTTATCGTAATAGCTTCCGGGAGTATGGCATTTAAAGAAAGTGTAAATTTTTTTATCTGGATCTTACTGTGATAATTAAAGTTTGCGATCTGATTAAAAGCACTTACACCTGAGTCGGTTCTTCCTGCAGCTTTTAAACTGATCTTTTCTTTTAATACTTTTTCTAATGAAGACTCAATTTGTCCCTGAATTGTATTGTCTGTGTACGATTGCCTCTGCCATCCCTTAAAACTCAATCCATCAAATTCAATTATCAGCTTATAATTATACAAACACAGATTTAAAATTGTTTACTTAAATTAATTTTAACTCCGTCAAAGCTGTAATCATTTTTATAAAGCAACTCAGGCTGAATATTTAATGATGAACTTTTTTTATTTCCTTTATTTGCAAGGAGAAGCGCACTGATACCGCTTATTATCCTGTTTGTGATCAAAATACTTCCGAAAACAATTCTTGTATTAAGAACTCGTTCACTGCTTTTTCTCTGGGCTTCATAGATATTCTTATTTTTGGTATCGTCCCAGCTCCAGTAAAATTTATTAATATCGTATAAAAGTCCGTACTGACCACGTGTAAGTTTGTCGTTATTGTATTCATAAATATTGTCAAAATTCCCTATGTCCGCGAAATAATCATCAGTCTTATCAAGATTATTCAAACCGGCGTGTTGTTTTGAAAAAGTTCTGGCTTCATCTCTGACGTCGTTACCGTAAATACTCAATGAGGCAAGTCCGATCCATGATGCAGCGTCAGCTCCTAAAAAATATTTACCGACATCCATTCTATTAATATAAAAATGGCCTGCGCCGGGAAGAATAAAAGAAAGAAGTAAAGCGAGTGCCGGAGATTTTTTGGAAACCGGGGAAACGGTTGGAATTGAAATATTGTCACTTACATTTTTCAAATTGAGAATTTTTTCTTTCAGATCTGATATTTTTTCGTGACCGGAATTTTGCGTATGCTGAGAATAGATATTTGAATTTGCTGTAAAGATAAAACTAATTAATGCTGCAATTATAAATCTCATTTTTGTGATATATGATTTTGAATTGAAATAATTTTTTTCTTGAAATCTTCAGGCTTCAGAAAACCTGTAACTCTGAGTTCTTTATATTCTTCCCCTTTTGAATTCATGAAAATTACTACAGGCAAACCTTTAATTCCGAATTTATCTGTAATTTCCGAATTTTCTTTTGTAAGATCTATTTTGATATTATTAAGCGATGAAGACAACTCCACGATCTCAGGATTGGTGTAAGTGTATTCATCAAGCTCCTTACATTGAGCGCACCAGTCAGCATAAAAATCGATCATCACAGGCTTGTTTTCCTCCGCTATGCTTTTATTAATAGATTCTAAAGATGAAAGGACTTTCCAGTTAACTTCTTCGGATGTCTGCTGGGGTTTTAACATGAGCGTTCCGAAAATGATTGCAGCTATGGCAATTAAATATTTAATCTTCGAATATATAAATGATGATGAACCTTTTTTATCTAATATAATTAAATAAACCCCGGCTGAAATTATATATAACGGGAATATCAAAATGAAAATATCTTTTGGTATAAGCGGCTCTAATGTATTTAAAACCATCCCGAATAAGATTAATCCGAAAATTACTTTAATGCCTTCCATCCATTCGCCGGAGCGGGGAAGTTTGCTGATCGAACTTGAGGAAGCTGCAAGAAAAATGTATGGCAGTCCTAAACCCATCGATAATACAAAAAATAATAAGAAACCTGTAAAAGGATTTCCGAGTTTGCCGACATATACCAGTAAGCTCAATACAAATGGTCCGATACACGGTGCTGCAATAAATCCTACTGTAAGTCCCATTAATGAAGATCCGAAATATCCTGAGCGGTTCTTATTTCCCATTAATGCAAGACTTTGAGGCACTCTGATCTCAAAGAGCCCGAACATACTCGTACCAAGGGCAAATAAAATTAAAGCGATCGCAATTATTACAATTGGATTTTGGAGTGCATTTCCCAGTAAGCTTCCGGTTAATGCAGCGAATACACCTAATGCCGAGTATGTGACCGACATTCCAAGTGCATAAAACAAACCCATTAAAATGCTTTGAGATTTACTTCCGCTGGATTGTGCTCCAAAAAAACTTACTGTGATTGGAATTAAGGGATAAACACAAGGAGTAAGGTTTAATGCAAGTCCTCCTAAAAATATTAAAAATAAACTTACAGTCAGACCTTTTTCTTCAATCCAATTTGAAACCTGTTCTTCATCCTCGTTTGGTGTATCTACTCTTTTATTTTCGGTGAGAGAGTTTTTAGGATCAATACTTTCAGATTTGATCTGACTCGGAGAAGAAAAATTTATTTTGTTAAAGATCTCGGAATTGGTCTCTGATAAAGATTTATATTGACCGTCGATTTCAACATTCAAAATGGTAGTTAATGATGCCGGTGGGTAACATACTTTATCATCACAAGCCTGATAATTAAATTTAACAGGAATTTCATATTTCCCATTTTGAATATCTTTAGAAGTTATAAAAGTGAGTCCGACCGTAATCTGTCCTTCATAAACATTTAACTCATTATCACTGAATTCAAATTTAAGTTTTTTATCCAATGGAAAGAACTGAGACAGCATCTTAAAATTTTCATCGGAACTTGTGATAGTTGTTTTTATTAAAGAAGGGTCGTTTACTTCATAAGAGTTAATGTGATATCCTTCTTTAATTGATATAATTAAAGCTCCTTTAAGAGTATCAGCTGATGAAAACTTTTCTTTATTTACAACTTGAGTTACGGTTAAATACCCGGAGGATTGTGAAAATGTGTTATAGTGTGCAAAGGAAAATATAAATAAAAAAATAAAAACAATGAATCTTCTCGTCATTATCAGAGTTAAAGGAACTATAAAATTGGAAAATTTAGTTAAACTGGTTACTTTACAATATAATATAAATTGGTACAACAAGATATAAAAAATATGAGTTTCCGGTTAAATTTTAAAGTCATTCTTGACTTTTCTACCTGATATAGTGTATATTTGTATAAGAATTTTTACAGACCGGAAAAAAAAGATGCTTACGGCATAATTATTACACGCAATTTAAAAAATTTAATTAAAAAAATAGGAGAATTAAAAATTGAAACCTGCAGTAAAATCAAAAAGCGACAACCCATTAAGTGAGCTTATAGATGACAATGTGTATAATACTCTGAAGAAATATAAACTCCTTGATGAAAAGGCAATAAGAGATTATAAAATAAGACAGATGTATAAAGAAATGAGAAGAGAAATGAGTGCAGGGGAAGCCATTGACAAGATACAGGAGCTTTTTCCGTATTTACAATTTGACACAATAAGAAAGATCGTTTATCAAGTATCAAAATAACAAATTACACGACTATTATATAAAGCCGGTCCAATTTTAAGGATCGGCTTTTTTTTTGGTAAATTATTTTATTGAATATGAAATTATCTAATGAATATACCGAAAAAATTCTGATAGGATTTATCAGGAATGAGACACACCGGATCGGGATTAAGCGAGGAGTGATCGGGCTATCTGGAGGAATCGATTCTGCTATTTCAGCATATTTAACAGTTAAAGCCCTTGGAAGTGAAAATGTAATCTGCATTTTGATGCCATACGCAACCAGCAGCAAAGACAGTATTACTGATGCGATGAAAATAGTAGAACACCTGAATGTAAAAAGTAAAAAGATTGAAATTACTGAAATGGTAAATGCATTTGAGAATAAAATTGACGATAAGAAAATTTCCAGTCTGCGTTTAGGAAATATTATGGCGCGTACAAGAATGATCGTGCTTTATGACGAATCTGCCAGTGAAAATGCACTGGTGATAGGGACGAGCAATAAGACTGAAATTTTACTCGGATATTCTACGATCTTTGGCGATTCTGCTTCAGCTATTAATCCGATTGGCGATCTTTATAAAACACAGGTAAGGGATCTGGGTAAACATTTAGCCATTCCTGAAAGCATATTGAATAAAAAACCTTCAGCTGATCTTTGGAAAGGACAAACCGATGAAGATGAATTGGGGTTCACTTATGATAAAGTTGACAGATATCTTCATAACAAAATAGATGAGAGAAGGTCAGATGAACAATTGATTAAACTGGGTTTTAATGAAAAATTTATGAAAAGAGTAAATGATCTGATCATAAAAAGCCAGTTCAAAAGGCAGCCGCCTCTTATTGCAAAAATTTCAAACCGAACTGTGAATATTGATTTTAGATATAGCAGAGATTGGAATACATGATGCACAAATTAAAAACATATTTAATAATTTTCCTTTTATTTTCGGGATGTTTATCTGCACAAAACGAGTCCTATCGTAATGGCGCTGTAAGTTCATCTCAGGAGCTTGCATCACGGGTTGGCATTGAAATTATGAAAAAAGGCGGAAACGCAATTGATGCGGCAGTAGGAATGGGGTTTGCGCTTGCTGTAGTTTATCCGCAGGCAGGAAACATTGGTGGAGGCGGGTTTATGTTGATTCATCTTAAAAACGGAATTAATACTTCAATCGATTATCGTGAAAAAGCTCCTTTGAGTGCAACTAAAGATATGTATTTAAATGCTAATGGCGATGTTGTTTTGGGTTTGAGTACAATTGGTAACTTAGCAGCAGGCGTACCGGGATCGGTGGCAGGAATGCTTTATGCTTTGGAAAAATATGGAACAATGGACAGGACTCAAATAATAAATTATGCTGTTCAATTAGCTGATACAGGATTTTTTATTAATAGTCAGTTTGCGGATGCTTTAAATAATTATCAAAAAGATTTTTCTAATTTCCCCGGAACTATGAAAATATTCGGTGGAAAATTTAAAGAAGGTGATCTGTTAATTCAAAAAGATCTTGCTAATACGCTAATAAAGATCCGTGATTACGGTTTCAAAGGTTTTTATGAAGGAGAAACAGCTGATAAAATTGTTAATGAAATGTACAGCAGTAATGGTATAATTTCTTATGAAGATCTTAAAAGCTATGAACCAAAAGAGCGTGATGTTATAAAAGGTAATTACAAAGGTTATGAAATTATTTCGATGGGTCCGCCCAGCAGTGGAGGAATAAGCCTGATATATCTTTTGAATATCCTGGAAAATTATGATCTTGGCAAATACGGATACGGTCATCACAAAAATATTCAGCTTATGACCGAAGCTATGAGAAGAGTATATGCGGACCGGAGTGAATTTATGGGAGATGCCGATTTTGTGAATGTCCCATCAGACATACTAACTTCTAAAGTTTATGCTGAAAGACGAATGAGTGATTATGCAGAAGACAAAGCTTCGATCAGTACTAATATTAAACCCGGTGATGCATATTACAGAGAAAGTGATCAGACTACTCATTATAGTGTTGCTGATGGAAATGGAAATCTTGTTTCAGTCACAACTACTTTAAACGATGTTTTTGGGAATAAAGCTGTTGTGGACGGAGCCGGATTTTTTCTGAATAATGAAATGGATGATTTTGTTTCTAAACCCGGAGTTGCTAATATTTACGGACTTATTGGAAATGATGCAAATTCCATTCAGCCCGGAAAAAGAATGCTGAGTTCGATGACGCCAACAATTATCTTCAAAGATAATAAACCATTCCTTGTTTTGGGTTCTCCCGGAGGAGGAAGAATTATTACAACGGTTCTTCAGACGATACTGAATATTATTGATCACAAAATGACACTTAGCGAAGCCATTGATTCACCTCGTTTTCATCATCAATGGTATCCTGATGAGATACAGGTTGAAAAGAACATGCTTAATGATAGTAATTCAGGTCTTCTAAAAAAGATGGGATATACAATAAAAGAGATTTCTGATTTTGGAAGAGTTGATGCAATAATCTTCAACGAAGACGGCACTATGTCTGGTCATTCTGATAAAAGAGGTTACGGAAAAGCCATCGGTTATTGACAATTTTAAAAAAATATTTAAATTATAAATGTTTAATTTCAAAAATAGATTCACACTAAGTTTGATAAAACTTTTTTACTCAATTCTTTTTATACTTTTAATTCTGACATCCGTAAAAGTTTACTCACAGGAGATTCCCTTCAATTCATTTAATGTATTAAAGTATGATCTGAACATGAACATCTATAATTGTTTTATAAAACCTTATCCAAGGTCGTTTAGCGCGAATGAGATCCTGACAATACGAGCTGAGAGCAGGATCGGACAGATAAGTTTAAATGCAGTTAACAACTCGCTCACGATCGATTCAGTATCTGTTTCAGGCAGCTCATTTTCACATCAAAACAATTTGCTTTTAATAAATCTCGACAGATTTTATGACTCATCGGAAGTTTTAGACATAAGAATTTTTTACAAGCATAAAGACATTTACGATTCATCATTCATTGTAAGAGACGGGATTCTTTACACAGACTGTGAGCCTATCGGAGCAAGAAAATGGTTTCC
>JBDSYA010000297.1:0-12463 GCA_039925865.1 Ignavibacteria bacterium
TTAAGAAGCCAGTCAAGTTCTTTACTGTTTAGAAGATGCCGGTAAGCAATTCCATATGCCTTCAGATGATCAGTCTGATCTGATTCCATCGGGATCAGTATTTTGACCTGTGAATATGAGCTGATTGAATAAAGGAAGGAAATTAAGAGTATATAAAAAAATTTTATTCTGTTATTATGCACTGTATAATTTTTATTGTATTATTAAGTAATATATTTGAATTGTTAAATTACTACAATACATATAAGCTAAAAAAAGTTTTATCGAAGTTTGGTATTACCCAAAAAAGAATTTTGATGTTATGATTCAGCACTTTTAAAATTTCTACTTGCGAGAAATCTAATGTAGTGATATTAATATCAGATATATTGGGAAGAACTCAATCTATTTTAATAAATCAGCAAATGCAGGCAGGTGAATACAGGACAGAACTCAAATCAGACAATCTTCAAAGCGGAATTTATTTTTACTCACTATCCATTAATGGAAAAATATTACGAACTAATAAAATGATCATAACAAAGTAATTTTTCAGTTGATATTAATATTGCTCTAGGTTAGTTTTACCCAACTTCAATTTATTTTAAAGGACTGTGATATTCAAAATATGGAAAAAACTTTTTACTTTATACTTACATTGATTTTATTCTTAACCACGAACTGTTCTGCACAATGTTTCTTACAGCAAATTGATCCGGCTGTAAATTTATTTGATGTTAGTTTTATAAACCGGTACACCGGCATAATTCCAGGAGTTTATCTGATCGCTTAAACTTAATCTCATCCAGCTGACATCAGTGGCTTGAATTTGAAAAAGATTGACAATAAATTTTAAAAACGGAAAATGCTATTTTGAAAACATTCTTTATTCCTCACTCATAATTTTCAAACAAGTGTGAAAAAATTAATTTTAATATTGATCATTAGTCATTGCTCAATAATCATTGCAGAAGCGCAATGGAGCCTTCAGCAAGTGAATTCCAATGTGCAATTAAGAGATGTTAAATTCATAAATAATTTTACAGGGTGGGCTTGCGGTGAAAACATAATATTTAAAACGACAAACAGTGGCAAAAACTGGACGGAACAAATAAATCCGGCGCAAAGTATTTTGTTTCGAATTCAACCTGTAAATGACAGCGTAGTTTACGCAGCTGGATATTGTACTATTCTCAAAACAATAAATGGCGGAACTAACTGGATAGGATTAAGATCAGGTTCTAGTCCTTGTTCAGGTCAGAACTTTCGTGCCCTTTGGTTTAATGATGAAAATACAGGATGGGTTTGTGGCTCTCAGGTAACAATGCGGACAACCAATGGAGGATATACTTTTATAGATTCCATGGGTATTGCAGGGTCACTATTTGATGTTCATTTTAAAGATAACAATACAGGAATTATGAGTACTTTTAGCAACAGGATTTTTCGAACAACAAATTCAGGTGTCGATTGGTATTTAGTTCCACTTTCGAGTTCGTCTTCAACTTCAGAGTGTTATCGATTTAGTTTTGTGGGAGATACGGGTTGGATCGCAACACTTGGAGATAATATAGTTTATAAGACTACTAACTATGGAATGAGTTGGGATAGTATTTCAGTAATTCCCAACGGAAACAATGAACATACATATAGTATAGACTTTGCGAGTAGTTTAACAGGCTATTCAGGAAGTGGAATTGGTAAAATTTTTAAGAGCACCAATGGCGGGCTAATCTGGAGTTTAGAGCCAACCGAGGGGTTTGGATTTGCCGTCTATAATATTTTTGCATTAACAGACAGCATCGTTTGGGCAGCGGGAAATTTGGGTAAAATATTATATACAACTACAGGAGGAGGGTTAATTGTGAATGCAAACGAATTGAAAATATTGGCTTTGAATTATGCACTACACCAGAACTATCCTAACCCATTTAATCCGGTTACAACAATAAGATTCGAGTTGCAAAACACAGAGTATGTTTCTGTACAGGTCTATGATGTTCTAGGAAATAAAGTCGCGACTGCTGTTAAGGGAAAAAAGAATATTGGGATTCATGAAGTAGAGTTTGACGGAAGTAATTTGCCAAGTGGAATATATTTTTATTCGTTATCAATAAACGGAAATACGGTTCACACAAAAAGAATGGTTTTAGTAAAATAAAAACTTTTCAAATTTATTCCTTTTTTAAAAATTTAAACGGAGCAATATTATGAAAGCACTCTTTCTCATTATTTTATTTTCCCTTTTAGTTTTCACAGAAAAAAATTCTTATTCTCAGATTTGTAATAATTGTATATGCGGAACCCCTGATATAGCAGTGACCGGTTTTGATCCCGATACAATTACGGGTGGTAGATATAAGCCGGAAAGGTCGGATTTAAATAATAACAATCCTGATAATTATTTTCCAATTCTCGTTTTGTTTGTTCAGTTTAAAAATGAGACAGGTGACAGCACTACAACCAAACTCTTGGCCTGCACGAAGACCACCGAATTATTTAGATAGCATTGTAAGGTTTAATAGAAATTCCCTCACAAGTTGGTGGGATGCGTATAACGGATATGATGTAAGCGATTATTGGCATGAGTTTTCAAGAGGAAAATTGCACATTCGCGGCAAAGCATATTCAATAATTTTACCTCATGATACAGGATGGTATATGCAAAACGGAGGACATGCCAAAATCAATAAGGACATATATGACACATTGAAATATATTGTTGAAGACTTAACAATTTATGATAGATGGAAATACAATTCCGATGGAAATTTTTCTTATGAGCAGGATGAAAGAATAGACATGCTTTATATGGTATTCCGCGAAAGATTTCGTTCACCTACTTTTAGTCCCCAATATTATGGGTTTGCAGCTCTAGGTCCATGCGAAGGTGCTGATATTCTAAATGATTATATTGTTTATCAAAACGGATCGACAATTATCAAGGTTAATGGGGTACAAAATACGAATAATCTAGAAACAATAGGGAAAGGATCGGGAGTCATTATATATGGAGGGGGAAATTCTTCATACAGCCGATACATTTTTCTTGATCTTGTAACACACGAACACGGTCACTACCTGTTTGGGTACAAACATGCTAACTATGGCAAAATGTCGGTTGGAGCAGGTTATGGTAACGGGTGGGAATTGGGTTTAAGTCCTTGGGAAGTTATTAAACTCAAATTTGTACAACAAAAAATTGTTAATTATTCTAATCCCAATTATTATCTTTTTGATTATTCTTCAAGGTCCGGAACTGCAGGAGATCCCGGAGAGGTCTTGCAAGTTCCAATTTCTAGTGATGGGAGGGAATTTTTTCTCATAGCCAATCGAAGAAAGGTTTCGCAATGGGATAGAAGAATGGGAGGGGATACTCTTGCAAATGACCGATGGCAATATGTTAAAAATATCAATCAAGAGAATGGGAAAGGATTGTATATTTATCATGTAACTGGGGGATATGAGTTTCTTGAACCTTTCAGAGCTGAAGAAAGTGACGTTGATCTCGAATGTGCTGATGGATTGTGGAAGTGGGAATCTACAGGGTTGTTCAGGCAAAGAGTAAACAAGGATACAACCGAACTTGTATACGATAGAACTAACCCCGGATATGATAATGATAGTCCAAACCCATCAAGTTCATACGGGACAAATAGCAAAGATGAAATGAGCAGAGGAATAATATTTAGTCGGGGAAGTGCAGATGTTTTCTCAGGGCAAAGCGTTACGGCAAGAGGTACTCATTCTATTTATACTAATATTAATGATTATTGGTATTCCTTTGCAATGAATGGGGACCGATGGGACGCCTGGAATGTCGGTTATAATGAAATTTTCTCTCCTTTTTCTAGTCCAAATACAAAAGATAGTGCTAATGTAAACACAGGAATAATTATTTGGCTGTTTTCAAACGCTGGCACTGGTCCTTCAAATTCAGCAGGGATAAAAGTTTACAAATCAGGTCAGGGTGGTTTTTCATTAGATTCAATTCTTCACTTAACACCACCATCACGACCAATGGGTTTAAGAGTATTAAGCTGTGATTCAACTCCTACCATTGGTGGTTATCAAAGAATTAGGATAAGATGGTTTCATAATATGGAACCTGATATGATAAATAGTGGAAATAAAAAATATAAAATATACTGTGATACTAGCTATAGCTTGTCAGTCCTTCCCCCCGATGCAATGCAGTACCCAGAAAATTTTTATCGACTGATAGCAACTGTAAATATCCCAACTAATTCGATTCCGGACTACATAGACAGCTTTAAAATTTCCTCCTGCTATAATGCTTCAATATATAGCAACATAAAGTATCCTGTAAGATATAGAGTTCAGGCAGTCGATTCATTTAATACAGTATCTGTTCTATCTGATTTTGCAAAAACAACAGCATGGAGTTCAATAACTGAAGAACAAGGGGACAATATTCAAATATCAGAAAACAAAATAATTCCAAAGGAATACTCCTTAAAACAAAATTATCCAAACCCTTTCAATCCAACAACAAATATTCAATACGATCTTCCAATTGATAATTTTGTTTCAATTAAAGTTTATGATCTGATTGGAAGAGAAGTTATGTTGCTTGTAAATGAAGTGAAAGAAGCCGGAAGTTACATAGTTTCATTGAACGGTTCCAATCTTTCAAGTGGAATATACTATTATAAAATCAAAGCAGGAAGTTATGAACAGGTGAGGAAGATGATATTAATCAGGTAAACTTTCAAAAAAATTCTAATCTCTAAATAAAACCCCGTTAGCCAATCAACGCTTCCGGGGTAATTTATTAAATTGAAATTAATTAAGTTATGCTTTCTCTTGCAATTGAAACTTCGTGTGATGAAACATCTGCTGCAGTTTTGGATGAAGATAAAGTATTGTCAAATATAATATCTTCACAATTATTTCATTCTGAATACGGCGGTGTTATTCCTGAAGTTGCTTCCCGCGAGCATTTAAATAAAATTGTTGAGATCACTGAAGCTTCTTTGAATAAAGCGTCCGTGCATCTTTCACAAATAAAGTTTATATCTGCCACGTCGGAGCCGGGACTCATAGGTGCTTTGCTCGTTGGACTTAATTTCGGCAAGTCAATTGCGATGAGCCTGAACATTCCTTTTATTCCTGTTAATCACATTCACGCGCACTTATATTCAAATTTTCTGGGTGAACAAAAGGCGGAATTTCCATTTCTGGGACTTATTGTTTCCGGGGGGCATACATTATTAATACTGGTTGAGGATTTTTTTAAACATAAGATCTTGGGCAGTACAATTGACGATGCAGCAGGAGAAGCATTTGACAAAGTTGCGAAGCTTCTTGGACTCGGATATCCGGGTGGCCCACTTATAGATGAACGTTCACTTAAAGGCGACAGCAGCTTTAATAAATTCCCGATCGCAAATGTTAAACAAAATGAATTTAATTTTTCATTTTCCGGCATAAAAACATCTGTACTGTACTTCCTCAAAAAGATCAACTTTGAAAATAACAGAAATGAAAAACTTATAAATGATATCTGTGCATCTTTTCAATATGCAGTTGTACAGACTTTGTTTGAAAAAACTTTTTCAGCTGCGAAAAAATACAATGTAAAAAACATTTCAATATCCGGAGGCGTATCCGCAAACAAAGGACTGCAAAGGAAATTCAGATCCCTTTCTGAAGATGGGATGGCGCCCGCGTCAGGACTAAGTCCTGACGCCACATATGACGGCTATAATATTTATTTTCCCGCACACGAATATTCCACTGACAATGCAGCAATGATCGGCCTTGCAGGTTATTATCAATACAAATTTTCAAATGATAAAGAATATTTTTTATCCGAATCACTCAAATATAATGCTAAAGCAAAGCTTAATTATGAAAATTTTTAATAACCGCGAAATTAAGTTTTTCCTTATAATAAATTTGTTTTCAGTCACATTCCTCAGCTGCAATCAGATAAGTGAAGGACAACAGAGAAAAAAATTTGAATTTCTCTACAAGTTAAACAATTATTCAGCTCTCTTAAGAGAGTACACCAACGAAATAAACACTTATAAGGATCTGGATTTTTACGAAGGAAGAATGAAAATACTTTACAGTGATCTGAATGGCATTTCTATAGTCAAAGACTGGGGTAAATCAGCAATCCTCAAAGAAAGTTTTATGAAAACGATCGACGATAATATACAAACATTAAATGCTTTCAAACAAAAACAATATCCGGCAAGAGAGAACATCCGTCAGGAATTTGATGTGATAACTATGAACGAACGAGTTGACTATTTTATGAAACAGCTTAATGACGCAATTTCAGAGGTTGGAAGGGAGTGATGAAAATAAGACAGCTTTGTCTGAAAAAAAATATTTTACACTATCCGATAATACATTTATTTCAAGACTACCATCTTCAATGTTTTAACCATACCGTTAAAATCTAGTCTGTAGAAATAGATCCCGCTTGTAAGATCAGCTGAATTGAATTTTAATTTGTGAGAACCTGCAGATTTAAAGCCATCAAAGACAAGAGAAACCAGTCTTCCTGTGTTATCATAAACAGATAATTTTACAGTTCCATTTTCATTTAAAATGTATCTGATCTGTGTTTCCGGATTAAATGGATTTGGATAATTCTGAAACAGATCAAAACTTTTAATTTCGGAAATGTTACCTTTTAACGAAGTAGCTATAGTCGCTTTAATTACAAAAAGTCCGTTAGTTACATCCGAAGCAATGATCTTTCCGGAAGCAAATTTATAAACAGTCCAGCATCCTAAAAAACTTGATCCGTTATCCTGCGGCCTTGTATCATACCAGGCAGCTTCAACAGGGTTTTGTGGATCACTTATATTTATAATTCTTATCCCGGCAGTATAATGCGCAACATAAGCAAAGCTGTCATAAATTTCTATGTTATGCACGACTGATGTGCTAATGCCTGCAGGCTGCCAGCTTTTTACATAGGTCATATTTGTGAGATCTTCAATATTCCAGATATCTAAAGTACCGGGTGCATCAGTTTCGTGAGTAATAAAAATATATTTTCTGTCATTTGTAATTGCCCCACTATGCGGACCCTGCTGAATTGAATTCAATGTTCGTATTTCCTGCAAATTATCTTTATCAGTCGCATTTATTAATGTAAGCCTTGAGTTAAATATATTACAGGCCCATAAAGTATCATTACGAACTCTTGTATCGTGAACATATCTTGCATTGTTACCTCCCCTTCTCACAGGATTTACCGGATCTGTAACATCAACTATCTGAACACCCTGTCCAAAGCTTGCATTATTTCCGCTGAGATAAAGATAAGGGCCTGACTGAGAAATTGCATGGCAGGTAGAGAGCCCGCCCTTTGTCCATGTTGTTACTAAGCTTACAGAATCCGGAAGATATTGCAGATCTATGATTTGAAGGCGGCTGTTAGCACCTTCGGAAACAACATAAGCATAATGCGAGTAAGTTTTTATTTCCCGCCATTGACTAAAAACACCACGGACAAAATCTACTTCATAAATATTTGCTGAATCTGTGATGTTTACAAAAGAGGTGCCTGTATCACATCCGAGCAATGCGTATTCACCGCCTGAAAGAGAAGTATATCCCCAAAGCGCAGAATATCCCGCATAATCATCTAATTGCTTTAACAGATAGGTATTATAGTTAGGAAGCTGAGCTAAGCTTATAGTTGATGTAAAAAGGTATGTTAAAGTTATAAATAAATTTCTCATATTATCTTCGAAAAAATAGTAATTTTTATTTTTAGATTCTATCTAGGAAGAATAACTTTACATTACAATAAAAATTTGCCTTAAGTTAACTCAAGAATAATAGATTAAAAGAGTAGAACGTGATGATTTACTCTAACTTTTTTATTAATTCAATAATTATTAATTTGAAGATATGCAATAACTCTATCCTCTTTAAATTTAAAATTTATTAATTAAATGTTAGAAAATTACAAAATTGTATTTTTTCTATTTATCATAATTTTTTCTGAAAACTTAGCCATCTCACAAGTTTCTGAGGAATGGATTCACCGATATACAGGCCCGGAGTCTAGTACAGATAATCCGGCAAGTTTTGTAATTGATGGGTCAGGAAATTTTTACGTAACAGGTAAATCAATTGTAGGCGGAGGATACTTTCATATTGTTACAGTAAAATTTAATTCTTCCGGGGTCAGGCAATGGATAGCTAATTATTCCGGTGGTCCGGGTCAAAATGATGACGGCATTTCAATCAAAGTAGATCAAAGCGGAAATGTTTATGTTGCCGGTAACACCCGCTTAACTGCAGGCCAGTTTAATATGTTGCTGATTAAATACAATGCAACCGGAGTACAGCTATGGGTGCAGGAATATAATGGTCCCGCTAATTCCGATGATTTTGTTACAGGATGTGTTATTGATCCTGCAGGTGATATTTATTTAGGCGGATATAGTTTTGGCTCAGGTACAGGTTATGATTATGTATTGTTGAAATATGATCCTGCAGGAGTACTAAAATGGGTTAAAAGGTGGAATGGGATTTCAAACGCAGATGATTATTTAAAGAAAATTAATATTGATAAGAATGGTAATATCATACTGACGGGTAATAGTTACAATTCTTCATCGCTGAACAATTTTGTTACTCAGAAATATAACAGCGAAGGTACATTAATATGGTCTGCAATTTATAACGGATTACTTTCCTTAGATGATCAGCCTTCAGATATTCAGACTGATACTTCAGGTAATATTTATGTTTGCGGTAAAAGTAAAGGCACAGGGGTGGGCTACAATTATGCTACGATAAAATATAACTCATCAGGAGTTCAGCAGTGGGCATCAGTTTATGACAGCCCTGTTTCAAATGATGATGTACCGAATGCAATTGATGTGGATCAAAACGGAAATGTATTTACTGCCGGAAACAGCTTCAGCAGTGGTTCATTTGCGGATTATGCAACTGTCAAATATAATTCCGCCGGGGTGCAGCAATGGGTAAGAAATTACAACGGAGCCCAGAATTATTTTGATAAAGCTGCTGATGTGAAAACAGATAATGCCGGAAATGTCTATGTTACAGGACAGAACATAAAATCTTCTGACGGCACAAGTGATCTTGTTACTGTAAAATATAATTTCAATGGTGACCTTCAGTGGTCAAGACTATATAATGGATTGGGTAATCTTGACGATGTCCCGGTTCAAATGGAAATAATCAATTCTGAACTTTTCATTCTCGGAACAAGCTCAAGTTATTTTTTTGGTCCGTTTTGCGGAACTAGTGATTATGTAACAGTTAAATACAATCTATCAGGAAATTTTGAACTGGAAGCAAGATACGACGGCTCCGGTACAGGAGTTGACGAACCCAATGATCTCGTTTTGGATAATTCAGGAAATACATTTTGTACCGGTTCAAGTTTTGATCAGGTTTCTGAATTCGATTATGCTACGATTAAATACAATTCTGCAGGAGCACCGCTTTGGGTTACAAGGTATGATGGTTTTGGAGGATCCGATAAAGCATCATCCATAATTACTGATAACAGCGGGAACATATATGTTACGGGGGTAAGTGAAAACAATAGTAATGGAAATGATATTGCAACAATAAAATACAATTCAGCCGGAACACAACAATGGGTTGCCAGATATAACGGACCCGCAAACGGCGATGATCATGGGAGTAATGTAGCGGCAGATGCTTCAGGAAATGTATATGTGTCCGGATACAGTGAGGGCTTAGGTTCCGGTAAAGATTATGTAATTATAAAATATAATTCATCCGGTTCTCAGCAATGGGCAACAAGATATAACGGTCCCGGAAATTCTGACGATAGCGCTACAGCTATGGCATTTGATCCGGCAGGGAATATTTTTGTAACGGGAAAGAGCAAAGGCATTGGAACACTTGAAGATATTGCCACCATCAAATGTAATTTATCAGGCAGTATAATATGGGTTTCAAGATTTAACGGTGTCACAAATAATTCAGATGAGCCTGCGTCTATTGCTTTGGATGGCGGAGGAAATGTAATCGTTACCGGAAAAAGCAATTCAGGATCTGATCCCGTTGAATCCCAAATTTCAAATTTTGATATTATCACATTAAAAATTAACTCCGCAGGGATTCAGCAATGGTCATCAATTCATAATGGCAGCGGAAACGGTGACGATGAAGGAAGTTCAGTAGTAACGGATAATTCTGGAAATGTATATGTTGCCGGAAGCAGTAAAAGTCTGACAACTGATAAAGATTATTCAACTATTAAATATAATTCCGCAGGCGTTCAGCAATGGGTCTCTTATTATAACGGTAACTCAAATAATATTGACCAGGCATCTTCGATCACTATTGATATCGCAGGAAATCTTTTTGTCACAGGAGCTTGCATGGATGCAGGATCAGGTTTTAATTACTGCACTGTGAAATATAATAATTCAGGTATTCAAAAATGGGCAAAGAAATATAACTACATTGATAACGATACGGATAAAGCAGCGGTATTAAAAGTCGATACTCAGGGAAATGTGTTTGTTACAGGCATAAGCAAAGGAGTTCAGGGAGATAAGGATTTTATTACGATTAAATATAAACAGGATAAAGCCATTGAGCTTAATGCTTTAATAGAAGGATTTTATAATGAAGTTTCCAATATCATGGTCAGTGATACTGTAAAACTTTTTTTAAGAAACAGTGCTTCACCATATTCAATTGTTGATTCTTCAATTTCAGTTTTGGATAATTTAGGTAAAGCAACTTATTATTTTGCCAATGCTCAAAATAGCATCAATTATTTTTTAGTCCTGAAACATAGAAATTCAATAGAGACCTGGAGTTCAACAACACAGGTTTTTTCAGCAGCATCAATGAATTATGATTTCACTACTGATGCAACAAAGGCATTCGGCAATAATTTAAAAAACAAAGGTTTGGAATTTTGTATTTACAGCGGTGATGTAAATCAGGATGGTATCGTAGATGCTTCAGATGGTTCTTTTATAGACAATGATGTATTTATTTTTCTTTCCGGAAGAAATATTACTGACCTTAACGGGGATGAGATAATAGACGGAAGTGATCTGAGTATTGCAGATAACAACTCATTGAATTTTATTGGTTTGATCAGGCCATAATTCACATAATATTTTTAGTAAATTAAAAAGGGCGGAAGTGTTTCCGCCCTTTTTTATTATGAATAAATTTGGTTCTGAAATATTACTTAATAACACTCATCTTTAAAACTCTGCTGATGTTATTATATTCAATTTTGTAGAAGTAGATACCACTCGACAAATCAGATGCGTTGAAGTTGATTGTGTAATATCCTGCTGTCCTGAATCCGTTCAATATCGAAGATACCAATCTTCCGCTGTTATCATAGACTGAAAGATTTACATTTCCGTCTTGTGGTAATTGGAAATCGATTTTTGTAGATGGATTAAATGGATTTGGATAATTTTGTGATACATCGAATTTTACAGGAATACCAACTTCAATTTCTGATTGAAGTGTGAAATATTCATAATTACCGTTAAAGTCGATTTGTTTTAATCTGAAATTATATTTTCCTGAAGCCAGATTTTTAACCGTATAAGTGTAGCTCATTGGGTTAACAGTTGTACCGTTACCCTGAACAAATCCTGCAACACTCCACTCTTCTGAGCTTATTAATTTTCTTTCAATTTCAAATCCGGAATTATTTACTTCTCCTGCACTCACCCAGTTTAAGGTTACATCTTTTTTATTAACTGATGCTGAGAATGATGAAAGCTCTACAGGTAATGGAGCTTCAAACAAATTATAAACTGTATCCATTATTCCAACTGTCATACCAATTATAGTATCACGTCCGGAATTTGTGCCTGTATAGCAAAACTGAGCTATTCCAGCTGTATCTGTTATGGCAAATCCGGTCATCGGATTAGCACCTGTAACTGTGTAATCAACTCTTATACCCGGAAGAGCTGCACCGTTTTGATCTCTGACAAGACCGTCAACACAATGAGTTGTATTTACTGGATTGATTGAGTTTTCAGGTGTGATCGTCAAAGTTGAAATTACCTGTATTCCAATGATAGGTAATGCACCTGATCTTAACTGACCTCTTATCTCACCTGATGGATATTGAGCTGTATGAATATTGATATATATATTCTGAATGTATGCTTCAGAAATAAAATTATTTGTTATCGGCATCGAAGCATCTGTTCTTTTCCATGCTCCCACTATACTGTTGCCCATAATGTTATTCATCAGATTCTTAACGACCGGTCCGATAACACCAATAGGAGCATTATGAAAATGAGCTGCTGTCGGTGGACTGAGTAATCCGTCAAATGTATTATAAAAGATCAGACCCGCATCAGTACCTGTAGCGGAACCTGTTCCCCGTGCATTTGTTGTGGTCGGAGGCACTTCCTGAGTTCTTGTGATCTGTGTAGTTAATCCAAATCCCTCACTGATAAATACCTGGCCTCTGACCTCTCCT
>JBDSYA010000298.1:0-2558 GCA_039925865.1 Ignavibacteria bacterium
ATAGAAATTTTAAAGCTTCAAAAAAGATTGCTCCGATCACAGAAGAAAATACTACAACCCTTTTGTTGAATTTCCAATGAGGAACATAAGCATACAATACATAAAATAATCCAAAAGAAACAATCAGGCCCAATAAAATAGGTACAATCTTCTGGAAGACTGTTAATGTTATGTATTCGCCGAATATCCCCTGTGAATAAATTTCCACAACCTGAACTGATGAGCTGATAACCATTGATAATAAAAAAAGAACTACACTTATAATTACAAGCAGGAAATCTCTGAGCTTTCCTATAAAATAATTCAGCTCAGTCCTGACACGAAAAACTTTTCTCAACACTTCACGCATTGCACTGAATAGACCGCTTACAGTCCAGAATAAGCCGCCAAGCCCGATAACACCCGTAAGAAATGTGTTTGCAGTTAACTCAGTTGTTTTATCCATTAATTCAAATATAAACCTGTCCTTATATTGTCCCGGCAACGGGATCATACTGTTAAGATAACCGATGAGCCTGATCTGAACAGTTTCGCTGTCCAGATATATACCCAACACTGTTAAAAGTATCAGGAAAAAAGGTATCAGGCATATAAGCATATTGAATGAGATCCCTGATGACATTATCCATATGTGATCATTGTCAAATTTATCTAATAATTTGTCTATATAATAATAAAAAGTTTTATAAACTTTTAATTCTTTTATCCTCGCAAAATTTAATAATAAAAATTTCTTCATTAATTATTCAAGCTTCCCGGTTTTCAGCTCCACTGCTCTCAGGAAGTCTTCATTAAATACGATTTCACTCAACTTAAGAATCAGGTCGCTCACTATAGTGTCCTCTGAAACATGTTTGGATCTTTTCCTGATATATAAGTATGCTGCTTCACAGCCTTTTCCGCTTTTTAACGGTCTCAAAAAATCAATTCCCTGGACTGCACACAAAAATTCTATTGCAAGTACTTTCTTTACGTTGTTAATTACCTGAAAAGATTTAATTGCTCCTATTGACCCCATTGAATTATGATCTTCCTGATTAGCACTTGTAGGAATTGAATCTACTGAGGCTGGATGAGATAAAACTTTATTTTCACTGACAATTGAAGCTGCCGTATACTGCGCGATCATTAATCCGGAATTAAGTCCGCCGGCATCGGCAAGAAACCGGGGAAGCCCGCTGAGACTGCCATCCAGCAGCCTTGCTACTCTTCTTTCGCTAATGTTGCCGAGTTCACTTACAGCTATAGCAAGAAAATCCGCGATAAGTGCAAGAGGTTCACCATGAAAATTACCTCCGGCTATATGCTCATCAGTTTCAGAAAATATCAATGGATTATCTGTCACAGAGTTCAATTCTATTTCCAGAACTTTTTTACAATGCTCAATAGTATCTTTTACAGCTCCGTGCACCTGCGGCATGCAGCGCAGTGAATATGCATCCTGGATCTTCCCGCAATTTTTATGAGAGATCATTATTTCGCTGGATTCTAAAAGCCTTCTTAGATTATAAGCCGATGCGATCTGACCCTTATGCGGCCTTACCATTTGTAAATTTTCTGAGAATGCTTTGGAAGTTCCTCTTAATGCATCTAATGATAAACTTCCTGCTATATCTGCAAGCCTGGATAAGTATTCTGCATCGTAGATCGCTTTGCAAAGATATGCCGTCATCATCTGCGTTCCGTTAATTAAAGCAAGACCTTCTTTGGCAAAAAGTTTTATGGGAGAAATATTTTTTTCACTCAATGCAAATTTGCTTTCTACAATTTCTCCATCAAGCTTGCAATATCCTTCTCCGATAACTGTTAATGCTAAATGAGCGAGCGGAGCGAGATCTCCTGAACTTCCAACTGAGCCCTGTGAAGGTATTAAAGGAATTATACCCGAATTAAAAATTTTTATAAGATGTTCGATTAATTCAATTCTCACTCCTGAATAACCTGAAGTAAGGGAATTGATCCTGAAAAGCAACATCAGCCGCACAATAAAGTCCGGTACATATTTACCCACTCCCGCAGAATGTGATAAGATAAGATTTCTCTGAAGTTTTTCTAAATTTTCCTGTGAGATCTTCACATCTTTAAATTCACCAAAGCCTGTTGTTATTCCATAAATTGCCTCACCGTTCGCGATCCACTTTTCAACAAGGTTTCGTGAAGCTTTAATTTTTTTTAAGGAGGATTTGCTGAGAGAAATTTTTCGATTAGTTAAAACTGTTTCAATTGAATTTTCTACGTTAAGATTATAACCCGTAATGAGAAAATTACTTCTTTGCATAGCGCAATATACAAACGATGAAGAGAATTATAAAGATAGAATAGAGTTTGTTCATTTGTTTTTATCTGCTATGGAATGATTGGGATCAAATAACTCATAATATTATTAGGTTTGAATTGAGAACTTCAATCACTGCTGAACAATGTGTCCAGCAATCTTCTGGCATCCGGAAACTTTTCGTAATCACGTATCCTGATTAGATAGACTGATGAGGGAGCTTCTTTCCAGAGAGGTTTTTCTAAATTCCAGTAAAAACTTAGCGATGTCAAATCGTTAATAC
>JBDSYA010000299.1:0-5133 GCA_039925865.1 Ignavibacteria bacterium
AGCCCAGCTTCCTCCGTTATTAGTTGAACGATATACCCCGCCTCCGCCAGTTCCTGCATAAACATTAGTCACACCTGCAGCAACAACCTGAACAAATACATTTGTGAGTCCGCCGTTGGATAAACTCCAGGTATTCCCGTTATTAGTCGTCGCATATACCCCTGAACCATAAACAGCACCAAAGATACTGTTTCCCCTTGTTGCAAATGAGATGACTGATTGATTTCTGACACCGTTATTTATAGCTGTCCAGGTTGCACCAGTATTGGTCGAGATATAAATTCCGCTTCCCAGTGTTCCTGCAAATATATTAGTACCGGCAGATGCAAGGCTAAGAATGTATCCTGATAAATTGCTTGAAACCCAGCTTCCTCCGTTATTGGTAGAAAGATAAAGCCTTCTGTCGGTTCCTGCAAAAATGTTTGATCCGATTGAAAGAAAAGATGATACATTAATTTTAACTAAACCGCTGAGCGTCCAGGAATCACCATTATTAGTTGATCTGAATACTCCATCCGGCGTTCCGACCAAAAGATTAGGACCACTGGAACTTAATGCTCTTACAAAAAGATTAGACAGTCCGTTATTAACTTCCGACCAAAGCTCTCCGTTATTTGTTGAGATATATACTCCGCCGCCATAAGTTCCTGCAAACAAATTTTCTCCGCGAATAACAAAAGCATTTACTGACAAGTGTAGTAATCCATTATTCAGTGATGTCCAGCTCTGTCCGAAATTTGTTGACTTGAAAATTCCACCGCTGTCCGTTCCTACAAATAAATTTTCTCCGTTAAGAAAAATTGTTAATATTTTATTATTTGTGAGACCATTATTAACAGGTGACCAAATATTTCCATTATCGGTGGAAATAAAAATCCCATCACCATAAGTTCCTGCGAAAACCATGGAATCATTTGCAGCCAAAGATGTAATTTGCTGATTCGTCAACCCTGTATTTGAAGGGAACCATGTAGTTCCATTATTCACCGACCGGATAACTCCGCCATAAGTAGTTCCTGCAAAGGTGTTTGTATTTGATGACACAATGGCTGTGATCACTCCTCCGGTAGGACCGCCGGTTTGAGTCCAATTTGCATAACTTATTTTTATGTTGAGAAATGATGCGGAAACGATCAGTACAAATAAAATCGCTGTAATTTTTTTCATTTTTTAATTTAGTTTTGATTTAACATAATAACTGATGTGTTCTAACTTTGTGTCGAACAAAGATTATACACTGCAAGTTGCCTGCCAAAATTGTTTGAAAATAATTTGTCCGAAATATTTCTAATTTTTCTCATTTCTGATTTTAACGATTAAAGTTATGGACACAAATATCAATGAAATTGAATTTGCGAATAAGAGTGGTATGTTCGAAATATAATATCCATAAACTATCCATATTGCAACACCTGCCTCCAGCATTATGAGCATGGGCAGGGAAATATCTTTTGTATGTTTTGTTTTAATGGCTTTGATTGACTGCGGCAGGAATGCAAAAGTGGTCAGGGAAGCCGCTATTAAACCAATAATTAAAGTAAAATCCAATTTATAGCTTATTTTTTATAAAGTCGGAAATCCTATCCTTACTTATTCTCTCCTGTTTCATAGTGTCTCTGTTTCTTATGGTTACTGTATTATTGCTTAGCGTTTCAGAATCTACAGTTATACAGAAAGGAGTGCCGCATTCATCCTGTCTTCGGTATCTCCTTCCAACTGCCCCAGAATCATCGTAAAATACTTTCATACTTTTACGAAGATCATCTGTGATATTACGTGCAATATCCTGCATACCGTCACGGTTTACAAGTGGAAATACAGCTGCTTTGATTGGTGCAAACTCAATTGGAAACCGCAGTATTGTTCGTGTTTCCGAAGTACTTGTGCTATCAGAATTCTCCTTTGCCACTTCTTCTTCATCATATGCATTGCATAAAAAAGCAAAAAAACTTCTTGTTGCTCCTGCTGATGTTTCAATTACATATGGAATAAATCTTTCCTTTAACTGATCATCAAAATATTCAAGTTTCTTTCCGGAATATTCCATGTGCCGTTTCAGATCAAAGTCAGTCCTGTTATGTATTCCCTCAATCTCACCCCAGCCAAACGGAAATTCATATTCTATATCAACAGCTGCTTTTGCATAGTGAGCAAGCTTTTCATGCAGGTGAAGCTTTAGTTTATTCTCTTTCATCCCGTATTTTACAAACCATTGTATTCTCTGATCTCTCCAGTATTCAAACCATTTTTCATCATCTTTAGGATTTATAAAGAACTGCATTTCCATCTGCTCAAACTCTCTTACCCGGAATAGAAAATTTTTCGTATTAATCTCGTTTCTGAAGGCTTTTCCTATTTGTGCTATTCCAAAGGGAAGTTTCTGTCTTGAAGATTCTTTAACATTATTAAAATTTACATAAATTCCCTGCGCTGTTTCAGGCCTGAGATATACAGCATTTGAAGAATCTTCTATGGATCCCACATGAGTTTTAAACATCAGGTTAAAACTTCTAGCTTCCGTAAAAGTATTTTTATTTCCGCATCCCGGGCATATTATTTCACTTAAAAATATATCGGGATCACCTAAAAAAACTCCTTCAGCATCTTCCATGCTGTTTACAGGCTCTCCAACTAAAGATGACTCTACGGCTTTTTTGTAAATCGCTTCTTTACCTTTCTGGGATAGCATTTCAAAAAGCACATCAATTCTATAGCGAAGTTTACAATGCTTGCAGTCAACCATCGGATCTGAAAAATGTTCAATATGACCCGAAGCTTCCCAGACTTTAGGATGCATTAAAATAGAAGCATCGAGGCCTTCAACATTTTCACGATACGTCATGTCTTTCCACCAGGCTTCCTTTATATTTTTCAGAAGTTCTACTCCGAGAGGACCGTAATCATAGCAACCGTTCAAACCGCCGTATATTTCAGATGACTGAAAAACAAAACCCCTTCTTTTAGATAATGAAACTATTTTTTCAGTTGTATCATTTTTATTTTGCGTTTTCTTTTCTGCCATTAAATCTTTTCTGTTTTTTAATTTATTTATAAAACATCTGTTTAAACTTCAACTCCAAAATCTATTTTCAAAACTTCCTTTAATCCCTCTTCAAAAGGACGCGGATTATATTCGGGCATAATGCTTTTCAAATAAGTAATATCTGTTCTTTTTTCAAATGTACCGTCAGGTTTTGTGCTATCCCATTTGATTTCTTTATCAAATTCAAAAACTTTTTCCGCGATCTCAATATATTCTTTAATCGAGTGATCAAAACCTGTTCCAATATTTACAAACTCAGGTTTATCATAATGCTCCATTAAATAAATGCATGCGTTTGCGCAATCATCAACATACAGCGCTTCCCTTCTCGGTTTACCTGTTCCCCAAAACAAAAGCTCCGTCCCGTCACGCTGAGCGTTTACAAATTTCTGCACCATTGCTGCAATAAAATGACTGTTGTTCAGATCGTAATTATCATTTGGTCCGTATAAGTTTGTGGGCATTGCTGCGATCGCATTAATACCATATTGCTTCCTGTACAGCTGACACCCTATAATTCCCATTCCTTTTGCAACTGCATAACCTTTGTTTGTTTCTTCCAAAGGACCGGTCATAAACCTGTTTTCATTTATGGGCTGAGGATTTTCTTTTGGATAAATGCAGGTCGATCCTGTGTAAAGTATTTTTGTATCCGGTGAAAAAGTTTTTACAGCCTCAAGTACATTAAGTATCATGATAGAATTCTGATAAAGAAAATCCGCCTGCCTGGTATTATTAGCAAGAATGCCTCCGACAAGCCCGGCAACCATGAAAACATTGTCCGGTTTTTCATTTTTAAAAAAATTATCAACATCCTCTTTTTTAAGAAGATCAAAACCATCTTTTCTTGAGGGAAAAATTACATTTTCATAATCTGAGAGCTGCCGCACTATTGAGCTTCCAAGCATTCCCGTCCCGCCAAAGACGGCGACCTTGTTGCGCGAGACGTTAGACGCAAGATGCGAGACGTATGACATATTTTATTTTGTTTTTAAATTAATCTCATGCGAGACTCAAGACGTTTTATTTAGTATTTAAAATTAATATCGAAATTTTTGCAAATAGTTTATTGAAAAGCTCATGCAAAGCTTCTATTTCAGATTTGTTCATGTAATTCAGTTCTAATGCTATTGTCAATTGCGTATCAATTTCAACTAACGAGGATCGCGCGATCTCAAAGAATCTTTTCTTTTCACATTTCGATTTTCTGGCGCATCCCTCAGCTAAGTTAGAAGCAATTGATACAGATGCTCTTCTGATCTGATTAGTAATTCCAAAGATCTCATTTTTTGGAAAAGCCTCAGTTAATTTGTAGAGTATCTTAACTAATACAATGCTAAGTTTCCATACATCTAATTTCTTATGACTTAAATTCAACATAAAATAACTCCTTTATTTGAATTTAAATAATCTGTAAATAAATACTACTTCATTTTTACATTTAACCTATGAAATTACATATCGAATTTACTCTAGCGCGTCTCGCGTCTCGCGTCTCGCGTCTTGCGTCTCGCGTCTTGCGTCTTGCGTCTTGCGTCTCGCGTCTCGCATCTCGCGTCTCGCGTCTTGCGTCTCGCGTCTTGCGTCTCGCGTCTTGCGTCTCGCGTCTTACGTCTCGCGTCTAGCGGTCTCTTTTTATTTCTCTATAAATTTCATTGCAGCAGAATTCATACAGTACCTCAGACCTGTTGGTTTTGGACCGTCATTAAATACGTGTCCAAGATGGGCTCCGCATCTTCTGCATAAAACTTCATCCCGTGCCATTCCATGCGATACATCACTGCCTACAATAATATTTTTTTCACTAAAGGGCGCATAGAAGCTCGGCCATCCGGTACCCGATTCGAACTTTGTGTCTGAAGTATACAGTTCCAGATCACATCCGATGCAATTGTAGATGCCTTCCCTATGATTATCATTATATTCGTTATCAAAGGGACGCTCCGTACCTTTTTGTCTTGTGACTTTATACTGAATATCGGTAAGCTGTTTTTTCCATTCCTCTTCAGTTTTTACGACCTCAAACGTGCTGGTTTCACTTTTCAGAGTGTCTTTGAAATTAGTTGTCGTATTATTCATTGCGTTTTGTT
>JBDSYA010000300.1:0-3237 GCA_039925865.1 Ignavibacteria bacterium
GGATTGATCAGCCAAAGAAATTTCGGAGGACATCGTTACCCCAGATTAGCTCACGTTGGTGATAGAACAGGACTTGAAATTATTCGAACACTGCAGGATCATGCAATTCATCAGAAAAATTTAGAGGTATATATGGAATGCACTGCTCTTGAGCTTCTTAAAGACGGTGATAAAATTTCAGGATTGATTGCTTATTGGAGAGATTCAGGAAAGTTTATTTTATTTAAAGCGAAAGCCATAATTCTTGCAACGGGCGGTGCCGGCAAAGCATGGAAAGTCACTTCCAACTCATGGGAATACACAGGCGATGGTTACGCTCTGGCTTACAATGCCGGTGCAGAATTAATGGGAATGGAATTTACACAATTTCATCCGACTGGAATGGTTTGGCCTCCGTCTGTAAAAGGAATTCTTGTAACAGAAGGTGTGCGGGGCGATGGCGGAATACTTTTGAACAGCAATAAAGATCGTTTCATGTTTAAATATATCCCTGAAAAATTTGCAGCTGAAACTGCTGATACGGAAGAGGAAGCAAACAGATGGCTTGAGGGTGATAAAAATGCACGAAGACCTCCCGAACTTTTAACCCGCGATGTTGTTGCCCGCGCAATTACAAAAGAAGTGAATGAAGGACGCGGTTCGCCGCATGGAGGAGTTTTCCTTGATATTGCATCAAGAGTACCGGCAGAAAAAATAAAGAAGAAGCTGCCGTCGATGTATCATCAGTTCAAAGTTCTTGCTAACATTGATATTACCAAAGAGCCAATGGAAGTGGGACCTACACTGCATTATTTTATGGGAGGTATTCGTGTAGATTCAGATTCTCAAATGTCCAAAGTTCCGGGATTGTTTGCATGCGGAGAATGTGGCGGCGGTATGCACGGTGCAAACCGGCTTGGCGGAAATTCACTTTCCGACTTATTAGTTTTTGGAAGATTAGCAGGAGTTGGTGCTGTTAATTATGTTAAAGGGTTATCTGCTTCACCGGCAATTTCTGAATCACAAGTCAATGAAATTATTTCCAAGGCAACAGATATTTTAAATCGCGAGAGTGGAACCAATCCATATTTAGTTCACGAAGATTTACAGGAAGTAATGAACCGCAACGTAAACATTGTCAGAACTGATGAAGAGCTTAAGACAGCATTGAATGAGCTTGAACGTATCAAAAAAGATGCTGCAAAAGTAAAAGCAAGCGGCACAAGCCAGTACAATCCCGGCTGGCATGAGGCATTGAGTTTGGAATGCCTGATAATCTCAGCTGAATCTGTAACACGAGCTGCATTAATGAGAGAAGAATCACGCGGCGGACACACACGAATCGATTTTCCCGGTGAAAACAATGAATGGCTGAAATACTGGATTGTAAGCAGTAAGGATAATGATGGAACGATGATGACAGAAAAAATTACCAGGCCTGAAGCGCCGAAAGAGCTGTCTGATATCGCCAATGCATCGATTGAAGACCTTGAGAAATAGTTGTTGGTTGCTAGTTTATAGTTATTAGTTACTAGTTATTCACTAGCCGGTCATAATTGTTCCAAAATTTAAAACAAATGAACTAATAACTAATAACTAAAATGAGAACTTTTAAAATTTGGCGCGGTGATTCAAAAGGCGGAGACTTTGTAGAATATAAGATTAAGCCTGATGTTGGAATGGTCATACTTGATGTGATCCATCGCATTCAGGCAGAGCAGGCAAATGATCTGGCGGTTCGCTGGAATTGCAAAGCAGGGAAATGCGGGTCGTGTAGTGTGGAGATCAATGGTATGCCGAAGCTTGCCTGCATGAGCAAGCTCAGTGATTACAATGAAGATGAAACAATTACTATACAGCCGATGAAAACTTTTCCTGTTATCAAAGACCTCGTTACAGATGTATCATGGAACTTCGAGCAAAATAAAAGAATCGCTCCCTTCAAACCCAAGGCAAAACCTGCCGACGGCAAATACAGGATGCAGCAAATCGATGTTGACCGTGTCCAGGAGTTTCGCAAATGCATAGAGTGTTACCTTTGCCAGGATGTTTGCCAGGTATTGCGTGACCAATATAAGGAAAATAAATTCGTAGGTCCCCGTTTTATGATTCGTCTTGCCGGACTGGAAATGCATCCGCTTGATACTGCCGACAGAATACCGGAGATAAAAAATGAGTTTGGTTCCGGCTACTGCAACATCACAAAATGCTGTACAGAGGTTTGCCCCGAAAGTATTCACATTACTGATAACGCAATTATTCCGCTGAAAGAAAGAGTAGTTGACAGGTATTATGATCCTGTTGCAAAATTGATTAGAGTGTTTTCCGGAAAGAAATAAATTTGATTTTAGATTTTAGATTTTGGAATTTACGATTTGTTTTTGACATATGCGAACACAATGGGTTATAGCTAAGTAAAATTTTTTTATAGATTTTACAACTTTTTTGGCGGGACTTCTGCTGTTGGTGGATGAAGCAACACCAACATCTAGTAACAATTAAGTCAAGAACATACTTCACCCCTAATGAAGAAGCTTTTTAAAGAATAAAATTTGTATCTTGAGGCGGTCAACTTAAGTTAAATAAAAAAAATAGAAGATGAAGATATAAATTTATTAATTTAAATAAACTAATATGAAATTTTTTATTCCAATCGTTTGTATCTTCATACTATCAAATTATTCTGATGCTCAGGTAACATTTACAGATGTAGCACAACAGTTGGGAGTTGCAGATCCTGGAAATGGTCAGGGAACTGTTTTTTTTGATTCCAATAATGATGGTTACCTGGATATTTATTTGGTTAATAATGGAAGCAGTAACCGGCTTTATTTAAATACTAATGGGACAACATTTACAGATGTTGCATCTATCATGGGTGTTGCAAACACCGGTGCCGGAAGAGGCTGTGCTGTTGCAGATTTCAACAGTGACGGTTTACTGGATATTGTTGTTGGAAATTTCAATCAGTCAATAATACTTTATAAAAATAACCTCAATTCTTTTTCAAGATTTACTGATACGGCAGGAATGAATTTATTGAGTTATGGCGGTTCAATAAATTGGTTCGATTTCAATAATGATGGGAAAATTGATTGCTATGTTGGAAATGATGGAATTCCCAAAAGAGTAAATTATTTATTTAAAAATAATAATCTCCTTAACTTTTCACAGATAGCTGACAGCGCAGGATTTACAGATATCACTTCAACTTTATGTACGGCGTGTGCAGATTTTGATAATGATGGAGATGTGGAT
>JBDSYA010000301.1:0-4196 GCA_039925865.1 Ignavibacteria bacterium
TCTTCTTTCTTGTTTAATGCCATTTTTAAAATCAGATTAATTAATCTTATATCGTAAATATACGATGAATATATTTAATGTCAAATGAAATTTTTCTGGGACAATAGAAAATCAAAGATGGAATGTGTCAGGATTTAACGAAGTGAAACCTTTTATTGCTGGATGTGAGATGAAGTTGATTAATGATTATGTGTGTGAGCTGAATTTATCTTCACGCAAGGTCACTCCGGTTTAAAATATTTTAGCAACCAACATTTTAGTTTCGTAAAATCCTGATTGTATAATTATTTTCGCTGGACTTTCATAAACTAAATTAAAAAGGCAACTCATTACTTCTTTTTAAGAAAAATGAATTGCCTTAATTCGATTTTCAATCTGAATCGGTTTAAACTACTTCCTTAATCAGGCAGACCGTTTTTATCGTTATCAACAAAGATCTTAAAATTGTTATTAATATTATCTTTTATATTATTATCGATATCGTTTGAATTCGCGGGGTCTGACGGATCAAGATAAATATTATTTTCAATAAACCACATATAAGGTTTCACCCTTAATGTAATATTTGATTTACCTGATTCCTGAACCTGCAGCATATTTGGGAATGTAAGTTTTTGATGCGCTGATTTAGAAGATTTATATATAAAGGGTACACCTGCATACGTACCTCTCACAACAACAGAATACCTGCCGTTTGCGTCAACAAAATCCGGATCGGGTGGTGTTTCATTATTGTCAAGTTTGTGCACCATAAACCTGACCTTATCATAAGTACCTACCGGTATAAGACCGGTACTGATCACATTAATATTTGAATTTAAGTTTAAAGTGAGCACAAATGGTCCGGTTTTGAAATTATTTGAATCTGAATTGGCATTTGAAACATTAAGCTTTATGTCTTTCAATAGTATTTTAACCAGACTAAGCTGAAGAATACCTGTATTATCTGTTGAATCAGAGTTGCTTATTACACTCATATCCAGATTATCTGATTGAGTGGTGACAGTCTTGTCACTGCATCCCACTGAGAATGTTACCATTATCAATAGAATTAGACTGATGCTTGTATAAGAAATTATTTTTTTCATTATTCCCTTCCTGAATTAAATTTTAAGATATAACTAAATTTATGTTCTTCAATTATCAAACCAAACAAGTAAAAGCTATTAAAATTGCTTATAATTTGGATTTTTACTATTACAATATGCACTTCGGTTGATTGCCTTCACCAAATATCTTAAGTTATACAATTCTTTCATTGTTCCCGCGAGGGTGACTTCGATTTTAAAAATCTGAATGTTGTGTGCATTTTGTGTGGAGCACCTGTTGAGTGCTTTTCTTTTGCTGAGTAATCGCATTAACTATAGAAAAATTTATTAGTTGCTAAGGCGAAAAACTCAGCTAGGACAGGAGATGTAATTAAGTGAACTATTTAAGACTCTGCTTCAATTGATTAAATAAAACTGAATTTGGATTTCGAAAGTAGTAATTTGCCCCTGTCGGTTCACCATCAAATAAATCGAACTCTCTGTAGCCATTCCGAGAAACCTTAATTCTTGAAGTTAAAACATTCCAACCGGTATTCATGTTTATGTCAAAGTTACTTTTAGATGTATCCTGTTTATTATTATAAATGTATATACTACTTCCTGACATACTTACTTTTCTATCACAATATAGAGGTACAACCAAAAAATAACCAACACTATCTGAATTGTATAAAAAATGATTATCCTTAAAAATTTCTCCAGCAAAGTTGCCTGAAGAATCATAAAAAGCCGCCAGCATAAGAACATTTACCTTTGCACTGCGATCAGATATTAATATAGTCGTTGTATCGGTTATAAAATAACCAACGATTGGAAATAAATATTGACTTGGAGGTGGACTGAGATTAAGTACTATTGAATTATTTGAGTTTGCAAAATTTGAATCTACTGTGTGATTTATGAATTCCATTTGTACAATAGCTTTTACAAGTCGTGAAGTATCAGGTAAGTCGTTTACTACACCGCTTATAGAAGTTATCAGATGGTAATTATAATTGTTGTTACTTATTGAATCATCTTTGCAGGAATATATTGTACTTAAACAGAACAATACTATTGTAATGATATATTGAAATTTAAGATACACACTCTTCTTCATTTTCTTAATATTATGTTCACTATTATCTTAATAAGATAAAGATTGATATATCCAAAATAAAACTATAAAATTTGTAAAAAATAAAATTCTAAAACATCACTACCCCGCGGGAATAGACTTCGCTTTTAAATATGAAGATAAAGTTAACCTTAGATGATTGAATTTCAAAAGATTGGATGAATTTCAAAATGTATTATATGACATAATAAAAAAAAGCCGTGAGAATTAATCCTCACAGCTAAAACTTCTACATCAAATACAACTTTACTTAAGCAGCATCATTCGTTTCGTCTCACTGAATCCGTTCGATCTCAAAGTATAAAAATAAATTCCACTCGTTAAACCCGATGCATTGAAATCAAATTCATAAGTTCCGGGGTTTAGATTACCACTAAATAAATTCGCAACTTCCCTGCCAAGAGCATCATAAACGTATAGGTTCACGTCTTGCGTCTTGCTTCTTGCGTCTTGCGAAATATCAAATTTAATTTTCGTTGCCGGATTAAAAGGGTTTGGATAATTCTGACTCAATGAAAATTTTTCAGGAACTAATGAAGAGATCTGATTGATACCGATCACTTCATAGTTCTTTGGATTAAACTGAGCCCAGTCCGAAGTCCAGTTAACACTGCCAAAAGCTCCGCGATATGATACAGCTTCAAAGCCGTTCAGGTTTGGATTTGAAAATGATGAACCCGATAGCGCCGGCGATCCGCCTAGAGGAATCCAGTAGTTGACGTTGTTCGCCGGCAGCGGAACATCGGGATATATATTAAACGGACTGGTTAATTGTACATCAGTGTTGTTTGTAAAAATGGAATTTCCATACGAGCTGTTCCGAAGCCATGACTGCGGTGAAAATGATCCCGTACCTGAACTGTCGGCCAATCTCAGATTGCCGGCAAATATATTGTTTCGTAACTGGATTGTGTCAGCCTGTGCAGCGCTCCCTACTCCTGCACCGTCAAATCTTACTCCGACTCTCCATCCCATGATTATTGAATTATATATTGAAGCCAGCATATTTCTTCTCAAGTGCGCTCCTCTTTGAAATAAAGGATTCACAGTTGATGAAGTTGTAATATAGGGACCTACTACTGTAATGTTAGAAAATACAACTCTCGTTCTCGGAGAATTAAAATTTGAGGGTGTATTTACATTGTTATCTATCTCAAATCCGTTTGATGAGCTCACATCCGCAACTGCGCTGTCACGGACACTCAATCCAAATTGAACTCTTCCTCTGAAGCCATTATCAGTATCAAAATCGTCATCTAATCCTTTGTATGCTATCAGATATTTACAGTTCACATTTCCTCCAAACCATTCAAATGAATCATCACCGCTAAAACTTATCTGTATATTTTCAATAATTGTCCTGCTGCCAACACCGCCCATTGTCAAACCGTTGATTTCATTTCCTGAAACTCCAGTTAAATTCACACCGGGAAATTCAAGCCTGACATATCTGAATACTCCTGAGCTGTCATCATCGATCCTTGGCTGTCCGCCATAAACAGGACCAAGCCCGGCTCCAAAGCCTTCTATCTCAGCTGAGTCAACACCTGTAGCTGTATTAATTCCGGATCTTCCGAGTATAATAATTCCTCCCCAGTCGCCAGCTTTTCTTTGTCCTATGGACCTTGCGCTGGTAAATATAATAGGATCGCCTGCATTGCCATTTGCAAATATCTTTCCACCCTTTTCAATGATCAATGTTCCTTTTGTATTAAAATCACCGAAGATCTTTGTACCCGATTCAATGATAAGTGAAGCTCCGCCTTTCACATAGTTAATACCTTTCATTAAATAGGTTGTGCTGCGGTTAAGTGTGATGGTGTTTGTTATGCTTGAAGAATTGAGTGTAACAGAATCAATTTGTGAGTATGACTGCTTTGTAATTATTAAAATAACTGCAAAGCAAAAAATAACAATTGTTGCTTTCATTTGAATTCCTCATTTTTGTTTTAAAAAAAAATTGCAATAGTTAAAACTACTGGTTTATAACTGTTGCTTGCTCTATTCAATGACCCCTCCCAAACCCTCCT
>JBDSYA010000302.1:0-7311 GCA_039925865.1 Ignavibacteria bacterium
ACAGGCAATAACGCTTTTAATTTTGTGGCCAAGATCACGCCATAGGTAGTAGTAGGTGTGAATGGTCATTAGTAATAGTCAATCGACTTTTAATTTTAACTTTCAACTTTTCAAGTATTCCAAAATCTGTTATAATTTTAACTTAAGAATATGAGAACTCAAAATTTACTTTTAAGATCTGTAATCCTGATCTTTGCTTTACTTAGTCTCGCACTTTTTGACTCCTGCGATTATTGTCCGGCAACAAATTCACTTTTCTGTTTATTGCTAAATGATACTCCATTTGCGGAGGTGACCGACAGCAGCAGTTCAACGGTTGTTTTCGCGCAGGATACAATTGCTGTATTTCACGGATCGGCGTGCGCAAGATCAAGCAAAGACGGTACTGAAGACATAATAAAAATTGAAGGCGCAAGAGATCTTCCTTCATTTGCAACCAATGCAACAGTTTTCCTTAACGGTTGGAAGTTTGAATATCTTGATAAAGATCATCATGTTGCCGGAATCGGAGCAGTTATCAGAAATATTAAGCTTGAAGAAAATCTCGTAACAAAAGTCATTACTTTGAAATGGGAAGCAACAGGAATTCTTTCAGATAAAAATTTTGACGACTCATACAGCATGTGCTATACTTTTACAGTTGTTGCCTGGGCAGATGCAAATGTATCCTTAGCTATTGATCAGGATGATGGAAAGTGTTCCGACACGGATCCTAAGACGGTGAACTTTTTTGGTGCATCAAATGAAAATACTACTACAGCGCTTTCATCTTACAGGACATTCCTGAATAATCCCGCCTTTATTGGAAGCCGTGAGATTGCGATACTTCCGCGGGGATTTGGTATGGGGTGGATGGGCGGATGTGATATAGACCATAAGTTGTTGCATATCGGATACAATTTAGATCACAGTGTGCCATTCATTAAAAGTGAAAACTATAGAAAGGCGGGAGCTGAATTCAATCCGGCCTTTCAGGATAGTGCCGCGAAAATTGATTCAGGATTTGTAAGCTGGGAAAGTCACGCAATCTTTAAGGACAATGATGCAAGGAGAGAATACGACTTTGGTGAAATTGTATCAGGCATGAGTGGTAATGACGTTTTTGTAATTGATCCTCCTTATTCAATTTTGCCGAAGGAAGATGATTGCGGTATTGGTACCGGAACAATATTTTCCGGGCCGCAGCCGCCTGAAGAATTTGTCATAAAAAATATTCCGTTTCAGTATGCTGTCCCTATGCTTACAGGCTGGGAGCTTGGTTATTTTTGCGATGATGAAAACATAAAAAGGGCAGGGATAAGAATTGAAAACTGGACCTATACAAGAGATCCTCTTTCAGGAACGGGTACATTGAGGTATAAATTGTCATCTGATTTTGCGGACAAAGGAAATGATAATTCAACATTTCGCAGTCATAATGTTACAATACTTGGAATTAAGCCTCTGATCCCCAAAATAATTACAAGTGGAATAACAATTGACCTTATTCCCGTCATTCCTCCCGGCTCGCCTGTTAATTCTTTTTGCCGTCGTGATCCACTTGGAAATCATTTATTTGTTACAATAAAAAATCAAGGACACACAGCTGCTCCGGCTTCAACAACCTCTGTAATGTTTAGAGGGAAAAAAGTCAGCGTTAATACTCCTTCGATCAAAGCAGGTGAATTAGTGGAACTTCAGTTCAGAATTCCGGGAAATTGTTATGATCCGGACTGCGAGTTCACAATAACTGCTGATTCAGAGAAACAGATTGATGAAGGAAGCGGCGAGATAAATAATTCTGTGAAGGGGGTGTGTGGTCAGGTAATATTGTAGAGCCGCGAGATGAAAGCCGCGAGACTTAAAATGTAAAACGTCAATTGTGAATGGTCAATGATGAATTGGTGAATCGTAAATAATGATAGACATTGGACTTTCAACTTTTAACTTTAAACTAAAAATATTATGAACCCCAAATTAAAACTTCTGATTCTGGTTATATGCAATCTGATAATCTTCGATCTTCATCCAAACGCACAGTGCATCAATAACTATGCAGCAAACTTCAATGGAACAAACAGTTATGTTGCAGTTCCATGGCATAGTGAATTACAACCATCCACACCTATTACTGTAGAAGCCTGGATATACCCGTCGGCATTAACTTCAACTTCAGCCTGTATAATCGGAAGGAATTTTGTGACCAGTTATTATTTCGGAATAGAAAATACCGGACGATTTATTTTTTTCCCCAGAAATCAGGCAGGCGGATTTTTAAGAAGCAGAGTAACTGGAACTGTGAAAGTAAATCAATGGAATCACATCGCCGGAACTTACGACGGGACAACTACAAGACTTTATCTTAACGGAGTACTGGATACATCAAGAACAGGAATAACAGGCACAGTGGGATCAAACTTCGATTCATTATATATTGGCTGCGACAGACAAAGTGGTTCAAGGGCATTTTTTTTCAACGGAAGGCTGGATAATGTAAGGCTCTGGACGAGCGCGCGTACAGCTTCGGAAATATTTGATAATATGTTCATACCATTGAGTATTTATCAGTTAAGCGGAAGCTATAGCTTTCTTGCGGCAAGCTATCAGTTTGATAATTCTGCCGAAGATATCAGCGGTCCCTCACAAAATAGCGGGTTCGTAAGGAATGTCTCATACATTAACTATTCTAACAAACCAGTCAATCATCTTGACTATAATAATAATCTTTTTTTCAATGGTACGCATGATTACTGCAGTCATTATAATATTGGTGTGTCTGTAAGTCCCACTACCGCATTGACCCTGGAATGCTGGATAAAAAGAGATACTGTCAGCGGAGCTTCAAATGACAGGTATATACTTAATAAGAGCAAAACTTTATCCATATCCGATTATTTCCTTCAGCTTTATAACTCGGGAGCATTACTTTTCGGAATTAATAATAGCAGTAGAAGTTTGTCTACTTCTCCATTAATTACTAATGCCCAATGGACGCATGTTGCAGCAACTTATTCTTCAATAACAGGAAGTGCAGCGCTCTATATTAATGGTGAACTTAAAGCAAGCGGTACATTTTCAGGAAATCCACTCATTAATAATTCAGGCAATGACACCTTATATATAGCAGGTCATGCTGGACTGACAAGTGCATCAGCAAACCGCTTCAAGGGACAGATCGATGAAGTCAGAATATGGGGAACATCACGGAGCCAGCAGCAGATCAAAGAATTTATGCACAAACATCCGCCTTATCCGTCGTCATTTGATGACAGCTTAATAATTTTTGATTTCGACAATCTTCACAGCGGTTTTAAAATAGGAACAATAAACTATAACTATGGCTTAAAATACATTGGATTTACTTCGCTTACCTCGGCTCATACAAATTCAACCCGGTTAAGCTCTCCAATGCTGTCAGATGGTGACAACAGTTTTTACGCTTCATCCTTTACTTCAAGTTCCAAGAGATTTTTTCTTCCGGATGGAGGTCCAAGTATAACCGACTCTATTCTTATTTCCGGAATCGGGACAGTTAATAATCTCAAAGCGTATGTGCTGATGTCACACCCTGCGGCGTGGGGCATGAAATTATTTCTTACATCACCTTCCGGAATAAAAATAGATTTACTGAATGGTAGAGGGGGAAATTCAAATGATATAATGACAATTTTTTCGGATAATGCCGATTCGACAGCAACATCAGAATTCACATTACTCCCTTCATTTGGCATATCAGCACCATTTAGCCCTTCAATCAAACCCGACCAGGCATTGTCTGCTTTTAACGGTCAAAACAGAAATGGCTGGTGGAAGCTGGAATTTTTCGACCAATTGGGTGGCGGAGATATCGGTTATGTTCACGGATGGGGAATAAATTTAAAGTCATACCGGTCCCTCGATTTGACAGCTTTGCTTCAGGGATTTTATGATCCCTCTATAAACATTATGAAAAGTGATACAGCGCAGATTATTATAAGAATCCCATTACCACCTTATCCAAAAGTTGATTCAGCCAAAGCAGTTCTTGATTCAAACGGCAAAGCAAAATTTTATTTTTCAAATGTAGTTAACGGGATAGGTTATTACTTAGTATTAAAACACAGAAACTCTATTGAGACATGGAGTGCTGTGGGTAATGCCTTCACTTCCGATACCTCTTACTACAATTTTACAACCTCAAATTCACAGGCATTTGGGAGTAATCAAACACAAGTCAATACTTCCCCAATAAAATATGCAATATATGGCGGTGACACCAATCACGACGGAGTAGTTGATGCGACGGATGCAGGAGCCATCGACAATGATGCAGCTGCTTTTGTAACAGGATATGTAAATACAGATGTAACCGGAGATGATGTGGTCGATGCAGCAGATGCGGCCCTTGTGGATAATAATGCAGCTAACTTTGTAGGTAAAATTACACCATAAGTATTTAAAAGTTTAAATTTCAAATTCAAAAATACATTTGCTAATTTTAAAATTATCAATCATGAATTCAAACCTGAAGTTTAAGATCCTTAATCTTAAAAATATTAAGAATCTTATTAATCTCGTAATCATCAATCTTTTCATATTGAATCTTCAAACGGGAAATGCCCAGATGTTCTGGAATCATGCAGCTTCATTTGCAGGCAACAGTTCAAGTTACATCAAGTGCAGAAACTCGCCTTCACTAAATATTGCCGGAAGCTTTACGCTTGAAGCATGGATCAATCCAAGTACACTGAGCGGTTTTAGCAAGGGCATCATAGCAAAAGGAGCACCACAGGGTTCATCATTAATATACGGTATGCGGCTTGAGCCTACAGGAAGAATAATAATAGCAACAAACGGGAGTGTAAGATTAAGATCCAAAGTCAGCACAACAGTCCCCGTAAATCAATGGACGCACGTTGCAGCCACTTTCAATTTTTCAACCGGGTTGTTCAGTTTCTTTTTTAATGGTCAGCTTGATACTACCGCATCAAGTAGCGGAGCTGCTCCAATCATAAGCACAGATACATTATTTTTTGGAGTGTCGGGAAGCTCAACTCCTTTCGCCGGAATGATGGATGAAATAAGAATATGGAGCCGCGCACTTGCGTCAACTGAAATAAGAGATAACTGGAGAACTTCAATAAGCGCATTCGGCGGAGTCTATAGCGGATTGTCTATGACTCTCACATTTCAAACACCATTCTCAAATGTGTTACAATTCAACGTTAACGATTGGTCGGCTTTTTTTAACACATGTATAAATATTAATGTAAATGACGTTGATCTTAGTGATGTTCCTTCTCAAACCATATGCATTAATGAGGCATTGGTTCTGGACGGACTTGATGATTATATTTCAGGACCGGATAACCAATATATCAGTCCAACAAATCAAACGACTTTGCAGGCATGGATCTACCCGAAATCAAATTCGGATGCAATAATAATTCATAAAGGAACAGCTAACGGATCAACTACAAATTATAGCCTGAATATTATCAGTAAAAAACTTGCCGCGAAAATTAACGGTACTGTTTTCGACTCTGGAGATTCAATTAAGGTTAACCAATGGTCGCATGTTTCATTTTCATATTCATATACCGGTACAGTCAGATCTTATAGATTTATTGTTAATGGAAAATTGGTAAAAACTGGTTTCGGGCTGGGTGGTTCAAACATATCTGACGGTTCCGATTCACTATATATAGGTGGAACGATCGGGCTGCCGGATTTCCAGGGATATATTGACGAAGTCAGGATCAGCAGGTATTCTAAATCCCTGACTGACATTCAGGATTCAATGTTCATTCCGATGGAAGTTAATCCTGCAACGAACATGACTTCCGTTGCTTACAGCTTCGACGGCTATTCAAGAAGCGGTACTACACTGGGACCGAATTTAAATTTCAGAAATCAAGCGATGATGGCTGCACTGTTTATACCGATATCACCTTTAGACAAAGGATATACTTTAAACTTTCAAAAAGGATTTATTATAAAAAATACAACGAGGCGTATTCCGGAAACTGGTAACACCGGAATCATATTTGATACATTAAATGTTTTTCTTGACGAAAATATTTCAGATGTAAATGTTTTTGTTTCACTTGAACATAATAACAGTGAAGTGCTTGAAATTGACCTGATCGGTCCTGATGGAAGCAGTGTCCGTATTTTTGATAACAATCAGCTTCTTTCCAATAATGAATCTGTAGTTACTTCCTTTGACGATGATGCAGCTACTACGATTTCGAATTTTAAATTTACTTCATTTTCTCCAAGAATAAAGCCGGTTAATAATCTGAATTCTGTTTTCTCCGGAAAGGCGTCCCAAGGTTTATGGAAATTGAAAATTAATGACACTCAAAACTCCGACACGGGAAGATTGTATGAATGGGGAATTCAATTTAACAATAAATCTTCATTGCCAAAAGTTTTGTCTTGCAAAAGTCTTATACAGGGATTTTATGATGCCGGAAGCAATACAACTATACTTGATACAATGACATGTTATATCAGAAATAATTCATCTCCCTATGCTATAATTGATTCTGCAAAAGATTATGTCGAAGCTGTTGGCACAGGAACATTTACTTATAATAATCCGGGGATCACAAATTTAGCTATATACTATATTTCTATACTACATCGGAATTCTATTGAGACTTGGAGTAGCTCGCTAATCGGTTTTGATAATTTCGGATCTCAGGCAAGTTATGATTTCACTACAGACAGCACAAAAGCTTATGGGAATAATGTAATCCAAATAAACAATTCGCCTGTTAAGTTTGCAAATTACGGCGGAGATGTAAATCAGGATGGGTTTGTAGACGCAACTGACGCCGGCGCAATCGATAATGATGCATCAAACTTTGTAACAGGTTATGTGAATTCAGATGTGACCGGAGATAATTTTGTTGATGCTAGTGATGCATCACTTGTGGATAATAATGCAGCTAACTTTGTGACTAAAGTAACGCCTTAAGCAGTTAACAGTTAATAGCTAGAGGTTATAAGTTTTGATAAATGCAATTTTCTATCTAACTTCAAAAATAAAATTTGCATTTTTATAAGTAAGCAAGAGCAACTCATTATTGATTAAGATTATTAAAAGAAACGAAATTGATCAATGAATAAATGTTTAGTTCATTAGAGCATATTGTGATCAGATTAAAAAATCTATACTCGATAATAAAAAAAGCTCTAAATAACTGCTAACTAATATCACTATTCTCTGTAAATTTTAATTTCAAGATTCCTTTCACTGCTGATGCAAGCTCTGTACATTCCTTCTGAATTGAACGGCATGGAAATATTACAATTTTTATCGATTGCTATCATTCCGCCTTCGCC
>JBDSYA010000303.1:0-10841 GCA_039925865.1 Ignavibacteria bacterium
GGACACTTGCACATTCTCAGGGTGTTGGAAATTTACAGGATATTGATTTTGTAATTATTGATAATTGTCCGCAAGGATGGGCTGTCGGAAATGCAGGAGCAATTGTCAAACTTACTTCAGTTACAGGAATCAGCAACTATAACAGCGAGATTCCTTCATCATATTCGCTTAAACAAAATTATCCGAATCCATTTAATCCGTCAACAAATATAAATTTTTCTATTCCAAAGTCAGGAATAGTTACGCTGAAGATTTATGATATGTCGGGAAAAGAAGTTGCAAGCCCTCTTAATGAATTCAAAAGTGCAGGAAATTACATTCTGGGCTTCAATGCTTCCGGACTTTCAAGCGGAGCATACTTATACAGATTGGAGTCAAATGATTTTTCAGACTCAAAGAAAATGTTTCTGATCAAGTAATTTTTTAGCGCATCACATAACCCCTGACATTCTTCAGGGGTTATGTTTTTAAAAATTCAGAAAAAAAAATTTCCATACTGTTTAATTCAAATCCGTTTCAACCAATCCGATCATTTAAATAAGTATATATTTTTTGAAAAATAGTTTTAGTAATTTTACTAAACTTAAATATTTTTATGTCAGAAAATTCTGTTACGCCCAAAGGACTAAAGCTATGGTTAATGGCTTCGAGAGCTTACTCATTCCCGGCATCAATTATACCGGTTTTATTCGGTTCAATTTTAGCAGTTTGGCTTAATCCCGGATTAAAATTTAATTTTCTTAATTTCTTTCTTACTCTGATCGGTTGCATACTTGTTCACGTAGGTACAAATATAATCAATGATATTTTTGATTATCAAAAAGGGATCGATAAGGAAGATAAAGAGCTTGGCATTCCTCACGGAGGCTCAATGGTTTTATCAATGGGAATTGTCAATATGAAACAAATGAAAATCGCAGCCGCCGTATCTTTATTTATTGCTTTTATGATTGGAATATATTTATACAGTCAGGCAGGAATCTGGATCCTTTATCTGAGTTTGTTCGGGCTTTTGTCAGCTATATTCTATACTGCTAAACCTCTTGCTCTCAAATATAAAGCTTTAGGTGATCTTCAGGTCATTCTTTCTTTCGGACTTGGAATGACGCTTGGCGCTTACATTGTGCAGACAGGCCAATTCTCATACATGCCTCTGCTATTTTCCATTCCTATTGGACTATTGATTGATGCAATTCTTCATTCAAATAATATCCGGGATATTTATTTCGATGGTAAATTCGGAGTAAAAACTCTGCCAATATTAATTGGAGAAAAACTTTCCATAAAAGTTTATTACATACTTATTCTTGGCGCTTATTTTTCCCTTATAATTTTTGTCGCACTGGGAATGCTTCCATGGTTTGCTCTGCTGTCTTTGATAACTTTACCTTTAGCTCTTAAGCTCGTAAAAATGTCTGACGGATTTCCGGCAGGAGGAATTGCGAGATTTGAATATGGGACGAAACATATTATGATGACTGCTCAGCTGAATATGATGTTTGGATTAACACTGGTGCTTGGACTACTAATCAATTACTTATTTTTTGTCTGAAAAAAACTTAGTCAGCTAAACTTAGTCAGATATTTAAGCTACCTTTGAGTTTTTAGCTGGCTGATTTTTAATCAAAAAATTCTCTGTAAATTTTCCACTCATTATTAGTATCTGCTCCTTTATATAAGCGCAGGGTTTTAATCCCCTTTTCCTGAAATTTATCGGACTCATAGAGTTGATTGAACTGCACTTTCCTGTCATTATCTGTTGTTGATGAATCTGTCAGTATTTTAAAGTCGCTGAAACTTATTTTTATGTTTTTGTAATTTTTAAATGTCCCTTCTATCCGTTTTAATCTCTCTTTCAGATCCACCATCTTCCCGTCTTTTCCAAAATATTCATAATCACTCGTCATAAAATTTTTAAAATTCTCCATATCTTTATTCACCCATGATTCACGCCAGTTATCAACTGTATTCTTAATTTTATAATCATCCGATGAAAAATAATCATTGAGCCTGTTAATACTCAGATAAAACAACAGACTTAATGCGGCAGCAAGAAAAAGTATACTTCCAAGTGTCAGATAAAATCTTTTACGGGTAATTCCGACTTTGCTTTTGTATCGTTGTTTAAATTCATTATCAAATTCTTTTTTAGAATCTGAATCAATTTCAGGAGATTTTATTTTTAGATTGACACCGCAGAACTTACAGTAATCTGAACTTATTTCAATTAGTGATTTACAGTTCGGACATCCCGACATATTTTCCACAGAAGTTTCATTCATAGAATCTCTAATCGAGTCTGGTGTAAGATCGCCAACATCTTCAGGCAGCACTCCGGCTCTGGTTTCAGTCAAAGGATTGCTAAAACATCCATAGGTCGTACATCCAAGATTTTCCTTCCAGCATTCATTGTGATGAGGTGTACCGCAGTGTGTGCAAACTATAAAGTCGCCATTCGTTTTAATTTTCGACTGGCAATAAGGGCAGGTTTTGTTTTTTAAAAAGATATGTTTCGGGTCGGTGTTATCCAATTATTATTTCAATTTATACTGCGTGTTCATATTACAGTGCACTAATCTAAACGCTGTTTTAAAAATGTTTTCGCAGATGACAGCAAAACAAATAAAACCGAAAAGTAATTTATTTTTTAAAAACTTCAGATTCATCAAATTCCAATTGTATTTCTTTATCATCTTTTCTTAAAATCAAAATATCGTTAACAGGAATTTTCAGATCTTTGACAAACTTCCAGCTAAACTTTACTGCAAGTCCCGAATCAGAATTAAAATTATGAAACGATTTAATTTTAAGCAGGCCACCATCTTCAAGCTTTACATCTTTGACACTCATCAGGTTAAGGTTTGCAAAAAATTCCTTCACATGCATTTTGCTTTCGTCAACGAGTTCAAAAACTATTTCATTATTAAACTCGATCTGAAAATTATTGTCTTCAAAAAAAGTTCTTCCGAAATTAATTATATCTTTAATTTTGGTCTCGTCAAATTTTTTATCAAGTTTCTTAATATTTTCAAATGTGTAATGAGACGGGCATTCTTCATTTCTTTGGTATTCAATTGTGTATGAATCATTTATATTGCCGTTAAAAATAAATCCCTTACCCTCGAGTAAATTAAGATCTTCGCGCCGGTGCAAATATTTTATTGCTTCCTGCACCTGAACACCCGCAATTATTGAGGCAATTGTAGGCGTTGTCGGGATCTTTCCTTCTGAAATTTCGTCGTGGCCAAGCATCATGCATGACATTCTTTTATTGAGTAATTTATAATCTACTTCTGACATAGTGCATTCATAGCAAGACGAATTTGGTGGTATGAACATTCTTGCGACCCCGTTTAATACTTCAATTGCTCCGTCAATCCATGGGCGATTTACTTTCCAGCAGGATTGATTTATAAAAAGCCGCGCTTCACGATTATCCAGACCTCCGATTACAATATCAAAGTTTTTAAATACTCCAAGACCTAAATTATAAATATTACCGTGGAAATAATTAATGTTTATTTCATCATTTATTTCACGGGCGCGTTTACAGACAACTTCCGCTTTGGATTTACCTTCATCACTCTTTCGGAACAAGACACTTCGCGTGAGATTGCTTTTTTCTACAAGATCCATATCAACAACGGAAATATTTCCTATACCCAGCATTGAAAGATTTTTTACAATTTCATTTCCCAGTGCACCGCAGCCGGCAACCAGTACTTTTGCGTTTTTTAAAACATCCTGATCCCACCAGGTTATCAGCTCCAAACGTGAATATCGGTCATCTGTAATAGATATCATTAGGCCATAAGATTTTTGAAATCAAATATCAAAAATTATAAATCAAAATTACATATAAAAATTTAAAAATGTTTTTATTCCAGCTTTGAATATTATAATTCAAAAATTGAAAAAAATAAACTTTTCCCGCGTAGTTTTTTCTATGTCATAATTCTTAATCCGTAATATAAAATTGTTACCCGGCTGTAATTTCCGGATGAAGACGTAATACATCACCTTCTTTAACACCGGCTTCGGAGAGAGTTTGAGTTTCTGTAAGCTGCCTGCCTGAGGCTTTATGATGAAATTTATATGAGAGCGGGTCGCCGTCCGGCCCCGTGAGTGGCATTTTCATTTTTGGAAGAAGGACTTCCATAATTCTTTTTACTGAAGCATCATCGGGAAGTGTTGCCTGCTGTTCTTTATTTCCTGTCGCATCAACGATTGTGATATTAATTCTTGCCATATAATTGCAATTTAAAAATTATACTTCAATAATTAAATGGTAATTTTGATTTTGGTCTGATTTAGAAATTCAACTATTCAATCTATTCAATCCTGTTCAAATTTTATTATCTATTTCTTTTGCGAACTAATTAAATTATTTTTAAAATCAAATTCAGCAAAAAGACTTCTAATCAAAAAACAAAAATGAAAAATTACAAACTATTATCGGTAATGAGCATTTTCTTTTTATGCTTCGTAATTTTACTTTCTTCATGCAATAAGACAGATTCTTCAAATGAGATACTTGTAGGAGAATATGCATCTTTAACGGGCAGTGAAGCAACATTCGGACAGCAGTCTCATAATGGTTTGACTCTTGCGGTTGAAGAAATAAACAATGGTGGCGGAGTTTTAGGGAAAAAAATCAAATTAATTACGGAAGATAATCAGGGAAAACCTTCTGAAACACAGACAGTTGTACAAAAGCTTATTAATCGTGATAAGGTCGTTGCAATTATAGGAGAGGTCGCATCTTCCCGCAGCAAAGCCGGTGCTCCTATTTGTCAGGCTTCAAAGATACCCATGATATCACCTGCATCAACTAATCCTGAAGTTACAACTATTGGTGATTACATTTTCAGAGTTTGTTTCATTGATCCCTTTCAGGCAACTGTCATGAGCAAGTTTGCTATTAATTCCATGAAAGTGAAACGTGTAGCAATACTGATAGATCAAAAGAATGCATACTCAACAGGTCTCGCAGATAATTTTAGAAATATATTTACTCAAATGGGCGGAGAAATTATTGAAGAGCAAAAATATTCTGCCGGAGATAAAGATTTCAAAGCGCAACTGACTGCTATAAAAGCAAAGAATCCCGAAGCAATTTTTATTCCCGGATATTATACTGATGTTAATCTGATTTCTATACAGGCACGGGAGATAGGACTGAATGTTCCGCTGTTTGGAAGCGACGGCTGGGAATCTGAAAAGCTTACTGAAGGAAAAGCCAAGGATGCACTTGAAGGAAGTTTTTTCTCTACACACGTTTCCGCTGATGATCCTAATCCGATCATTCAAAATTTCATGAAAAAATACAGAGACAAATATAAAACTGAGCCTGATGCTATGGCCTTTCTTGCATATGATGCCGGGATGATCCTGTTTGATGCTATAAAAAAAGCAGGTTCCACTGAAGGTGAAAAGATCAAAAATGAACTTGCCAAGACCAAAGATTTCAGCGGAGTTACAGGGGTTATAACAATCAATGAACAACGAAACGCTGTTAAACCGGCAGTAGTATTAGAAGTTAAAGGCGGAAAGTTTGTTTATAAAGAAACGATAGCTCCGTAGTAATTTTAAATATTAAATGATAAATGGCAAATGAATATACAAATGGCTATCCATAATTTGTTATCATTTGATATTTATAATTTTGTAATTTACAATTTTTAAAAATTGGCAGAATTTATTCAGCAGTTGATCAATGGTCTTTCTCTTGGAAGTATCTATGCTCTGATAGCACTTGGCTATACAATGGTTTATGGTATTTTAAAATTTATTAATTTTGCTCATGGTGAGATATTCATGCTTGGAGCGTTCTTTGGATATTATCTTTCGAGGGCATTAGGAGTTGACAGCCCTGATATTCCAATGGCAATTGTAATAATGATCCTGACAATGGTGGCTACTGCATTGATCGGAGTAATTATTGAAAAGCTTGCTTACAAACCCCTTCGCAATTCTTCTAAACTCACTGTATTGATAACTGCTATCGGCGTTTCTTTATTTTTACAATACTCGGGACAGCTGATATTCGGAGCTGATCCAAAATCATTTCCTACAATAATCGAGAACGTAAGTTTCAATATTCTCGGCGCTACTATAGGCTCTAATCAAATAGTCGTGCTTGTTTCTGCATTGATCCTGATGCTTGCATTGAGATTCATTGTTATGAATACTAAAATGGGAATTGCAATAAGGGCAGTTTCAAATAATCTCACTGCTGCATCTTTGATGGGAATAAATATCAATAATGTTATTTCATTTACCTTCGTAATCGGATCATCTCTTGCAGGTGCAGCGGGAATTCTTTACAGCATTAATTATCCGAGCATTGATCCGTTAATGGGAATGCTTCCGGGCTTAAAGGCCTTCATTGCTGCAGTTCTCGGAGGGATCGGAAATTTTCCCGGAGCTTCTATCGGGGGGTTGATAATCGGCTTAGTTGAAACCTTTACGGTAGGATATTTATCGCCGACTTATCGTGACGCCATTTCTTTTGCCATCCTAATAATTATACTCTTGGTAAAGCCTACAGGCCTTTTTGGAAAAAAAGAAGTGGAAAAGGTTTGAAAAGTTTTTATTGTCAGGCCTTTGAGCTTTCTCTTTCTTTTTTTCTTCTTACAAAATCCATTGCATACATATAAAGCGCAAAGATGGTAAACACTGCCATTATCAGAATTATCACATTTCCTCTCATAAAGCCAATTACAAAAAACATAATAGCCGCCACTAGAGTTAACGCAACAGCAATATGAGCTGCTGTTTTATTTTCATTTTTAACGGGAAAAGAAAGCAGCAGCAGCATTACACCAATCCCGGGAGCTATTAAAGCGGTACCACTGCCGGAGATCATGTATCCGTAAATTCCCAGACCTATCAGTACAACCGCATTTCCAATCATTATCCTGTAAATTTCCATATTAATAATTTAGAGGTTTATAAAATTTTTTTACAAATTAGAATGACTTATAGTTTATTTCAATTCAATATAAAAAATCACTTCCGTTAAAAACTTTTATCAAGGATAAATCTGTATTAGTGTTAAAAAGATTTTTGCTAAGCAATTAATTGTAAAACATTTATAAAATACCCCTCCCAAACCCTCCCCTTAGGGGAGGGCAGGGTGGGGTTGCTTGAAGGTTAAGAAAAATTTCAATGAAAAATTAATTATTTCTAAATTTTTTTCTTTATTTGAAAAACGTTTGGGAAGGGAGCGATAAAAAATATTTCAGATAGAATAAAAATTACTTGCTATAACAAATCATTTACCTTATTTTGTGAGGTAATAATTCTAACTAACCTAATTTTTTAAGGCATTACAATAAATCATAAATATACTGAAGAGCTTAAGCTTGATCAGATAGATCTGCGGATCTTATCCGAGCTGCAGAAAAATTCCCAGATCAAAAAAAATGAACTTGCTGAGATAGTCGGTTTATCCCTGCCTTCGACTATCGACAGGATTTCAAAACTTGAATCACACGGTTATATAAAATCTTATACTGCAATATTAAATCACAAAAAACTCAAGCAGGATATAACATGCTTTATATTTGTAATAAGTGAGTCTTCAAAAAATTACAAACAATTCATAGAGCATGCTCAAAATGCAAAGGAAGTTCTTGAATGTCATTCTGTCACAGGTGAAGGTTCTCATATTTTAAAGATCAGAACGGAAAACACTACGACTCTTGAAAAACTTTTGTCTAAAATTCAGAACTGGCCGGGGGTAAAATCTTCAAGGACAAGTATTGTACTTTCATCACATAAAGAAACCTGCGAGCTGGAAATAAAAATAAAAGAATAATAAATTAAAATAAAAAAAATAGTATGCCTGAGAAAACAACATTAGAAATACAAAAAGATAAGCTCAAAAGAATTAATGATGTGTTTAAGCTTGTCAAAGAAAAAGAAGTGAAAATGATCGATCTTAGATTTACCGATCTTCCCGGACAATGGCAACACCTGACAATTCCTGTAACAAAGCTCAGTGAAAATACTTTTTACGAAGGCATCGGATTTGACGGATCTTCGATACGGGGATGGAAAAGTATAAATGATTCAGACATGCTTGCTATCCCTGATCCATCAACGGCCAATATTGATCCATTCATGGGAATAAAAACTTTAAGTATGATCTGTGATATTTATGAGCCTGCGACAAAACAAATTTATGATATGGATCCGAGAAACATTGCAAAGAAGGCAATTGATTACTTGCGTTCAACAGGTATCGCAGATACAGCATTCATAGGACCTGAAGCCGAGTTTTTTATTTTAGATCATGTTGCATATAACATTAATGAATATTCAAGCTGGTATAAGATCGATTCAATAGAAGGATTTTGGAATACAGGAAGTGAAAAGGAAACAAACCTGGGACATAAGATCAGACTTAAGGAAGGATATTTTCCCGTGCCGCCTTCTGATTCAACAAATGACTTAAGGAGTCTTATGGTTGAAAATTTAATTAACGTTGGGATAGATGTTGAAATGCACCACCATGAAGTTGCAACCGGTGGTCAGTCAGAAATTGATTTTAAATATTGTCCGCTTGTTGACTGCGCCGATAGTTTACAAATGTTCAAATACATTGTCAAAAACACTGCGAAGTCAGTGGGTAAGACGGCAACATTTATGCCTAAACCGATTTTTGGTGATAACGGCAGCGGTATGCATACTCATATCAGTTTATGGAAAGACGGACAGCCATTATTTGCCGGTGAAAACTATGCGGGTCTTAGCGATCTTGCAATACATTTTATTGGCGGGTTACTGAAACATGCTCCTTCAATTCTTGCATTTACAAATCCGACAACAAATTCTTACAAACGGCTGGTGCCCGGTTATGAAGCTCCTGTCAATCTTGCTTACTCCAAAAGCAATAGAAGTGCTGCCATCCGGATCCCAATGTATTCAGATAATCCGAAAGCAAAAAGAGTAGAGTTTAGATGCCCTGACGGCGCAGCTAATCCTTACCTCGCATTTTCAGCCATATTACTTGCAGGTATAGACGGAATAATAAACAAGATTCATCCGGGAGATCCTATCGATATTGATATTTACCATCTTAATGAAGCTGAACTTAAAAAGATCCCTCATGCTCCGGAAGACCTGTCAGGAGCACTTCACAGGCTTGAAGCTGATAATGATTATCTAAAGCAAGGAGATGTTTTTTCAGGAAAATTAATTGAAACATGGATCGATTATAAAATAAAAAATGAGATCAAAGAAGTTCAGCTCAGACCGCATCCTTTTGAATTTCATTTGTATTACGAAGTTTAATTTAATATTTATAAAATCATAATTTTAATAAGTCAGGAACAAAACTATTTAAATCGAGTATAAGGTGAAAATCATTTCTAAATTTTTATCTTACTATATGAAAGCACTGACATTTTTCAAATTGATTGTTTTGAGTTTAATTTTTATTACATCATGGACATCATGGAATGGATGTGATAAAAATAAAAATGAATTTACCCTGGAAAATTCTCCTGAAAGTTTTAAAGATCTGAAAACAGAAACAGTACAAGATGGTGCAACCTCAGATAAAATGAGGGTTTCGTCAGTTGAACAGAATAATTTTCTTATACCGGTTGCTTCGGAAGAGAAATCTACATCAGCAATGAACAGAATGATCATCAGGACAGGGACAATGAATATTGAAACCGATAATTTTGCTGATGACGAAAAGAAGATCTCCGAAGCTGCGATAAAATTTACAGGTTACATAACTAATACTTCCTCAAATATTAATGCCGGCGGGAAAAAGCAAGGTTCGATCTCAGTAAGAATTCCATCAGATAAGTTAGATGCTTTTATTTCGGAAGTAAGCAATCTCGGAAAAGTAATGTCTCAAAATATTTCAGGTAATGATGTAACAGAAGAATATATTGATATTGAAGCGAGACAAAGAACTCAGAAAGAACTTGAGAACAGGCTTCTTCAACTGCTAAATGAAAAAACTGCTAAACTTACTGATGTTGTTGAAGTAGAAGAGAAACTTTCCAGCGTCAGGGAAAATATTGAAAGATCCGAAGGACGCATGAAGTTTCTTAAAGATCAGTCTGCATTTTCAACTTTGACAATTTCATTGTTTGAGCCTTCATTACTACAGACTTCTTCAGGCGGGGGATTTTTTTATGAAATCGGTGAAGGTTTCAAACGAGGAATGGAAGGATTTACCGAAATTCTCAGCTGGCTAATAACTTTTATAATTTCATTCTTTCCTTTATTTGTCTTCCTTGCAATACTATATTTCACAATTAAAAAATATCTGCGAAACAGAAAATTAAAAAAAGCAATTGTACAAATGAATTGATCAAAGGTAAAAATTTTAACCTTAAATCCTTACGGCTTCAGGATTAGATTGCAAACATGCAGAAATTAATAAAAGGCAGGGGTTCGCAATTTAATCCGGCTAACAGATTCGAGGAAATCTATATCGACCGGGCATCAGGAGAGTATGATGAGTATTTTGAAAATAATAATGAAGACAAGAAAATTGAAACTGTTTTTTACAATGATCATTCTCAATCAATACTTTCAAAAAATGAAAGCCCTGATGTCGGAGCAGGATTCAGCATTAATCCTTACCGCGGCTGTGAGCACGGATGCATCTATTGTTACGCAATGCCGACTCATGAATATTTAGGTTTTTCATCGGGGCTGGATTTCGAAACAAAAATAATGGTAAAGAAAGATGCTGCAAAATTACTGGAAGAAGCCTTCTCAAAGAAAAGCTGGAAGCCGCAGTCGATTATTTTTTCAGGAAATACAGACTGTTACCAGCCTGTTGAAAGAAGATTAGGGATCACAAGAAG
>JBDSYA010000304.1:0-4148 GCA_039925865.1 Ignavibacteria bacterium
TAATTGTAAATGCTGTTAAGAAAATACCTGATGAATGGTATGAGCTCGAAGGTAAAAAACTTGTAGATATGATTAAGTCCCGGAGAGATAAACTTAAAGAAGCATCTGATGAATTTTATGAACTGATTAATGAAACGGTTGATGTTTATGGAAGTGACAAAGCTGAGCAGATAGAGATTAATATTCTGACTGATAATGAACTTGAAGTTGCTTTATACGATCTCAACAAGGAAGGTTTTAAAAAAGATCAACCATTCTTTGTGAGAAATTTTAATAAAGATGATACGAAAGAAATCAGAATTTATACAAATGGAGGTGATGACAAAATATATGTGGATGGTAGTTTAGCATTACCTCTTGAATTACCCTATGAGCCACCTGTAACTTCAATTGATGTTAAAATAATTAAAGGTACTGGTAAAAAAATTATTAAAGACAGATCTGATAAAATTTTTAATGTCATCAAAGACAAGCGTTCAAAAAATAATGAATTTGACCGATTCGAACCAAAGACTGAAGATCGCAGCTATGACTGGAGATTCGGTCCTGGTTTTGGGTACAATAGCGATGACGGAATTATTATAGGAGGCGGTCCCATACTCTATAAATATGGATTGGGTGCAAAGCCTTATGTTTACAGAATGTCTTTGATCGGTAGTTATGCATTCGGAGCAAAAAGTTATGAAGTAAAATATGCAGGTGAATTTTATTCGCTGATAAAAGGAGCGAAAGTTTCATTAGATCTTGGAAAGACAGAGCTAGACATTACAAGATTTTACGGATTGGGAAATGAAACTATTTTTGATAAAGACCTCGATTCAAAAGATTTTTATAAGACCGGTCAAGAGCTTATAAATATAAGTCCCGCTATTGAATTTTCAATGAATAAAAAGTTTTCATTCTCAATTTCTCCGTTTTACAAATATTCGGATGTCAGCTATGATCAGAATACTTTTCTGGGTCAAAGCCGTCAGATTTACGGGACAGGTATTCAAAAATTTATTGGCATAAACTCTGCAATTAAATTTGACACAAGAGATAATGCTGCGGAAACTAATAAAGGTTTTTATGCAGGATTATTTGGAAATTACACTCCGGATATTTTAAAAAATAATTCTAGTTTTGGTAAAGCCGGTTTTGATCTGAGAGCTTATATTTCTTCAGACACAGTTAAAGGTGTTACACTTGCTTTAAGAACTTCAGGAGGAAAAGTCTGGGGCAAACATCCATTTTATGAATCATTATTTCTTGGAGGAATAAATTCTTTGAAAGGTTTTTCTCGTGAAAGGTTTGCCGGAGACGGACTATTACTTGGCCAGGCAGAATTGAGAATAAGATTGTTCAGAGTAAATTTACTCATACCGGGTTTACTTGGAATCTCTGCTTTTGGAGGAACAGGAAGAGTGTTTGTAAAAGGTGAAGACTCAAAAAGGTGGCACAGTTCCTACGGCGGATCGATCTGGATCACATATCTTAACAGGATGTTTAATGTAGGCGTGACAGTTGCGAAATCTGATGAAGGGTTTAAATATTTCTTTGGAACGGCTCTGTTTCTTTGAATGTATTTAATTTGTATTTTCAGTAAAATAAAATTTTGAAAAGGATGCCATCCAGATCTTTTCAATTAAGAAAGTTTTATAAAAATAAAATTTGATTTTAAGGGTAAAAATATTTTTCTTTGTTGCTTTTGCATTTACTAGACTAAGTTACTCTCAGTCTGGCTGGATACAACAGAACAGTAGTGTGAAGGCAAACTTGTATTCGGTTGAATTCATAAATTCCCAGACAGGAATATGTGTCGGTGATTCGGGAAGAATTTTAAGAACAACAAATGGAGGAGTTTTGTGGAACATAATTTCTTCAGGTTACATGTCAGGACTTAAATCAATTGATTTAGTAAATGCAACAACAGGATTCATTGCAGGTGATAGCGGACTACTCTTAAAGACCTCAAACTGTGGGATTAATTGGACAAATTTTGGATTTAATTCACATCCATTTGACCAGGTATTCTTTGTAAATGAGTCTGTGGGTTATTTAGTAAGCAGTTCCGGTGAGTATTTTTACAAGACATCGAATATTGGTAATACCTGGGATTCTATTTATTCCAATTATGCAATTAAGAAAATATTTTTTATTAACGAAACAACCGGATGGTCATCCGGTGCTTTCATAAGTGGAGATGCTGTTTTGAAAACAACTAACTCCGGTACTAACTGGGCTACCAATTTATATTTAGGTAATGGTGACAAAATTAACAGCGTTTTTTTTCTCGACTCATTGAAAGGATGGCTAGGTAGTCCTAATTCTATGACAGGAGCCACTATTTTCAGAACTACCAATGGAGGGAACAACTGGTATGACTTTTTTCCCTTTACGGAAAGTTATTCTAATTCAATTTTCTTTATTAATAGCTTAAAGGGATGGGCGTGTGGAACTTCCGGACGAATACTATATAGCAGTAATGGTGGAGTAAACTGGAATCACCAATTAACATTTGTTCCAAACCGAAATTATAATTCATTGGATTTTACGGATTCAACAACAGGTTGGTGTGTCGGCGACAGCGGAACAATTTTAAAAACTACTACAGGCGGCGTTCTCACTAACTTTTCAAATACCGCAATTGAAATACCCGATAAATATTTTCTCTCACAAAATTATCCGAATCCATTTAATCCAATTTCCAATTTCGAATTTGGAATTTCGGAATTAAGATTTGTTACATTAAAAATTTATGACATACTCGGGAATGAAGTTGCAACACTTGTCAATGAATACAAGCCAGCAGGAGTTTATAATGTCGAATGGAACGCTTCTGATTTTCCAAGCGGAGTTTATTTGTATAAGCTTGTAGTTGACGGGAATGTTATTGATATAAAGAGAATGATACTATTGAAGTGAAAGTTAGCAGTTAAGCAACTGAACAGTCAGCAGGATAGCATTAGTGTTGGAGTTCACTTTACATTTTCTTCAGATACTCATACGTTTCTTCCTGAGCGCAAAGTTTAATCGCTGAGTTATTTTTGTAATTGTTAATCTGATCTTTATCAATTATCCTTGCCTTCGTATTATCGTTCATCTGTATCTCCATTAAATCCTTTATCTGCATTTTTATATTCACATCATATACAGGAAACGCCACTTCGATCCTCCTGTTAAGATTTCTTTTCATCAGGTCAGCAGATGACAAATAAATTTTTTCATCTCCTTTGTTATGGAAAATATAAACTCTGCTGTGCTCAAGGTACCTGTCAACTATACTTATCACTTCGATATTTTCACTCATATTTTTTACACCGGGTATCAGGCAGCATACACCTCTGACAATTATTTTTATTTTTACACCTGCTTTACCTGCATCATAAAGCTTTTCAATTATCTTTCTATCTTCAAGACTGTTGAGCTTTATGAATATTGAAGCATTCTTATTTTCATTTGCATACTCAATTTCGCTATCGATTAATTCTATGAAAGCTTTTTTCATATTAAACTGAGCGACGAGAATATTTTTGAATTCAGGTTTCTTAAGATCATTTTGCAGATAAAGAAAAAGATCTGCAACTTCATTTGTGATTTTATCATCTGAGGTAAAGTAACCGAAGTCAGTATATATCATAGAAGTTTTTTCATTAAAGTTGCCGGTGGAAAGATAGCAATAATTTTTAAATGAACCATTCTCTTTCTTTACTACTAATGCGATCTTTGCATGAACTTTCAATCCGGGCAGGCTGTAAATGATCACTGCTCCCGCGTCTTCAAGTTCTTTTGCGTATTCGATATTCATCTCTTCATCAAAGCGTGCTTTTATCTCAATGAAAACCGTAACTTTCTTTCCATTTGCAAGAGCATTTAATAAAGCTTTAACTATTGATGAATTTTTTGCTGCCCTGTAAAATGTGATTTTTATTTCTGTCACATGTTCATCGTTTGAAGCAATTTCAAAAAATCGAACAACATGACCGAATGATTGATATGGAAAATGAAGGAGGAAATCTTTTTTGCCGATAGCATTAAACAAATCAGCGTTGTCAGCGAGATCTTTATTAATGATGGGCTTTAGATTTTCATATTCCAATTCATTAGTTTGATGATGAGGAAGATTGAACATGTCACTGAAGTTATGATACCGCGCACCTGCAATAAGG
>JBDSYA010000305.1:0-11832 GCA_039925865.1 Ignavibacteria bacterium
AAAACTCTAAATCCATAAGATCAATGAAATGCTTTTTAATAAAAATTTTTACTTCAATATTTCTAATTACAAGCTTCAGCTATTCACAGGTAAATACTCAATGGAAATCATTTTATAACGGATCTGCTAATGATACAGATGTTGTTACATCCTTCAAAGTGGACAATACCGGTAATGTTTATGTGACCGGATTCAGTATTGGTAGCGGTACAGGCAGAGATTTCGCAACTATAAAGTATAATTCAAACGGTCAACAGTTGTGGGCAGAAAGATATAATAACCCCGCATTTAACGGAAACGATGCAGCAGCTGCGATCGAGATAGATAATGTTGGTAACGTTTACGTTACTGGTCGAAGTCAGGGAAACGAAACGTTTGAAGACTATCTGACCGTAAAATATTCTTCAGAGGGTGACCAGCTTTGGGTTGCAAGATATAACGGAAAGGGAAATGACGATGACATTGCATACGCAATAGTTTTAGACGGTCTGGGAAATGTTTATGTTACAGGCTCAAGTGTAGGAAAAAGCACGAGCGAGGATTATGTAACTATAAAATATAGTCCCGCAGGAGATGAACAATGGGCTTCGTCATATGATTCGGATTTTGGTGATGTTGATATAGCAACTTCGATTTCTTTAGACAACTCGGGAAATATAATAGTCACGGGATTCAGTATAGGCGATGGAACTTCGGAAGATTATGCAACTGTAAAATATAATTCACTAGGTGAAGAACTATGGGTTACAAGATACAACGGAAGTTCATCAAGCTACGACATTGCCTCAGCACTTGCTGTTGATGCTGCAGGAAATGTATATGTTACAGGCTTTAGTTATGATTCATTATCATCAGAAGATTACGCAACAATAAAATATAATTCGTCAGGTGAAGAACAATGGATAAGTAAGTATAATGGTAGTTCAAATGAATTTGATATTTCCACTGCAATAGATGTTGACGGAGCCGGGAATGTGTATGTGACAGGGTATAGCTTTGATTCCAATTCGTCTGAAGATTATGCGACAATAAAATACAATTCATCGGGTTTTCAGCTATGGGTTTCAAAATATAACGGATCAGGTAATGATTATGATATAGCAATGGCTTTGAAAACCGATAACAATGGCAATGTTTATGTCACAGGGTACAGCTACGCCTCAGTAAACTCCGAAGATTATGCAACTATAAAATATAATTCCAGCGGCGAGGAACAATGGTCTGAGATATTTGAAGATAAAACAAACGGAAGCGATATTGCCAATTCAATTGAAGTCGATGGTTTAGGAAATGTTTATGTGACGGGATACAGCTATGAAGGTTCTAGTAGGGATGACTATGTGACCATAAAATATTCACAGACAGTTGGTATTTCGCAAAACTCTAATACTATTCCCGTAAATTTTATTCTAAATCAAAACTATCCTAATCCTTTTAATCCGAAGACAATCATTAATTACGAGTTGCCATTTTCAAACTTTGTTTCCATTAAAGTTTATGACATTCTCGGCAATGAAGTTATTGCTTTAGTTAATGAACGTCAAAATGCCGGAATTTATTCAGTTGATTGGAATGCCGTCGGCTATCCGAGCGGAGTATATTTTTATAAACTTGAAACTGAAAGATTTGCAGATGTTAAGAGAATGCTGCTTATAAAATAATTTTATACGAATCCCATCTTGTGTATTTCTTTCGCATTCCCATAAGTTGAGCGCAATACGTTTCAACGTTTTTTCCTAGGGTGATTATTGGCCGCCCAATGCTATGGAAATCGAAACACATTTTTTACTTATCTTCAGAAAAAATTCACAGGCTCCTCAAGCAATTCATTTTTATTAATGATAATCTTCCACCAGATATTCTTTCAAAGTACCCACCCTGCCGCGCATCAGCTTATCGGAGAAATAAAATTTTCAATCTATCGCAGTCGTATTAATCCTGATTTCTGAAATTAAGGTTTTGTGAACAGGGCATTTTTTTGAAATATCGATGATACTATTTTTTTGATCCGAAGTGAGATCACCGGTAAGTTTTATTTCAACATTAATATTATCGATCCTGCCTTCTTTACTATCGCAATCCTGACAATCTTCCGCATAGATCTTACCGTGCGTGAGTTCGATCACAATATCTTCCAGGGGGTACTTTCTTCTTTCTGCAAACATTCGTATAGTAATTGCCTTACAGGATCCTAAGGCAGAAAGTAAAAGATCATATGGATTAAATCCCATATCAGTGCCGCCTGAGCTTAAAGGTTCGTCTGCGATAATTGTGTGTGCGCCCGAATGAATTTTTGTTTTATAACCGGCAGAGTTAATCACGGTGAGTTTATTGTATTTATTTTCAGCCATAGATAGTAAATTTAATTTTGAAAAATAAAATATTTGTAATATAAACAAATAGAAAGAGCTAATATAATTTTGCTTATACTTAATTTATCAAATGATTATTTTATTTAAAATATTATTATGGAAAAAAAAATAATTCTTAACGAAAACGAATTGAATAAACCTCTTCCTGCCAAAAAAATCCAGCCTTCTCAGGAAGAAAAATACTTTCTTGAAGGTCCGCGGTCAAGACTGGAAGAAATTAAATTTTTATTTGAAGTAATGTTTGAATTCATAAAAGGTTTTCGTGCATTTCATTTTATTGGCCCGTGTGTTACTGTCTTTGGCTCAGCACGTATTCCAAATCAGCACAAATTTTATGAAATGGCTCATGCTGTTGGTGCAGGATTGAGCAGGATCGGATTTACTGTAATGACAGGTGGAGGTCCCGGAATAATGGAAGCTGCTAATAAAGGCGCAAAGGAAGAAGGCGGCAGGTCTGTAGGATGTAATATTGAACTCCCATTTGAGCAGGATCCAAATCCTTACATGGATAAATGGGTATCCTTTAAATATTTTTTTGTCAGAAAGACAGTACTGATGAAATATTCATATGCATTTGTTGTATTGCCGGGAGGCGCAGGAACAATGGATGAACTTTTTGAAGCACTTACGCTTATACAGACAAAAAAAATTTCAAATTTTCCTGTAGTCATTATGGGAAAAGAGTATTGGAAAAATCTTACTGAATTACTTGATGATTTTGTATTAAACAAAACCATCAGTGAAGATGATCTTAAACTTTTTTTGTTAACTGATTCTGTTGATGAAGCTGTGGAGCATATTAGAAATAATACGATTGAAAAATATAATTTAGTCAAAAGAAAAATTACACCTTCGAAAATTCTAGGAGAGGATTAAACTTGAGGATTAACTTTAAAAGATTAGATCATATACAGATCTGTATTCCAAAGGAAAAAGAAATTGAAGCAAGGAAATTTTATTCAAAGATACTTGGCCTTAAGGAAATAGAAAAACCGGACTCATTAAAATCCAATGGCGGACTTTGGTATGAGATTGCAGATATTCAATTACATATTGGAGTGGAAGATGAAACAGGTCTTTCCAAAAAGCATCCTGCATTTGAAGTTCAAGATCTGCAATCGGTTAAGAATTATTTAATTGATGCCGGTGTATCAATAAAAGATGAAACCGAAATTCCCGGCATAAGTAGATTTTCCTTTAAAGATCCGTTTGGAAACAGAATTGAATTATTAGAAAAACAAAAATAGAATTTTAATGACAGTAAAATCAACTGAAAATTCCAAACCGGAAGCTGCAGAAATTAATGACCTCGGCCTGGGTTCAAAAATTATCAGTACTTCTCAGCGCATCATCACAAAGGATGGCAAATTCAACATTGACAGGAGGGGATTGCCCTCTCTGAAATCTTTCAGCATTTATAATTACCTGATCTTTATTTCATGGAAAAAATTCTGTTCGTTGGTTTTGATCGCTTATTTTATTACAAATATTTTTTTTACACTTTTATATTTGGCAGGCGGCATAGAAAATTTTGAAGGAATTGTGGCAACAAATACTTTTGACAAATTTATAGATGTATTCTTCTTTAGCACCCAAACTTTTACAACTGTAGGCTACGGAAGAATAAACCCGGTAGGAATTTATTCAAATATAGTTTCTTCAATCGAATCATTAACAGGTTTACTTTCACTGGCTATTGCAACAGGACTTTTATACGGAAGGTTTTCAAGGCCGGAAGCAAAAATAATTTACAGTGAGAATGCGATCATCTCACCATTTAAGGAATTAAAGGCATTTCAATTCAGAATTGCCAATATGAGAAATGATCATAACATGGTGGATGTGGAAATCGAAGTGATACTTTCGAAAATTGAAAAAGATATGAGAAAATTTTTTAATCTGAAACTTGAATACAAAAAGATCAGCTTTTTCAGCGCAACATGGACTGTTAACCACTTGATAGACGAGGATAGCCCTTTGTTTAATTTATCCGAAAAAGATCTGGAAGAGTTTGATGGAGAATTCCTGATATTATTAAAAGGTTTTGATGACACATTTTCCCAAACTGTAAACTCACGATACTCATACCGTTATGATGAAGTGATATGGGGAGCAAAGTTCGTTAATATTTATGGGAAAACTGAGGAAGGAAAGGCAATGGTGGAGCTTGATAAAATAAGTTTATATGAAAAGACGGTGTAGTAACAAAGAGTTGGATCGGATTACATCCAGCTTGTTCTGTCTAAACTTCTGTATTGAATGGCTTCGCTTATATGAGCCGAGTTTATATTGTCTTCACCTGAAAGATCCGCAATTGTCCTGCTTACTTTCAGGATCCGGTCATAAGCTCTAGCGGATAACCCGAGTTTTGTGATCGCCATCTTCATCAGGTTTTCGCAATCTGCATTGATCTTACAAAACTCTTTGATCTCTTTTGATGCCATACTCGAATTTGCATAGATCCCTTTTCTGTTTTTAAATCTTCGAAGTTGCCTCTCACGGGCTCTTACAACTCTTGATCTAACCTGTTCAGATCTTTCGGATTCTGTCTTGCTTGAAAGCTCCTGATATTTTACAGGATTAACATGTATGTGCAGGTCTATTCTGTCAAGAATTGGTCCGGAAATTTTTGATAAAAATTTCTGAACTTCAAATTCAGAATACATCGAAGCTTCTTTTTGCGTACCTGCCGGTGTTGGATTCATTGCCGCAACGAGCATGAAATTACATGGATACTGCACTGTGATTTTTGAACGTGAGATCGTGACGTTTCTGTCCTCAAGAGGTTGTCTCATAACTTCAAGAACATTTTTCTTGAATTCAGTAAGTTCATCTAAAAACAAAACACCGTTATGAGCGAATGATATTTCTCCGGGCTTTGCATTAGGACCTCCCCCGACAAGTGATACATCACTTGCAGTATGATGCGGCGACCTGTACGGTCTGGTAGAAATTATTGCTGTATTTGCCGGTAAAATTCCTGCAATAGAATGGATCTTTGTAGTTTCAAGAGCTTCATCCAAAGTAAGCGGAGGAAGAATAGTTGGCAGTCTTTTTGCGAGCATGGTTTTTCCTGATCCCGGAAGTCCGATCATAATTATATTATGAGACCCCGCAGCCGCTACTTCCATAGCCCTCTTGACCTCAACCTGACCTTTTACATCTGCAAAATCAACGAGATAATTTCTTTCCTGCTCAAATAACTCGTTGATGTTAATTTTAAAAGGCTGTGGAGAAACATCGCCATTTAAGAAGTCTATGACTTCGACCAGATTTTCAAAAGGATATACATTAATGCCCTCGACTATTGCAGCTTCTTTTGCATTTTCAACAGGAAGAATTATTCCTTTAAAATTATTTTTTCTTCCTTCTAAAGTGATCGGTAAGACACCCGTAACCGGCCGGAGTTTTCCATCTAAAGACAGCTCCCCGATAAATATATAATCTTTAATTTTTGAAGGTGACACCTGTGAAGTTTCGCAAATAATTCCGATCGCAATCGGAAGATCAAATCCTGATCCTTCTTTTTTAACATCGGCAGGTGAAAGGTTGACCGTATATCTTCGAATTGGAAAATGAAAAAGGGAATTTTTTATTGCTGCAGCTACTCTCTCCTTGGATTCTTTAACGGCGCTGTCCGGCAGGCCCACAATTGCAAATGAAAATAAAGCATTGTCTATATGGGTTTCAACTCTCACAATAAATGCGTCAACGCCATAGGTAGTAGATGTAAATATTTCTGAGATCATACAGATTTAATATTAAGTTAACAGGTCAGCAAAATTTTGGAAGGTATCATTCATTGAATTCTAAAATCTAAATTAAAATGATCTTTTAACGAACTGCTTAATTTTTTTTCTTAAAAACCAATTGTATCGGTACTCCTTTATAACCAAACCTTTCTCTGATTTTTTTTTCCAGAAATCTTTTATAATTATCTGCAATTCCTTTCGGATCATTTACAAAAAAGGCAAACACGGGAGGAGATTCGCGTAATTGTGTAATATAATTAATTTTAATTTCCTTACCGTTCATTGATTGCGGAGGTGTAAGGCGTATTTCCTGCTGAATCAGTTCATTTAGCTCACTTGTTTTAATCTTCTTCGAACGTTCATCAAAAATAGCTTTTGCTTCTCCAATTACTTTATGGATCCTTTGTTTAGTTAAAGCAGATATGAAAATAAATTTTAGAAAAGTGTAACTCTTTAGATGCTCTGTAATTTTTTGTTCAACTAACTTTGCGGTATTAGAATCCTTCTCAACAAGGTCCCATTTATTGATCACAATGAGAAGCCCTTTTTTAAAATTTATGACATCATCTATTATCCGGACATCCTGCTGATCCAGTTTGAATGTTGCAAGTTTTATATCTGAAGATTTACTAAGCTGAAGTAAAAGTTCTGCAGCATCAATTACAAGAATGGCTACATTGCATCTTTCAATTGCTTTATAAGTTCGTATGGTTGAATAAAACTCAATAGATTCTTTGATCTTAGCTTTTCTTCGGAGACCGGCAGTATCGATCAAAATTATATCCTCTCCGAAATACTTAATAGTAGAATCGATTGTATCTCTCGTTGTACCCGGCACTTCTGTGACCATATGTCTTTCTTCATTCAGCAAAGCATTTGTTATTGAAGATTTCCCCGCATTGGGCTTGCCGATAATTGCAAACTTTATCAAATCATCTTTTGCATTTTCATCAAACGGAGGAATATCTTTGGTGATCTCATCTAAGAGGTCACCTGTATTGAAGCCGTTAATAGCGGATAATGCATACGGCTCACCAAGTCCAAGCGAATAAAATTCAAGAAGGTTAGGTTCTTTTTCTACTGTGTCGATCTTATTTGCAACAAGTATGATTTTTTTATTCTTCGAAAATTTTCTCAGCATTTCGGCAACTTCTTTATCCACAGGATGAAGTCCGTTCTTTGCATCAACTACAAAAAGTATTTCATCTGCCTCTTCGATTGCCTGCTTAACCTGTGTCCGGATCGCTTTTTCAAATTGTTCCTCCGAATCAGGAACAAATCCTCCTGTATCAATGAGAAAAAATTTCCTTCCTGTCCATTCTACTTCTCCGTAATTTCTGTCACGGGTCACTCCGCTTGTCGAATGAACTATTGCTATCTGCTTTCCAACCAGACGGTTGAAAAGTGTTGATTTACCTGTATTAGGCCTTCCAACAATTGCTACGATAATTTCCATAAATCGAAATTACTTTTAATTAAAAATGTATTCAATGGACTTGAACATGCAGACACTGTTTATCACTGTTTAATTGAGGGTTCTTTTAATTTATGCCGGATCCCCCCGGCAAAGAGACCCGGCATAAATTAAACTTTAGTTTTAGAAATCATTCTAAAATGTAAAACCGAATTGAAATAAATTATGTAATTTCTCGTTTAACCTAAAAAAATGCACCGACAAAGAGGTAATGAATTCTCTTTTAAAATATAATTTAAAAGTAGTCGTTACATATTAAATATTTTTACATCCGTCCAAAACGATTTTTAGATTAAAAAACTTTGAAATAATTAATTGTTCATTGAAAACTTTCTTAATCTTCAAATAACCCGGGTTTGGGAGGGGTGTTTCATATGTTTCTACAAATTATTGCTTTAGTAAAATCTTATTAATAAGAACTTATTCTGAACAACCGTTTTGGACGCATGTGATGAGTTTAAATATATTTTTCTGAATTGTTCGGAATTTTATTTTAAGTAAAAAATATTTTCTTAGAAAAATAAATCCGATATAGTTATATTGCCACTTAACCTAAAAAAATAAATATGGCAAACTCTAATTTAGATCCAGTCGAAGAAGTTACACTTGAACAATGGGCAGGTGTTAATGCGATGCTTGCTTCAGGCACTTCAACAGACGATGCAATAAAAACTATCGGCGCCGATATGCCGAAGTGGGACCGGGTAAATGCAGAATGGCTTTCAAGAATGAAGAATGATACTTCGTTTACGATCGCTACAAAATATGCGGCTGCATTCAATACAAATGCTTCAGGAAATCTTGGAGGCGGATCGCAAATCTCTGCCGAATCAATTCCATTTGAAAAATTCGTTGAATCAATGGTGGCGCAAGACGTATTGGGCAAGCAGGGCAGGGATGCTCAGGATGTATTGAAAGATTTTGGAATGACAGTTGCGGATTATTCAAATGTAAGTTCGTATTGGAGCGGAAAGATGATGTCGGACTTTTCACTTGCCGCCAAAATGGGTCAGCTTGATGCACAGTTCAGAAAAAAGTATGAAAGCATGAAAGGCGAAGGCTCTCACGGCGATATTGAATTTTAATACATGACCGAAAATAAAAACATAACTGAATTCAATAAAGAAATTGAAAAAGCATTTCAGGCTGCATGGCATTCTGAAAAAGGCGGTGATGACGCATGGAATCAATTTCTTTCATTATATGGAATAGAAGCAATTTCTTCTCAGGATAAACAATCTCTTCTTAATTCTGAAATGAAAATTGCCAAAGGCGCTTTTCCAATTGAACTAAGGCGAATTTATGAAAAAATATTCGAAAAATATTCCACGAAAGGTGACCCGCAGTTAAATGATGCTCTGAATAATTTTGATATGGAATCTAAAATAAAAGATTATTATCAAAAGATAAAACCCTTTTCGGGAATGAGTGATATTTTTGGAAATGCGAGTTCAAGCCTGCATAAATATTCCGCAGGTATGAAAAAAGAAAAACACAGCACCATGAAATGTAAGAATTGCGGCGCACCGCGGCTTGAAGAAATGCAGTATGACGTCTGCCTGTTTTGTGGAAGTAAACTTTTTGAAAATAACATTTAAAAATTTATGAGTATCCTCTCATCAATTTTCGGAAGCAACGATACATCGTCTCCGGAATTTCAGCAGCTTGTCACAAGATGGGATAATTTTGTCGCAAAGCTCAAGGAACGGTATTTCGAAGTACTCAAACAGTCGGAAGAACCATTGAATAATGTCATTGAGAATATTCAATATGATACAGTTATCATTCATAATATAAAGAACGGTCTTAATGATCAGACAGTACAGCAACTTTCACAAAAGGCTGATGAGGGTTGGTTAAAAATGCAGGGTGAGATGAGCAAGCTTGGTGTTTCATTCAACCTCATAAATGAACAGCGAACCAAGGTTGACCGGTTTAAAGATTGGGTTGCGGTAGAGTTTCAGAAATTTGAAGCAGGGCTTTATGCCAAGGCTGCGAGGAAGATTCAGGATAATGTTCAGAAACACATAGATGTGAATAAACTTCACAGGTGTACACAATGTGCGGCCGAACTTCCTATAAAAATTTTTTCATTTATGTCAATTAATTTAAAATGCGAGAGCTGCGGTTCGGTAAATACATATCAGCCTGATGACCGTATCAGGGCAATGGAATACTATGTAATAAATCATCTTGCAGAAGAATATGCATTGCCTGAAAAGTTAAAAGCAAGGACGGATAAAAGTGCGCAAAAGGAATATTATAAAAAATACTATACATATCTTATGGAAAATGTCCCGGATAAAAAAGAATTTTATGAAAGGGATATGAATGAAAGAATGAATAATCCGCTTTTCAATATGGGTTTTTAATGATTAATTGAAGTTACTTAAAACTTATTTTTTTGTCATTCTGAGCGTAGCGCCACGAATGGATCACTTTGTGGCACTTCACTCCACTTCGATCCGTTACCTGCAGATTGAAAAAATGAGCAACCTCAGTAATTTTTAGAAGTCTCTACTTAATGGAAAAACTCATATTGACAACCACAGTAATTGTTTTATCAATTGAAGAAGTGTTATTCATACCATAATCGGAAACTTCAGTTGAATTTTTTGCATTGATCTGAATCACTCCCATTTTCGAAGAACGAACCTCTCCGATAGAATTATCAGTGCTGCGGGCGATCTGCTCTGCGCGCTGTTTCGCATCCTGAGCTGCAAGTCCTATCATTTCAATTTTTAAATTACCGATCTTTGTATATGAGAATTCAGGCGGAAGCGAATTAATTTCTATGCCTTCATTTATTAATTCGGTTGCTTCACGAGAAAGTTTATCGATCTTATCCACGTCATTGGATTCAATTGAAACATCCTGAGACAAGCGGTAACCTGAGATCTGATTGGTTGCATAACCCTGTGAATTATTTATATAAATGGTGTTGGTATTAATTGCAGACATTATAATTTTTTCAGCTGCAAACCCTTTTGACTGAAGGTAATTTGTAACTTTCAGATTGTTTTCTTTTAATTTTGTATATGCATCCTGAAGTGAATTAGATTCGCTTGAGAAAGAACCTCTCCAAATTGCATAATCCGATTTTATATCTTTTGAAGCTGAACCTGTAACAGTTACAGTCACACTGCTTCTTGAAACATATTTCCAGGTTGATGATATTATAAAAGCGCCTATAATAAATCCAAGTGCTAAAATTGTTGCCAGGACAGCATAGTTCTTTTTATTCTCATTTATATTTGTGATACTCATAAAATTTTTTAAGCAAACTAAAATTTTAAAAACGAAAATACAACCGAAAAGAATTTGTTTCGGAGTTCCGAAGAGTTTGAAAACTCCGACGCGGGATTTAAAAAATCTATTTCCATTTTTTTATTTTCAATTTCGCACCCCGACTTCGACGGAACATTCACGCCACACAGTCGGAGTTTCCGTGCTCTTCGGGACTTCGAACGGAACAATACAAACAAGTCTCAACTCTTCGAACTCCTTCGGTTCCTTTCACGCCCTCGTCGGAGTCTCCGCGCTCTTCGGGACTCCGACGGAACATTACAAACAAGTCTCAACTCTTCGAAACTTCTTCGATCCATTTAATAAATAATTTCAACATCATATATACCCGTACCCTTTATGTAATTTGAAGCACTTGAATGAACATAATCTTCAGGTTTTTCTGCAAGTCTCCAATTGTGTGTGCAAGGATTATGATGTATATAATTCAGTTTCTCTTCAAACAATTTTGTTTTGGACAGATTATTTTAGATTTTAAAAACAACCCCTGTCAATATTATTTTGCAAATAACATTTCTTGCTTGCCATCGGTAATTAATTCATCCGGTGGCTTAAATGGTTCATCTAAAAATCCCCTCAAATCAATTTTTAAGAATAAACAACCTCTTAAGGCTGCTACAAGGTTAGATAAACTCCATGCGTATTTTGCTATCTGCTTTAAATATCTAAGTATTAGATAACTGATCAATGCTGTCCAAATCTGTATCATCACTGCATTTTCAGTAGTTCCTACAAAAGATTTGATTTTTAAACTGCTTTTTAACTCTTTAAAGAATGTTTCTATGTCCCATCGGCGTCTGTATATTTGGCACATGTCAATGAAATTGTGTTTGCCCGGTTGCAAATCTTAGATTAAATAATTGATTTATTTCATATTCACATCCTTTAAGAATGGGAACAGGGTTTTTCCATTTTTTATTTAGTAGTC
>JBDSYA010000306.1:0-5336 GCA_039925865.1 Ignavibacteria bacterium
GGATTCTGATCAAGGATTTGTCCGATCTGAATATTCTCATCATACTTTACATCTCCCTGTTTAATTTCAAGTCCGGCTTCTTCAATTATTTTTTTTGCATCAATGTAATTCATACCTGTTACTCTGGGTACTTTCGCAGTATCGGAGTGCTTTACATACCACGGCATGATCACACTGTTAACTAAAAAAAACAGAACCAGAAGGCATCCAAAAAATATTAAAACTTTTTTTAACATGCGTTGAAATTAAGAAACTTCCTGACGAATTAAAATGAATAAAATGAAATTTTAGTATAACAAATTTTTTGTTAAACAATCTTTTAATTGATTTTTATTTTATATAAATGCTGAAGGTAAGCAAAGTTCGTACTGCAAATGGTTAAGAAATTGTGATTGAATAACTTTTTCTGATTGGCTATGTTTTAAAAGCCAATGAGTACAAAACTTTCCCAAAGTGGTTTTCTTTTCAACATTAATTCCATACAAAAGTTGAAAAAAGCAACTTTATTTTTAATACCTCTTCTTATTATTCTTGTCCTGTTATTCTATTCATATAATCAATCTATGATCTACAAAGATTCTCCTGAAAATAATGTTCAGGATAATAAGTTAAGAGAACAGGATAATGTGATTGCACCGACAGGCGAAAATAAAGTTAAGATCGAAGATCTGGATAAAGTAATATCAGAAAAATCTTTTAATAATGTTGCTTACATTGAAGGTCTATTAAAGGACTGGCCTACGCTATTTGATCTGTTCACATCCAATTCCAACTTTAAACAGCAGGCGAAGACTTTAAATATTAGAGATCTTGAACGGGTAACTGAAAAAGTTCAGATGGTCAGTAAAGAGTTTAAACTTGGAAATGTAGATAATCTCGTGAAAGAATTAGGAGATATTATTAAGCGCGAATGTAATTATTACAAACTGGACTGGAGAATTGTGCTGGCTATCATTCGGCAGGAATCATATTTTAATGCAAACGCCAGATCTCATGCAGGAGCATTTGGACTGATGCAGATTATGCCGAGGACCGGAGCGGGACTTCAGGATGAATTAAAATTAGAGGATACTCAGACTCCTAAAAATAATCTCATTGCAGGTATTTATTATTATGCAACTCTCGTTTCTCAGTTCAGGGAGTTTGGTGAGGATAAATATAAATTTGCATTAGCAGCTTACAATGCAGGAATAGGAAGGGTTATTGATGCAATGACAATTACTGCTTACTTTGGAAAAGATTATAAGGCATGGGAAAACGTAAAAGAAGCATATCCCTTTTTATCATCTAAAGAAGACTCGGTACATGCTTTGATATGGCCCGATTCTAAACGGCCGCCATATGGTACACTTGACAATTGGAAAGAACCATACAATTATGTTAATAGCATAACATTTTATTATGATGCCTACAGAAAATTGTTTGAAAGTAATTTAGAAGAGCCTGCTGTAAAAACCAATAAGAAGAAAAAATCTAAAAAGAAAAAATAAATCTGCTTTTTGATCTTAGAAAAAAATTCACTTATCGAAAATATCAATTCATGTGAAGAAGCCCGTGAATTATTTCCAATCACTCAATCCTGCGTCTATCTCGACTCAGCACACTATTCACAATATTCACTTGAAACAAGAAACCGGCTTACTGACTTCATTGACACGTTTACTTATTCAAATTTAAATCTCAGTCTTTTTAATTTAAAAGCATCTGACAGTTTGAAGGAAAAATGCGCAGAACTTATTGGATCCGATAAAGATGATATTATAATCACAAGCAGCACAACTCATGGATTAAATATTTTTGTGAACGGTGTCAGTCTTCAGTCCGGCGATTGTGTAGCATACGCCGATTCAGAGTTTCCGGCAATTGTTTATCCATGGCTTAATCAGGAAAAAGTCAGAGGTATAAAAAACGTAATGATACCATCCGTAAATGGCCAGATAAGATTAGAGGATATAGAAAATGTAATTAAAGAAAACGAAGTTAAAGTTTTAACTATAAGTTCAGTTGAATTTCTCGGGTTTAGAAATGATCTGAGATCTATTGGCAAGATCTGCAGAGAAAATAATTGTTACTTTGTAGTTGATGCAATTCAAAGCATGGGCGTCTGTCCGCTGAATGTGAAAGAGCTTGAGATCGATTTCTTATCGGCAGGTTCGCAGAAATGGATGATGGCTCCGGCGGGAATCGGTTTTGCATATATTTCACCAAGGATAAAAGATAAGGTTGCTCCTACCTACGTTGCAACTTCAAGTATTCAGTTCGAATTTAAAAACTTTTTGAAGTATGATCTAAACTTCAGAGCTGACGGAGGTGCATACGAAAACTCTACGCTTAATACTCTCGGAATGATCGGTATGAAGTCATCAATAGAATTATTTCTCAAACTTGGAGTTGATAACATCTTCAATCACATTCTTAATCTTCAGGATATTTTTATTGACAAAATTAAAAATACTGATTTTATTGTTGAATCAAATCTGGATTTTATTCACAGATCCAACATTCTTATTTTTAGTCATAAAGACCGTGTACAAAACGAGAATGTTCAGAAGTTTCTTGAGAATGAAAATATTTTCATTGCGTTAAGAGAGGGTTTTCTAAGAATGTCGGCACATGTTTTTAATAATGAGGAAGATATATTGAAGCTGGTAAAAGGAGTCAGTAAATTTAAAGTTAACAGTTAGCATAAAACTTTTAATAAAACTAAACAACTTCCACAAACACAAAACAATTATAAAGTCTGTGAACTATAAATTCAATAGATCATTCCCTCGCCATTGCAAGAGTGCATCCCATTACTTCACTCACATTATATTCCCTTAAAGTATTTATAACTTCATTAATGGTAGAACCGGTAGTAACAACATCATCCACTACAATAACTCTTTTTCCCCGAATCTCATCTGTATAACTTTCATTGAAAACAAACGCACCCTTTACATTTTTTGCTCTTTCATATTTCTTTAATTTCGTCTGAGACTTTGTGTGCCTCACCCTTTTTATAATGTCACTTCTTACTTCCGCATTCAAAACTTTCCTTAACCCTATGGATAAATAATCTGATTGGTTATATCCTCGTTCTCTGAATTTAGTTTTAAATAAAGGTACCGGAATTATGTAATCGTAATCAGGAATATTATTTTCCTTACAATAAATCTTCAGCTCTTTTCCCAAAAGTTCTCCCATCAGTATTCCAAGCTTTTTCATTCCGCAATATTTAAGCTGATAAATTATCTTCGAAAAATCATCACCCTCATAGAAAGCAAAATGACTAAAAGAATTTTCTGAAACTAATTTGCCGGCAAGATCTGTGCGGTCAGTTAACGTTATTGTCTGTAATGAATGGAGGTTATCATCAGAAAGGTGTTTGTTGGAATTCTGTTCATTAAGAATTTTATCGGAGATAATGCACACCCTCGGAAAAACAAAATCAATTATGTTTTGAAATATTTCCATAATCCGGAATGCATAATTAACGGAATGAATTGAATTTAAAGCGGATCAAATAAGAATCATACTTTACAACTTAATTCTCAACCAGCTTTTTGTATCTGACTCTTTTAGGCTCAACATTTCCAAATTTCTTCTTCTTGTATTCTTCATATTCCGAATAGCTGCCTTCAAAATAATCAACAATAGAATCTCCTTCAAATGCAAGTATATGTGTGGCAACTCTGTCAAGAAACCATCTGTCATGCGATATTATCACCGCACATCCTGCAAAGTTTTCAAGGCCTTCTTCAAGTGCACGAAGAGTATTGACATCAATGTCATTTGTAGGTTCATCCAGCAAAAGAACATTTGCCTCAGATTTCAAAGTTAATGCAAGATGAAGCCTGTTCCTTTCACCGCCGGACAACGAAGCAACTTTCTTTCCCTGATCAGCACCGCTGAAATTAAATCTTGCAACATATGCCCGGGAGTTATATTGTTTTCCTTCAAGTTCAATAAATTCATTTCCTTCAGAAATAACTTCCCAAACTGTTTTCTCCTGATCAATGTTTGCATGCGCCTGATCGACATATCCGATCTGGACAGTATCACCAACTTCAAAATTTCCTGCAACCGGTTTTTCCGTTCCTAGTATCATTCTGAATAAAGTTGTTTTTCCTGTTCCATTAGGACCGATTACACCGACGATTCCTGCAGGAGGCAAAGCAAAGTTCAGATTTTCATAAAGCAGTTTATCTCCAAATGATTTTGAAACATTAACAGCTTCAATAACTTTATTTCCAAGACGGGGACCGTTAGGAATATATATTTCAAGTTTTTCTTCTTTCTTCTTCATGTCTTCATTAAGCATCCTGTCATAAGACTGAAGGCGGGCTTTTGATTTTGCATGACGTGCTTTTGGCGACATACGCACCCATTCAAGTTCGCGCTCAAGAGTTTTCTTTCGTTTACTTTCCTGCTTCTCTTCCATCTCAAGCCTTTTCGTTTTCTGCTCAAGCCATGATGAATAATTTCCTTCCCATGGAATTCCCTCTCCCCTGTCAAGCTCAAGTATCCATCCCGCAACATTATCAAGAAAGTATCTGTCGTGAGTTATCGCGATCACTGTTCCTTTGTATTGTTTTAAATGCTGTTCAAGCCAGTCAATTGATTCCGCATCTAAATGGTTTGTCGGTTCATCAAGTAATAGTATATCAGGTTCTTTTAACAATAGCCTGCACAATGCAACTCTTCTTCTTTCTCCTCCCGAAAGATTTTTCACAAGTGCATCTCCGTCGGGAGTTCTTAAAGCATCCATAGCCCTTTCAAGTTTTGCGTCAAGTTCCCATCCATTCATATGCTCGATCTTTTCAGTAAGCTCACCTTGTCTTTCAATTAATTTAGTCATTTCATCATCGTCCATAGGCTCCGAAAATTTATTATTTACTTCTTCATATTCCTTCAATACATTGACAATTTCCTGAACACCTTCCTGAACAATCTCCTTAACTGTCTTTGTGTCATCTAATTCAGGCTCCTGCGAAAGTAGTCCTATGGAATATTCTTTTGTAAAATGAACTTCACCTTCAAATTTTTCTTCAAGACCCGCAATAATTTTTAATAAAGTAGATTTTCCTGAACCATTAAGACCTATGATTCCGATCTTGGCTCCGTAGAAAAATGAAAGATAGATGTTTTTTAAAACCTGTTTATGCGGAGGGAAGGTCTTACTTACACCAACCATTGAAAAAATAATTTTGTTATCGGACAATTCTATAATATTTTAATTTAAAAACTTTGCAAATATAACTAAATGCATTGAGAGGTTTAGTGTAATAATTTATGTAATATGAGATTGTATGCAATACTTCGAACTTCACTTGTACACAAAAAAAACGGCCACT
>JBDSYA010000307.1:0-6268 GCA_039925865.1 Ignavibacteria bacterium
AAGTGCAAGAGCCACAGGAATGGGAGAAACATTTGTTGCAGTTTCAAATGACATAACTTCATTACAATGGAATCCTGCCGGCTTAGTGTCGTTTAAAGAAAATGGACTGACTTTCAATTACACACAAAGGTTCGTCGATACAAAGCTTGCAAACTTCGGAGGCGTCTATCATTTCGGAGGCAATAATGCTGTGGGTTTAAGTGTCACTTCATTGCAAACAGAAGATATGAAAGTAACAACTGAGTTTCAGCCTTCAGGCACCGGAGATTTTTTTCGCTTTTCCGATTTGGCAGTCGGGCTTTCATTTGCAAGACAAATGACAGAACAGTTCTCATTCGGACTGACAGTAAAGTATGTAAGAGAAGAACTCGGACAGGTAAAAATGCAGGGTGTGCTGGGAGATATAGCTACATTTTATAAGACGGGTCTTGGCACTTCAAGATTCGCAATCATGATCTCAAACTTCGGCGGACAGATAAATCCCACAGGTGATGTCAATCTGGTCGGTCAAAGGTCAGTAAACTCATTTCAAAAATTTCCGCCTCCGACTGAATTTCGACTGGGCTTTGCCATTGAACCAATATTAAACAATGAGAATCGTCTTACAACTTCAATCCAGCTTAACAGTCCAAACGACAATGCTGAGAATATTAATTTCGGAGCTGAATATGCTTACAAAGAATTTTTATTTTTCCGGGGCGGATATAAACTCAATGTTGATTCGGAAAATTTTTCAGCAGGCGTTGGATTTAAATTTCCAATATCTTTTGCGCATGCAGATCTTAATTACTCCGTTGCTAATTACAAAGAATTAGGTGTTGCTCAAAGATTTTCACTTAACCTTTTGTTTCCAACAAGAAACAGTAAAAAATAACTTACGCATGAAATTTAATTTAATACTTTATTCCTTTATCGCAATAATCACTTCGGTAGTAATCTCATCCTGCACAGATAAAACAGATTTATCTCAGTTCCCTATTACAAATAATGGAGGTCAGGTAAATGTCAGCGAAACGCTTTATGTACAGCAGTCTCCAACATGGAATCAATTCAATCAGCCATCGGCAGTTTTAGTTGGAAGAGAGCCGCTTGTCTATGTTGCTGATACAAAGAATAACAGAGTAGTTCAGATGGATCTTTCAGGACTTGAGATCGGCAGCATTGACATTAAAAATCCAATTGCTTTGGCACAGGATTATAATTTTGATTTACTGGTTATTGGAGATTCGGTTTTGAATATTACAAACGATACAATTAGTATTTTATACAGAATAAAGTTAACGGAAGCAAAAAATCCCGGAGTAATTTCAACTGCTTTACTTTTACCTTTAATCGGAAGTGACTTTGCAACTCCGCTTACCAGCAGAAAACGAAGGTTTACCGGAATCGGAATTTTTTCTAATAACTCCTATGTAGTCACCCGAAGAGGACCTGATAATATAAGTTCACTCGATCCGGACAATGCAATTTTAAAAATTACCGGAAGAAATTCAGTGAGTTCAGTTGTTACTTTGAGCGGATTTCAACCTGCAGGCAACGGGATATATTCAATTGATAAACTTTCCGGAATATCTACTTTTAATAATGAACGTACAGATTTTATTTTAATAAGAAATACTCCCGACTTTGGTTTCAAAGTTGAATGGTTTTTATTTAATGATCTTAAAGGAACTTATGATCCGAAATTTCTTCCCGGGGACAATGTTGATATTCTGAACAAACAACTCGAATCTCCCTCAGGTATAACAGTTGATCCAAATAAAAATGTTTTCATTATTGATGCCTCAAGAGATTCATTATATAAATATACATCCGGCGGCAGACTCAGAAGTGAATCTTTTGGCGGTACGGGATCAGGAGAAAATCAATTGAGAAATCCTAAAGGAGTTTCATTTTTTAATAAAGTATTATACATAGCTGATACCGGAAATAACAGGATTGTCAGGTATAAATTATCCACAGATCTGAATTAATTTGGCAAAGAAACAATCTAAATCACTCCACAAAACTCCTCTTCAAAAAAAAATATTTACTGCCAATCCTTTATATAACTACGGGCTGCTGCTGCTGTTCACTATCTTTATAATTCTGTTCACAACTTTTAAGATTACCGGCGATGATGATGTTTTCTGGCACCTTGCAACAGGTCGTTATATAGTTGAGAACAATCATGTTCCGTCAACGGATATTTTTGGCTTTGTTACGCAGGGACAGCAATGGATGCCTTTTGAATGGGGCTGGGATGTGTTAACATATGGATTATTTAATCTTGGAGGATATACTGGACTTTCCATTTTCAGGACAATAATATTTCTTTTAATTTTTTTTTTATTCTTCAGGATCTTACGAAAGTTCAGAGTAAGCTATACTATAATATTTTTCTTTCTAATAATACTGGCATTTGGAATCATTGACAGGCTCACTCCCCGACCGCATATAATATCCATGCTTTTCTTTGTGCTGCTGCTTTACATTATCTGTGAATATAAATATTTCAATCGGACAAATTACAAAATTCTTTTTTTCATTCCATTCATCTTTTTTCTATGGGCAAATATGCATATGGGAATTATTGCCGGAATTTTTTTAATGGGAATTTTCATTTTATCGGAAATAATAATTTATCTCAGACCTCACAAATTTTCCACAAAAGAAATTCAGCCGCTTTCTAAAGCTGAGCTGATAAGACTGATCTTAATATTTGCAGCTTCGATAATTGTTATGTTCATCAATCCAAATTCTTATGAGACTTATATTTATGCATATGACCATACTAAAATGAAACTTCTTGAAACTATTAATGAGTGGCGATCTCCGTTTGATGCAATGTTTGGCCAGGGTTTTGTAACAAACATTTATAAAATATTTCTTTTCGGAGGAATACTGATCCTTTACTATGCCTATAAAAAAAAGGATTTGTTCGCAGCACTTGTATTTGCCGGCTTTGCTGTATATTCAGTCAGAGCCGTCCGTTTTACGGTTGACTACTTAATAATAGTAACAGTGTTTATTGTAATTGCAGTTAATTATATTATAAATGATTTTAAAAGTGAGCGGCTAAAAAATATATTTAATGAAAGTCCTGTACCAAAGATCCTGCTTGAAGCTATTTTATTATTCTTTATTATAAATCTCCCAAACGACAAACTCTATCTGGGATATATTAATTATTACAGAGTTTCAGGGTTTGGTATAAATTCCGATTTCATTCCTACACAAATGTTTGATTTCATGAAAGCGAATAACATTCCCGGGATCGGTGAAAAGCCGTTGAACCACTTTGGAAGCGGAGGGTTTCTTGTATGGAATTTTCCTGAAAGCAAAAATTTTATTGACAGCAGAAATCTTAACGATGAAATTTTCAATGAGTATAATTCTTTAATCACAAAGAAGCCGGGCTTTGAGAATAAACTCAAACAATATGATTTTGATTATTCCATGTATCTTGCACCCGATCTTGTAAGAGCTCCTCAGGAAATGGAGCAGACAATAATATCTTATATGAGTAAAAATCCGGAAGAATGGAAATTGGTATTTTGGGATGATAAGTCATTTCTATTCTTAAAAAACTTGCCTAAGTTCAAAGATATCATTGATAAATACGAATTCAAATATGTAACACCTTATAATTTTCTTTACAATAAGAAGTTATTGGAAAAAGGAGTTACCGCTGACCGCGAACGTGCAAAGCAGGAGCTTCAGAGAAAATTGTCTGAAGATCCCCAGGGTTTAATTACCATATCATTAAATAACGCATATTCATCCAAACTTTTAAAATAAAAACACAAACCCAAATTAAAAATGAAAAAAATATTTTTTATACTTTGTTTCTTGTGTGCCTCCATGTCACAGGCGCAGGTGGTGCCAATTATTTCGTTTACTCAAAATAATTCAAACGGAATACCGATCGACACAGGAGCTTTCAAAACAGTTACAGGAATTGTTACTGTTGCAAATCAATTCGGAGGCCCTACTTACATACAGGACAACACTGGCGGCATTGCAATATTTTATACTGAATTTTCAGGAGCAGTAGATATTGGAGATAGTGTTGTTGTTACAGCAAAACTAAGCCATTTCAACGGACTAACAGAACTTGTTTTTTCAACTTTCGGCGGCACACCTTCATTCTCGATCATTGATTCAAATAAATCTTATGAGATCTATACAATAACACTTGCCCAATTTAACTCGCAGGCCTGGAATGGACATGAAGAATGGGAAGGAAGGCTTGTTAGAATTAATGGATTAACTATTACAGGTACCGGAAGTTTTCAGTCAAATACGAACTATAGTATTGGTGATCCTACCGGTACGAGCCTGTTAAGAATTGATAATAACACTAATCTGGTTGGTACATTGATCCCTACAGGTACATTTGACTGCATTGCAGCTGCTGCTCAATTTGATCCATCAGCCCCATATAGTACCGGTTACCAGTTGCTGCCGAGATTTACAACTGATATAATTCAATCGGGAGGTCCCATTATACTTACAGCCCCTGCTGAAACTAATATAAGCCCGACAGGTGTAACACTTACCTGGACAACACAAAATCCGGGTGACAGTAAATTAAAATTTTTCAAAAGTGATTCACTGGGACAACCGGCAATATTTACTGACTCTATATATAATGCAACCCAGACAACTAATCATAGTTTTACGTTGTCGGGTTTGACGCCGGGAAAAATTTATTATGCGCTTGCGTATTCTACAAATCCTTCAGGCACAAGTGTCAGCACTCCAAAGTATTTTTCGACATCTTCGAATTTGAGTTCGACCGGAAATATGGAAGTTTACTTTAATAAATCCGTTGACAATTCATTAGCTTTACCCGGTAATCTTGCTTCCGGAGATATTGATTTTAAAGTCAGATTGGGTCAAAGGATTGACTCTGCTCTATACTCAATCGATATTGCAATGTATTCATTTAATGAAGTAACGCAGATCAAAGATAAACTCATAAATGCATTAGTAAGAGGTGTTAAGATCAGAGTTGTATATGATCATCGCGACGGAAGTATTCAGCAGCTGGTTCAGGAACTGATTTCTGCAGGAATCAGAGTTCAGCAGAGACCTCAGGGATCTAACATTATGCATAACAAATTCTTTATTTTTGATTCCAGGAACAATAATTCTTTTTCGGATGACTGGCTTTGGGGAGGTTCTGCAAATATAACCAATGCACAATTTTACACGGATGCGCAAAATGTTATTTTAATTCAGGACCAGGCATTATGCAATACCTATACAAGAGAATTTGAAGAAATGTGGGGATCTCATGGTGATGTAAATAATTCTTCAAATGCAAAATTCGGCATTGTTAAACTTGATAACACTCCTCATCTATTTAATATAAAAGGCAAGAGAGTAGAATGTTATTTTTCCCCTACTGATAATCCTTCAACCGTCATTGAAAACATGATAGGAAATAATACCAACAAGTCTGTATTCTTTGTAGCATTCGCATTTACTAGATTTCAAATCGCTAACAAAATGAAAACTCAGTTTCAGCCGCCTGTAAAAATGGTAAGAGGAGTTTTTGATAATGGAAATGGCACGGATCCGTCTAGCGTTTATCCGGAAATGAAAGGAATTGGAGGAAGTCTTCCATGGAATCCTCCTGCTCCGGTCTATCTAGATGCGGAAACTGGTTTATTGCACAGCAAATATATTTTAATAGATTCTGACTTACCATCCAGTAATCCAATAGTTCAAACAGGTTCATTCAATTACTCAACTGCCGCTAGTACAGGAAATGATGAAAACTTTCTAATGATATTTGATTCGCTCATTGCAAATCAATATTTACAGGACTTTGCAAAAAGATATACATTGGCCGGCGGCTCGATTAAAGTAGAACAGATTTCTTCGCAAATACCTAATGATTATATATTAGATCAAAATTACCCTAACCCGTTCAATCCAAAAACAGTAATTAATTACGAACTCCCTAAAGCCGGATTGATTAAGCTTGTTGTATACAATACTTTAGGCGAAGTAGTTGCTGAGCTTGTAAATGAAAAGCAGAGTGTCGGAAAATATAAAGTTACTTTTGATGCAGGCAATTTATCTAGCGGGGTTTATTTTTATAAATTAATAACCGGTGATTTCATCAACACAAAAAAAATGATTTTGTTAAAATAAGGACATTTGTCCTATCAAAAATGTTAGATTAGAAATAAACTAATATGGAGATAGGTAAATGGAAAATAAAACAAAGCAATATACACGACAATTACTAAAGACATCAGAGGGAGAGTTCATA
>JBDSYA010000308.1:0-8558 GCA_039925865.1 Ignavibacteria bacterium
GCTTCCAGAATAAATACAGGTTTATAAATTTCAAACTTATCGATCAATGAATCTGATCTGAAGACAGGAATTAACGCAATAGACACCATAATAATTATCCCGCATACGAAATAAATTTTATTTCTAATAACTTTCTGAGGTGATTTCGGTCCGTTTGACTTTCTAAATAAAAATATTGAAACAAAAGCTGTTGTCATGAAAAATAATCCCGCAGATATTAAGTGTAGAGTATTCTTAAAGTCACTTCCTTCGAGACCGGAGATGGGGCAACCTGCATTCTTTTCTATTGTTGACGGAAACAGGGCTATGCAAATCGCAAAAACTCCTGCAATATTGGTCACGATATTATCTATTTTGTCATAACCTTTATATGTTATGAGAAAGAATGAAATTGTAAAGAGAAGACCGACAAAGACATCTCCCATAACAGTGTAATAATACTGACTAACTGTTGCTTCAACTATAAAGCACTTTCCAAAGAAAAAAACACCCAGCATTAAAATGAAAGGTAGCAGTAAACCCAAGAATCCCAGCAAACGTCTGAGTGTTAAATATGATATTATTAATTGATTTTGTTTTTCCGGGGAGTTTTTCATTTTGTTCTACTTTTGATTTAATGTCAGAGCACACGGGCAATCAAAAATATGTTTGCTCTCATCCAATCTCCCGACATGCGAAATCATTCCGGTGCGGTTCTGGATTTTATGAAAGGAAATTATCTCAAAGCTCTTGAACAGATACAGTCAATGAGATATGAATTAATTTTTTATAAAATTGATTGATTTCGAAACAGAAAAAATTTTGATATAGACTCTGCAGGGAAGCAGAGGTTTTGATTTGCCTGCTCCCTGAGGTCTGCATTAAATATTTTTTGTTTTGATTTAAGATTATCTGTAACATAAAAACTTCTGATACCGGATCAGGCTTTTTTTGCATAGACCTGGCCTGCTGCAAAATCGATGGCTACACATGGTTCATTTCCCAGCACCCAGGCATCATGACCGGGAGGAATATCTGCAGCGTCTCCTGGTCCCATTTCCATTTCGGTGCCGTCGTCCATCACAACTTTCATTCTTCCGGAAATTACATAATTTACATGCGGAGCCTGGCAGCTTTCAGTTCCCGCAAGCGGTTTAACACACTCCGACCATTTCCATCCGGGTTCGAAAGTACCCCTCATAACTGTAGTATCTCCAACTTTTACGACTTCCACCTTTGTCTTTGGAGGCGTTCGAATTTCATCAGGGCTGCTTAAGTTTTTCTTTTCCATAATTTCTCCTTGATTTAGTTAATTAAAAATAAAGTGAGTAAAACATTTATATGAAATTTCTTAAAGCCTGATTAAGCTCACAAAATTAAATGCATTGTTATCTCCAATTGCCAGATCGGATCCATCTGAATGGTACAATTTTGTTTTTCACTAATATACTTTTTTATTGTAATTCCTGAAAGTATCTTTTCTTTCTTATGATCTTTTCCTTCCGAAAGAAACATTGATGATCTTTGACTCTTCATTCGCACAGAAGCTTTACATAATCTTCATATATGCAGACTATTTTCCTTAGCTGGTATAACTCATCTGTTATGTGAATACTTATTTAAGTTATTCGTTTTCGTAAACGCTATTTTATTTTTTCGCAATTGTAAGTTTGGCTGGTTTTGCTGAATTGATTGATATTGGGACTGTGACAAAATTGCAATGAGGATTGCTTTCATTTTTTGATTCTCCTTAATATTATGATTTATGAAGAGTTTAATTTAACTTCACAAAAGTTAGTCTATGAAACTCGTGCTACGATTTTAACTTTGTTAAGATAATCATTTTTTTCAAGAAAAATAATTGTATATTTTTAGAAGCCTCGTAAGTAAATGCATATCTTTTAAAGAGCTGAAAAGCCTTACACGAATTGAACAAGTGTGATCGAATTGCTAAGACCGCTTAAGTATTATTATTTTTAGATTCGAACTAATTTGTTTAATCAGTGTAAAGCTTTTTATGCATCCTGATTCATTGAATGAACTCGCCTGAGTAAAGAGTTCTGGCGTACAAGAAATACTAACTTTCTTTGTTCTTGATTTATAAGGAGTATCAATGCTAAAGCCTCCGGTATCTTGTCTCTCAAATTTTATATTTGTAATTTGAAATTTGAAATTTGAAATTTAAATCATTACTTATGAAAATATCATCAATGAACTGGATGGACGTTGAAAATTATCTGAAGAATGATGACAGGTGCATATTTCCGATAGGTTCAACCGAACAGCATGCATACCTGAGTTTAGCAACTGACAATATACTTGCGGAGAAAATTTCCGTTGATGCTGCAGAGCCGTTGAACATTCCGGTTCTTCCGGTTATGAATTTCGGGCACACACCTTTATTTATGGCATATCCCGGTACTATTTCGTTACGGCTTGAAACACTTCGTCTTGTGATCAATGACATTCTGAATTCTCTGACCACTTACGGGTTCAAAAGAATTCTGATCGTGAACGGACACGGCGGGAATATTCCTTTAGAAGTATTTGTAAATGAGTGGATGCTTCAAAGGGAAAGTGTTAAAGTAAAATTTCATAACTGGTGGAGAGCTCCAGACGTGTGGAAGAAAGTTCAGGAAATAGATTCGGTCGCTTCTCACGCATCATGGATGGAAAATTTTGAATGGACAAGATTAAAGAATCTTAAGATGCCTGACTTTCAGAAACCAATGGTGAATTTTGAATTACTGAAAGCTGCTTCTCCGGAACAAGCTCGAAAGCTTTTAGATGAAGGAAATTATGGCGGATACTTTTATAAAGATGATGAGATTATGAATGAGCTGTGGGATATTGCGGTAAAAGAAACGAGAGAGTTGCTTGCTAAATGGTAAGGATTTGAAAAACGTAAAAAGTGAAACGTCAAACGTGAAATACTGTTCAGTTCCGTGGTGTCAGGACTTATGTCCTGACACTGAAAGTTACAAAGCCAGAAACGCTTTGGCTTTGAATTGAGAGAGTAATCGAGTCAGGACTAAGTCATGATGCCACGATGTTAAATCAGAGCTTGCGTTTCACGTTTAAACGTTTCACTTTTGACGTCTACACCATCTTCGTCTTCCACTTTCCCTTTGTAAAAAGCCAGAGTGTAAATAAGCCTACCGACGTTTCTGAAATAAACACTCCCCAGTAAACTCCGTTGTAACCCCAGTCCAGACTGATCGCCAGTATATATGATAAGGGAATTTGTATCATCCAGAAAAATACTATATTAATAATGGTGGGAGTTTTTGTATCACCTGCCCCGTTGAAAGCCTGAGCGGATACCATCCACCACCCGTAAACAAAGTATGAATATGAAAGTATTTTCAGCCATGATGAACCGATCTCAATTACTTTAAGATCATCGGTAAAAATACCCATCAAAGATTTGTTAAAGAAAAAATAAACAAGGGAAATTACCATCAGGAAAATCATATTATATAAACCTGTCTTCCATACTGCAGTTTCAGCACGGTCGGGTTTTCCCGCTCCGAGATTTTGTCCTACCAATGTTGCAGCAGCATTTGATAATCCCCAGGCAGGCATCAGAGTAAACATCATTATCCTGATCGTTATGGTTGAGCCGGCAACTGCTTCACTTCCCATATCGGATAATATTCTCATAAGAAAGATCCACGATGACATTCCGACAAACATCTGACCAATACCTCCGATCGATGTTCGGGCAATGTTATAAATAATTTTCGTATTCCATGTGATCTCCGAAATTTTTGCACGTATATGTTTACCGCCTTTAAAAAGTATCCATAGCTGTATCAAAACTCCAATTCCTCTTCCAGTTGTCGTAGCTATCGCCGCTCCTTCAATTCCGAATGCAGGAACAAAACCAAATCCGAAGATGAAAACAGGATCCAGAATTATATTTATTATATTTGCTATCCAGAGGATCCGCATTGCGATTGCCGCATCACCTGCACCTCTGAAAACAGCGTTGATCACAAACAGCAAAATAATTACTGCATTCCCGCCAAGCATAATCTGCGTGTAACGATATCCATTGTCGATCGCCCAGCTGTCTGCTCCCATAATTGCAAGCAGATCCTTAGCAAAGAAAATGCCTGCAACTGCAAACGGAATTGAAGCAAGCAATCCGAGAATTATTGCCTGAATAGCAGCAGATCCCGCTTCATCTTTTCTGCCCTCACCAATTCTACGTGAGATGATTGCTGTAACTGCAGTCGCCAGACCGATTGCTATGGAATAAAGGATAAAAAGATAAGTCTCGGTCAGACCGACAGTTGCAACGGCTGATGCTCCTAATTTTCCTACAAAAAAAATGTCAACGACGGCAAAGGTTGATTCCATTACCAGTTCAAGCATCATTGGTACAGCCAGCAGGAATATTGCTTTCTTTATAGGAATTTTAGTATAGTCGGCATCAGTACCCCGGATGGCATCCTTTAATGTCGTCCAAAAGGAGTCGTTTGGTGATATAATTTTTACTTCAGCCATTTTTGATATAATTATTTTCAAAATAGAATTTCTGAAAAGAATTTTATATGCGAAATTATTTGATAAAACAAAATGAAACAAAATATGGTAGCCTTCGAGAATGACAATTTTAGTTTTCGCAGGACACCCGGCTTGTAAGCTGAAGATTTTATTCATTACTGATTATTGAATCGCAAAGTAAATTCACCCTGTTTATTATTAAAAGAAAAAACGAATAATAAATTATGAGCACAAATTCCAATTCCCCTCAGCAAGTCGTTCAGCAATTCCTTAAATCACTGGCCGAAAGAAACTCATACGAATTGCTTCAGTTATTTTCAGAAAATACAGACTGGTACATTCCGGGAGACAAAGAAAGAGCGCCGTGGCTTGGAAGAAGAAACAGCAGAGAAGAAATCAGAACTTTTTACGAATTACTTTGGAAAAATACCCAACCAGTATCTGCACAAATAGATCATACACTTACAGACAAAGATACAGCAATTATTACAGGTGAGTTTAAAACAAAAATGCTACAGACAAATAAAATTGTCGAATCTCCCTTTTGCATTCAGATGACTGTTGAAAACGGATTAATAACCAGGTACCTGATACTTGAGGACAGTTATGCTGTTTCTGAACCTATGAAAAGTCCCGACTAATTAAATGTTGTTCATAGGTTTATTGGAAACACATTTCCCGCCGGCACCGACGGCGCGGGAATTCGTAGCCACAATTGCTTGACTGATCATCATTCAAATTACTATTTAACTTTGAATAACAAATTTTTACTTTAAACCCCACCTCGCCATGAAATATCAGGCTTAATTAAATTGCAAAAAAATAAATTGAATTCTGACAAAGAGAAAGAATGGCAACGAAAAAATGCAGAGCTTCAGAAATTAGTAGATGAGAAAACAGCAGACTTAGTACAAAAATACCGCGACCTGGAAATCGAAGCTTCACTCGAGCGCGTAAGAGCAGTTGCTTTGAGCATGAAGAAGCCCGATGACCTTCTGAGCATTTGCAAAGTTTTGTATGCAGAACTTCTTGCACTTGGTTTTACTGAATTAAGAAATGCGATGATAAATATTCATGATGATGATGCAGGTTCATTTCTTAACTATGATTTTTCAAATGCTGCGGGTCCTACCGTTACAACTATTTTTTACAATAGCCATCCTGCAACTGAGAGTTTAGTCAAACAGATCCGAAAGAAGAATGATGCGTTTGCTGAGTTTGCTATTAAAGGCAGCGAGTTAGATAAGTGGAGAGAGTATAGAAAAGCAATGGGTGAAAAAGATGATCCTAAACTTGATAATGTTTCTTCACTTCATTACTATTTCTATTCAATAGGAACCGGAGGCATTGGCATTTCAAATTACGGACCGATCAATGAAGGCAAACTTGATCTCCTTAAGCGTTTCAGAAATGTATTTGAACTTGCATACAGAAGATACATGGATGTTGCTCAGGCAGAAGCGCAGGTGCGTGAAGCAAAGATAGAAGTTTCACTGGAGAGAATTCGGGCAAGATCGATGGCAATGCAAAAGAGCGATGAGTTAGTTGATGCATCAACAGTCTTGTTCGACGAATTAAAAAAACTTGGGATCGAGACTATAAGAACGGGCGTGGCAATTGTTGACACTTTAAATGAGACTTTAGAGATCTGGTCTTCTCAATTAATAAATGAAAAGAGAAACAGGATTTTGGGAGTAGTTCCATTTAAAGCTCATCCTTTTTTTGAAGATTATTATGAAGCGTGGAAAAGAAAGGAACCATATTTTTTCTACGAAGTGTCAGGTGATGAAGTAGAAAAATATTATAAAAAAATGTCTTCGATACTTTCATATCCGAAGAAGAAGAAATTTAATCTCAAAGAATCTTTTCAGACATTTTTCTTTCCTGAGGGTTCTCTTAATGTAGTTTCTCTTCATCCTCTTAATGAAGATGAGTGCAATCTTATGATAAGATTTGCGAGAGTATTCGGATTGATTTACAGGCGTTTTCTTGATCTGCAAAAAGCTGAAGCGCAGGTACGTGAAGCTCAGATTCAGCTTTCGTTGGAAAGAGTCCGGGCAAGAACAATGGCAATGCACAGCAGTGATGAACTTCAGGAAGCAGCAATTTTATTGTTTCAGCAATTAAGTGAACTCGGTGTGGATACAGGCAGCTGCGGTTATGTCATCTGGGAAAATGAAGATAAGAATGCGAATGTCTGGATGAGTTCTGCAGAAGGCGGCATTCAGAATCCGTTCAAATTACCTCATACTAAAAGTAAAATTTATAAGGAAATATATTCAGCAAAGGAAGAAGGAAAAGAATTTTTTGTAAAAGAAGTAAGAGGTGCAGAACTAAAAAAACATTTTGATTATTTGACAACAGTTCCCGGGATAGGTGAAAAAATTAAACAGTTAAGAAAAGCTCATTATAAATTTCCGGAAACTATTGTATATAATATTGCATTTTTCAAACAGGGTTATTTATCATTTCATACACATGAGCAGAATTCCGATGCTTATGATATTTTCAGACGCTTCGCAAATGTATTCGAACAGACTTATACAAGATTTCTTGATTTGCAAAAAGCAGAAGCGCAGGCAAAGGAAGCGCAGATAGAAGCTGCATTGGAAAGAGTGAGAAACAGAACAATGGCCATGCAAAAAAGTGAGGAGCTGAAAGAGGTTATACAGGTTGTTTATGAGCAATTCGTTAATTTAAATATCTTGGTTGACCATGCAGGATTTGATATGGACTATAAGGCGGGGGATGATCATGATCTTTGGATAACAGACAAGCTCGGCAGTCCTTCCAAAGTAACAGTTCCTTATTTTGATTGCGTGTACTATAATCGTTTTAAAGAAGCAAAAGAAAAAGGAGAAGATTTCTTTGCCATGAATCTGACTTTTGATGAAAAAAACAAATTTTATCAAAAGCTTATTGAACTTGTGCCCGGAATTCCGGATGAATCAAAGAAATTTCTTTTTAATTGTCCGGGTCTCGGAACATCAACTGTATTGTTAGATAATGTTGGTTTGTACATCGAGAATTTTTCGGGTATTCCATATTCAGATGAAGAAAATGTCACGCTCATGCGCTTTGGAAAAGTATTCCAGCAAACCTATACACGATTTCTTGATCTGCAGAAAGCTGAAGCCCAGGTAAGAGAATCAAAGATAGAAGCGGCACTCGAAAGAGTCCGTTCAAAAACAATGGCCATGCATAATAGCCGTGAAGTCGGAGAGACTATCGCGGTAATGTTTGATGAATTTAGAAAGCTTGGAATTGAAACCTATCGCTGCGGAATCGGGATTATGGATGAAGCAAAAGAAATGGAAACATGGGCTGCGAAGTCTGACAAAATAGGAAAGGTTGAGCTAATTATCGGATATCTGGATATGAGCACACATCCGTTATTAAAAGGAGCCTTTAATAACTGGAAGAATAAAAAAGAATCTTACTATTATCAATTGAAAGGTAAAGATCTGATTAAATATTTCACTGCTATCAATAGGAATGAAAATTATCCCGTGACATATGATCTTAATTCTTTGCCTAAAGAAATTTTTCACAATGATTTTTATTTCAATGAAGGGACATTGTTTGTATTTACATTAAAGAAATTAACATCAGAAGATGAATCAACTTTTAAACGATTTGCCGGAGTATTCGGGCAGACATACAGAAGATATCTCGATCTGCAAAAGGCCGAAGCGCAGGCAAGAGAAGCTCAGATCGAAGCATCACTGGAAAGAGTAAGGGCAAGAACAATGGCAATGCACAGCAGCAATGATGTAAGTTTGGCCATAGTTACGCTGTTTACTGAACTCGAAAGGCTCGGAATAGAAAATATGCGTTGCGGAATAGCCACCATAAATAATAATAAAACGATGGAAGTGTGGTCTGTAACAAATGTGGAAGATGGAAAAACAGTGAAAGCAGCCGGCGCATTTGATATGAGTGCACATAAGCTATGGAAGCTTTTTTATAATTCCTGGCAAAAAAAGTCCGGGTTTCTTCACTATTACCTTTCGGGTAAAGAAAAGCAAGACTATATAAAAATACTGAACAATACTCCTAACTATTTA
>JBDSYA010000309.1:0-8241 GCA_039925865.1 Ignavibacteria bacterium
CATGAGAAGAAAGAGGTGATTCACATATAGGACAAAATGGAAGTATTTTGAAACCTTTGTAAATTTGGCCTTCATCAAAAAACTTTTTTAATGCCCACCAGACTGATTCTATATAATCATTATGAAAAGTCACATAAGCTTCATCAAGGTTAACCCAGTATCCCATTCTTTCTGTAAGCTCTTCCCATTCCTTCAGATAAATAAAAATAGATTCTTTGCACTTTTGATTAAATTCAACTGCTCCGTATTTTTCAATCTCAGCTTTTGATTTTATGCCAAGAAGTTTTTCAACTTCAACCTCAACCGGAAGTCCCTGAGTATCCCAGCCCGCTTTGCGGTATACCTGAAAACCACTCATTGCCTTATATCTGCAGATAAGATCTTTAATTGCTCGCGAAATTACATGATGAATACCCGGATGACCATTCGCAGTAGGAGGCCCCTCATAAAAAGTAAACGTTTTTTTACCGTCTTTAGACGAAATACTTTTCTCAAATGTCCCGTCTTTTTTCCAGAATTCAAGAATTTCTTTCTCCAGATCCGGAAGAATTATATTTTCAGGTAAAGTTTTATACATATTTTAAATAAGTTGGTAAGCTAAAAAAATAGACTTATAATTACAATGGAATATCAATGCAAGAATCTGTTCTAATCGTTCTAAGGTGTTATAATCTGTTTTAATCTGTTCTCTTTAGTTACCTTTTGTACACTTTTGGGATTTTAAAACATATTTTGATTTTCGATTTTTATTTTTAAATAAATGGTGAAGCATTCAACATTTGGATTAATGGCAGGCAATGCTTTCAAACGTTGACGGATGTGGTTTTTAATTGAAGTTCTGAATAGCACTGTTACTAAAACATATTTGTATAACTTTAGAGCAGTGCCTTACAAAATAATTTTCAAATTAAGAAAAAACTTTGAACTAATTAATTGTTGATTAAAAATTTTCTCAACCTTCAAATAACCCCACCCTGCCCTCACTTGCAAGGGGAGGGTTTGGGAGGGGTATTTCATAAGTTTTCTACAAATTATTGCTTTAGTAAAATCTTTTTAAGTATAATAGTCACTTATTCTGAACAATCGTTTTGGACGGATGTGACTTTAGAGAGCTTAGCCAGTTTTTTCACAATTGTTTTAAAATATTTTTTTTATTAAAATGTCGGTGCTTTTACGATAATTAAAATTTCCAAGTTAGTCCCCCAAGTCATACCAAATTCAAAGTTTCTCAGATACAGAAGAGCATAATTATAAATGTTTAAATTTATTTTTTTCACAACTAAACGAAAGGAAATAGAATGAAAATGTTTACAAAAATCTCAGTTTTGATTTTGGTTTTAATGCTTGCATTGACTACAGTCAACACTATGAAAGCTCAAGATTCAAAAGGTACTGATTTCTGGTTAATGTTCAATACAAACGTATTAACACCAACTCTTACCTTGTTCATTACATCAGATGTTAATACTTCCGGTACAGTTTCAGGTGCTTCTTTTGCAGCGATTCCATTTGCTGTTACTGCAAATGTTGTTACCCAGGTTGTTGTTCCTACTTCTCTTGCAACTCATACCAGTAATGTTATTGACAATAAAGGCATTCACGTTGTTTCCTTAAACGAAGTTACAGTGTATGGTCTTAACTATGCTACTTTTACAACAGATGCATACTTAGGACTTCCAACAGATATTCTGGGAACAGATTATCGAGTTTTAACTTACAGAAATAATACATCCGGAAGTGGAGTTCAGTTTGGAGTTGTAGGTACAGTAAATGGAACTACTGTTACAATTACCCCTACTGTTACCACTTCAGGACGTGTAGCAGGAATTCCTTATAATATTGTTTTAAATCAGGGTCAAACATATCAGCTTGCAAATACAGCTTCAAGCACGGCTGATCTTACCGGAACAACTATTACCTCAACGCAGCCTGTTGGAGTAATGGGATCGGCTCAATGTACAAATATTCCGTCAGGTTTTTCTTTCTGTGATCATATATGTGAAATGCTTCCTCCAACTACTACATGGGGTAAGAATTTTGTTACCGTTCCGTTGCGCTCCAGAATTAATGGAGATACCTGGAGAATAATGGCTTCTGAAAATACAACAGTTGTTTCAATTAATGGTATATCTCAGCCGGCGATCAATGCAAGTCAGTTCATTGAAGTTGTTCTTACTACTCAGTCAACTATTACAGCTGACAAACCTGTACTTGTTGCTCAATATTCTAATGGATCAGATTTTTCAGGAAACCCGGGTGATCCGTTTATGATGTTGATTCCTCCGTTCGAACAATTTCTTGCAAACTATACAGTTACTACTGTGAGCGGATATGTTGCTCACTTTATAAATGTTGTAGCTCCAAATTCTATTGTTGGGTCAATGACTCTTGATGGTGTTGCTATTCCTATTGTTGCATTTACACCGATCGGTGTCAGTGGTTTTTCAGGTGCTCAGCTTGTTGTAGCGCCGGGCTCCCATAATTTAAACGGAAGCCTACCCTTCGGAGTTTTCCAATACGGATTTAATACTGATGATTCTTACGGATATCCGGGAGGTCAGTCTGTATCTCAGATCGCAATTGTTTCAACTCTTGACGTAACTCCTGAGTTTGCAATTAATAATATTAACACACAGCATTGCGTAGACGGTCTTGTTCGGGATCAGTTAAACGTTCCTGTACCGGGAATCAGAGTTGATTATCTGATCTCAGGTGCAAATCCGGGTGCAGGTTTTGCATTCTCAAACGCTGCAGGTATTGCTCAATTTTGCTATACAGGTACAGTTCCGGGAATTGATACTATAATTGGTTCTACAGGTACTCTTGTAGATACTGTATATAAACAATGGAATGATAACCCGCTGCCTGTTGAATTAGCTTCTTTCACTTCAAGCATTTCAGGTAATGATGTAACTTTGAATTGGGTAACTTCAAGTGAAATTAATAATTCAGGTTTTGATATCGAAAGATCGGCTAACGGTCAATGGTCAAAAGTTGGATACGTTGCAGGTAACGGATCAACAACCACTCAAATAAATTATATTTATACCGACAAAAATTTGAATTCCGGTACTTTCAATTACAGGTTGAAACAAATAGATTTCAATGGTAACTTTGAGTATTTCAATTTGTCAAATGAAGTCGTTATTGGTGTTCCTGGTGAATTTAAACTTTCTCAAAATTATCCGAATCCGTTCAATCCTACTACCGATATTGATTTTGAATTGCCAAAAAACGGTAATGTAAAAATTTCAATTTTTGATAACAGTGGTAAGCTTGTGATTACACTTACTGATGGATTCAGATCTGCAGGAAATTATACAGTTGAGCTAAATGCAGCTAATCTTTCAAGTGGTGTATATTTCTATAAATTAAGCTTTAGCGGAGAAGGTGCTATTTTTGATAAGGTTATGAAGATGACTTTAATCAAATAAAACACTCTTTCTGAAAAACATTTTCTAAAAAAAGCGGGTCTGAAGAAGACCCGCTTTTTTATTTTGCCAATTCCGAATTTTCAGGAAGAATATAATCATATTTTCTTTTAACTATGGCTTATCAGATTTATCGCGTTTCCTCTGCTTGCCCATTTGTTTTCTTAATTCTTTATGAAAATTCTTTCTGAGGATCAGTGTTTTTGCGATCTGCTGCGGTGTTAAAAATGTTTTAAGCTGAATGAAAAAATTCTTTCTGAGTTCTGCCATTTTAGTATCAACTTCCACCATTTTATCTAGTTTTGATTCTATATCAGATGCTCCGGGATCAAGCTCAATACTTTCCATAATTTCTTTGCGCTCCTTATTAATCAGCCGCATCTGTTTATTGTTGTCCTTATATGCTGATATGAACATATCCGCCGCAGACTCATCAAAGCTTAATTTGTCCATCACTTTCTGTTTTAATACTTTGTCCAGGTCATCGGAATTATTTTTTTTACCATCCCTTTGAGCAATTGAAAATCCCGCATTAAAGAGAAATAGGATTAGAAATATTCCAGTAAAATTTTTCATGTCTGATATTATATTTGAGCTTTAATTAAATTGTCAATGATCTCCTGCTGTTCCGCGGGAGTAAAATTCAAAAATTCATCATTCAAATCTTCGTCTTCACCTTCCTCATTTATATATAATATATCAGTCTCTTCATTGTTGTTGGAATCTTCATTGCTTTCTATATTGTCTGCCAGTAATTCGTCTGATAGCTGAGGAATCTGCGGAAGTTTGGCGGTGTCAGGTGATTTTAAATTTGTAAGATCCTCACTCACATTATTATTACGAAGTGGATGTATTGATCTTTTAATATTGTTCTTTTTATGAATTTCATTCTTAAAAGTTTTCTCCTTTGAATCATCGGAAAGTTTGTCGGTAATTTTATTCTTGTTTTCAACAGGATCTGTCTCTTTTTGAATTAACTCCTTTTTAACAGGATCACGGTTGCCGGACATAATCTCAGTTGAATCGTCTTTTAAACTATTAAATAAAATTATACAAATAATAATTATGGCAGGTATTGACGGTATAAGAATTTTCCAGAATAAACTGAGGCGATCCAGAAAACCTTTAGGTTGCTCATTTGTATTGATCCGTTGATTGATCTTTACAGGAAGATTTGAAAAGTAATTCACGGGAGGAGCGGCAAACTCTGATGTTTCAAGGAAACTGAAAGTATTTTTGAGCTCATCGAGATCCTTCCTGAGGTCAGGATTAATTTTTAATTCATTTTCTATAGCATCTGAGAGCTCATTATCTGAAATGTTATTTGAGATATAATCTGGAAGATTAAATTTTAATTCTTCGATATTATATTTGTTATATTTTGCGTCCATATTTTTTATATTAATTTTGCTCCATTAATTCTGACAGCCTGTGTTTTTTTATAAACTTCTCTATATTTTTAATTGCATGAAAATAATTTGCCTTCATACCGCCTGTTGATTTATTCATAATACCGGAAATATCATCATAGCTCAGATTTTCATAATATCTCATATTAAAAACAGCTCTCTGCTGTTCCGGCAAAGACGCAATTGCCTCTTCAAGTAATTTTGTTCTTTCAAATGCATCCATTTCTTCATCGGCCTTTTTATCTTTTGAACTGACATCGGTATTTTCAATATTAACAGTTTTATGTAAGATCTTTTTATTCTTTGCGATATGATTGAGTGAAAAATTAACGGAGATCCTGTAAATATAAGTGAAAAATTTTGAATCTCCTCTGAAATCATTTAACGAACTGTAAACTTTTATAAATACTTCCTGTGTAAGATCATCTGCATCATCGTGATTTAAAACAATTTTCCTGATAACCCAATAAACTCTTTCCTGATATTTACGGACTAAAAGGTTGAAGGCATTCTGATCACCTTTAATAAATGCTTCAATAATTTCTTCATCGTCTGATTTTATATTTAAATTAATACCTGTCAATAGATAAAATGATTTCTGTTTAATTTAAATATAAAGAAATATAATTGCATCGAAGTTTAAATTCTCATTCAACGGGAAAATTATAGTTATAATATCGGTTTTTAGACAAGACATCATGGGATTAGTTTAATGTTTATTTTAATTTACTTAAGTTGACCACTTATAACTTGATGTTAAATCCTGACACGAATTTCACTAATTTTGTCGAATTTCAAAAAACATATTTTACAAATTCGTGACAATTCGTATAATTCGTGGCTGAACAACACTTTTAAAAGTAAAGCGGTCAACTTGAGTTAATTTACTTAAATGAGGAAGGTTTATAAATTACTATACACTTAATGTTGTCCAGCAAAAAAAGATATTCCGTCAGATTACTGAAGCTGGCTGATCTACTCAACACACTCAACACACACAACACACTATAAACTCACCCTATACATCTTCCACTCTTTCAACTGCGTTGCGCCAAGTTTATCATAAAATTTAATTGCATTAATATTCCAGTCTAATACAACCCATTCCATTCGGCTGCATTTATTTTTTTTAGCGGTCTTTGTTAACTCTTTAAAAAATAATTTCCCAATTCCCATGTTTCGGTATTTCTCAGAAATAAAAATGTCTTCAAGATACAGAGTCTTGTTTGCCCGAAAAGATGAGTAAGTAAAAAAGTAAATAGAATATCCGGATAAAATCCCGTTGATCTCTGATAATAAAATTTTAAACGGAGGAGTTTTGGAAAAAGCATCGTTCATTAAACGCTTTCTTGCCTTAATATCAGGAATAGGAAGCTTTTCAAAAACTGCAAGTTCATTTATCAATTCTGAGATATCTGAAGAGTCAGATTTTTTGGCGGGCCTTATGGTGATCTTTTTCAAAGATGTTTTTAACATTTAAAATATAATTAATAATGTTTAAGTTGAACGGTTAAAATTTAACTTTGTTGATTATAATATTCGTTATGCAAGTTAATAAAATTATAAAAAAAATGAACCCGACATATAAAATTAGTTTAGTCATATCTGTTATTGTAATTTCTTTTTTAAGCAACTTTACTGAAGCAAACATCCCGAGGGCATTCCATGCAATAAAATCTGGATATAATAATTGCGCTGATGATTATGAAATTATGAAGTGCAAAAAGAAACTGATTTCTTTTGATGCTTCACTAAAAAACCTTCCGATAAATGAGGTAATTGGTGAAGTCGGAAAGACATTTATGGGTACCCCGTATGTTGCAGGTACACTTGATGAAAATAATAATTCGGAGGAAGTTGTTGTCAGGATAACAGGTCTTGATTGTGTAACATTTGTTGAAAACGTTCTTATCTTTTCAAGGCTGATAAAAGACGGAAAAAATAATTTTGAGGATTACACATCCGAACTTGAAAAGATTAGATACCGTGACGGCAAAAATTCAGGCTATGCTTCAAGGCTTCATTATTTTACTGACTGGATCTACGATAATGAAAGGAAAGGTATTCTAAAAGATATTACAGAAGAAATTGGCGGTACATTGTCTTCAAAATATATTGGGTTTATGACCTCACATAGAAAATCTTATAAGCAGCTTTCGGATAATGATCTTAATTACTCTTTGATCAATGAAGTAGAGACTAATATAAATTCGAGAAAACAATATTATATTCCTAAAGAAGAAATTGCAAATTTTTATGATAAACTTCAAACGGGTGATATAGTAGGATTAACTTCGACCCTTGACGGGCTTGACGTTGCACACACCGGGTTGGTTTATAAAAAAGACGGAATGACATTTCTTATGCATGCTTCACTTAAGAATAAAGAAGTGGAAATTTCACGAGTTGAGCTGCAGGATTATCTGATGTCTAATGCAAAACAAAGCGGTATTGTTGTTGCCCGGATCATGGATGTTAAATAAAGTTGATGTTAAATTATATTTTACTTTGTATTGCATTTTATCTGATTGGCTCAATACCAACAGCATATATTCTTGTAAAGCTTAAATATAAAAAAGATCTTATCAGTGAAGGCAGCGGAAATATCGGTGCCAGAAATACATTTGATGTTACCAATTCAAGACTAGACGGAATAATAGTTTTGCTTTTAGATTTTATAAAAGGTTTTTTACCGGTTCTTTTATTAATTAACAATTTAGAATCGGGATTTGGAGCATTGGTCTTTCCAATGTTGTGTCTTATCATTGGACATAATTATTCCATTTGGCTAAAGTTCAAAGGCGGCAGGGGACTTGCGACCGGAGCTGGAGTGATGGCTGCTGTTAATTTTACTTTGGTAATCTTGTGGCTTGTGTTTTACTTTATAGCCAAAGCATTAGTAAAAAATGTTCATATTGCGTGCGTGATAGCTTTAATAATTCTTCCACTTTCGATATTTATTTTGAAAGATATTATTTTAAGATTCAACAGCCATTCGTTATTATTCAATGACGGAACAAGTGAATTATTTGCATTTACTTCAGCGGTGTGTATTATAATTTTGTTGAAACATATAGAGCCGGTCATGGTGTTTTTTCGAAAGGTGGATTAAAATTTAAAATATAACATATAGCATTCAACATTTAATATTTAACATTTAAAAAAGCATGAGTAAAAATCCTAATTTAAAATCAATAGAAGATCTTAATGAAATGGCGAGGCAGATCAGAAGAGATATAATCAACATGCTTGTGATCGCGCAGACAGGTCATTCGGGCGGACCGCTTGGAATGGCAGATATATTTACGGCTCTTTATTTTAACAAATTGAATTTAGATAATACTGATGCTGAAATGACTGACAGGGATTATTTCTTTTTATCGATCGGGCATATTGCACCT
>JBDSYA010000310.1:0-2825 GCA_039925865.1 Ignavibacteria bacterium
CACAATCTTTAGTAACTCAAACTTTTGCAGCAACAGCCGCCAATACTTATTTAACTTATGACCGAGCTTACTCTCCATTTTTTTCAAATACTGATTCTTTAATTATAGAAACATCAGTTAATGGAGGATCAACCTATTCTACTCTGGTTAGCTTATGGGGTAATGAAAATACCGGTGCTCCATTGAATACCGTTGGAAGAATTAATGATTTTAGTCCGACATCAGGCGGTCAATGGAGACCAACTATCTTTGCATTACCTGTAGGTACAAATAGAATTAAATTCAGAGCAAGAAGCGGATTTGGAAACAATCTTTATTTAGATAATATCTGCCTGCAGGTGTTACCGACTGCAGTTACAAATACAATTGGAATTGCATCACAGGGTATGTGGATTCCTGTTGCACCATATTGGAGGTTAGCAGATACGGTCAGAGTTTATTTACACCGAACTGATTTTCCAAATGTTGTTGTTGACTCTTCAATAAGTTTTCCAAATTCGAATGCAATTGTAAGCCCTTTGTTTAATAAAGCACTAAATGGTTCTTATTATAAAGTGATAAGACATAGGAATTCTATAGAGACGTGGAGCAACACCGGACTTGCTTATATTAGGGGATCGAATACTCATTTTAATTTTATTACTCCTGATGGACAGGCATTTGCTAATAATCAGGCAATCGTCAGCACATCACCATTCTATAGAGGCATGTACAGCGGGGATGTTGGCAGATCAGGCTCATATGGAGTTCAGGATTCTGTGGTTGATGGTTCGGATTTAAGTTTTATTGATAATGATGCAGTAAATTTTGTAACCGGTTATGTAATTACTGATCTCACCGGAGACAATGCTACAGATGGTGCTGACCTTGCTGTATGCGAAAATAGCGCTGCTGAATTTGCAATCAGAATTGCTCCGGCTGGTGGTGAACCTGATGTAACTCCGGAACAACCAAAGTCATTAACTGAAGCTGACAGAATGAAGATCGAAGAAGGTAACAGAATTCAAAGAGAAAGGGATTTAAAAAATCCACCTGTTGATTCGAAAAAATTCAGTTATGAGGAATATTTAAGATCGAGACACGGAAATTTATTAAAGAATAATCCGAATGTCAGATTGAAAGAAAATGTAATTGAAAAGATTCAGAAAAATAATTCGAACACTGATAACCGTGTTAACGGAAAGTTGGCCGGAGAATTATAAAAGTCCAAGTCACAATTTAAGTAAAAGAAAAAGACTGAAAGGTAACTCTTTCAGTCTTTTTTATTTAAGGTGATAAGTTCAAAATATTATTTCATAAGAATCATTTTTTTTGTATCATAAAAAACAATTTCACCTGATGAAACACTTTCAATTTTCAAAACATAAAAATATAATCCGCTGGAGAGACCTTCACCATTGAAATCATACGAATGAGATCCAATATCTAATCGTTGTTTCAGGAATGATTTAATTGTCTTTCCTGAAACATCATATATGTTAAGTGAAACATATCCTGAAACCGGAATTTGAAATTCAATTTTTGTAAAGGGATTAAATGGATTCGGATAGTTTTGAAATAGCGCGTATGATGAAGCGAAGTTATCTTCTTTTGAAAAAATATTAACTTTGCCGGGAACATATTTTAATATCACACCATTATTTCCGACTGCCCAGCCATGAAGCGAATCTGTAAAATCTACAGAATACAATTCAACGCTGTCAGTTGTGGGTATCGAAGTCCATGATGCTCCGGAATTATAAGTGACCGCCCAGTTTTGTGCATATCCTAAAGCCATCCAGGCTTCATTTGAAGTTCGGAAATCAAGAGAGTAAGACTGACCGAAAATCCCAAGTGAAGTATAATTCCATGTGAAACCGCTGTTTGAACTATTACTTATCTGAACACCATATTCAAAATCACCTCCTGAGGCAATAATATTTTGAGAATCTTTTATAAACAATCCGTAAAAAGGTTCTGATGCATAATTACCTGCTTTCCAGCTGGAACCTCCGTTTGTCGTTCTCCATATAACTCCTGCAACATCAGTATATCCGCCGCATGCAAATCCAAGATCATTGTTTGCAAAATTAAATTTTGAGATTGGAAATTGAGAAAACTCAGAGGAATCAACAATTGTCTGCGCCCATGTGTTGGCTCCATCGGTGGTTTTGAATATTGCTCCGGCAAAACCTCCCATGTAACCATTTAAAGAATCCAGAAAAAAAATTGTTCTGAATACCTTTGTTGTGTCGGGGAATATTTCACCGGCCCAGTTAATTCCGCCGTTTGTAGTTTTTAAAATTGTAGTACCGGAGAAAAGAAACTCATTGGCAATCACAAATCCCAGTCGTTCATTGACAAAAAAAATATCGTTTATATAAAAGTCAATTGTTGAATTCTGTATTTCAAAAGTATTACCGCCGTTTGATGTATGAATAATGATCCCGTCATCACCTGCAGCCCAACCGTTAAGATTATCTGTGAAGAAGCAATTCCTCAATGCCACTGACACAGGACTGTTAAGACGTGTCCATGAATCCATGGCACTTATATTGGATATGGAAAAAAATAAAATCAGAAAGAAAAAAGTTTCTTTTATAAAATTTAACATTAACAAACCGTTAGAAAGGAGTTGAAATATAATTTTAATAAATATACATTATCGCAATCCATTAAAAAATTTAAAAAACATATTATGAAAAAGAATTACTTCATTAAAAAGAGTATTTCCGCAATTCTGATCCTGATAATTTTTGCTTTTGTCGGACTGGAAATGTTTCAGGGACAGGATGTTCCAAAAAAAGTAAATGAAGAAATTTTCAATTATGATGAAAATGATCCTT